>JBGVPJ010000001.1:0-2111 GCA_045126955.1 Faecousia sp.
AAAGGCTACAACTTTGACAACAACCAAACCTTTGCTGAATATGCTCAGTATGTTCTGGAATTAAAGGAACGCACCGGAGTTAAAACCAGCACCATGGACCGCTACCTGGATATGCTGCCCCGGATCAACGAGGCTATCGGCCATCTGAAAATCTGCAATATCCGTCCTCAGCATCTGAATGACTTCTACAAGTACATGACCGAAAATGCCGTCAGAAGTGACAGCGCAAGAGCAATCGCAAAGCGTACACTAACTACCAGATTCAAAAGAGAGAAAATCTCCAAGGCTGAGCTGGGGCGGCGTGCCGGAGTTGCCGCAAGCACCATTACGGCTGCCATGCGAGGCGATCCTCTCCGAATTGCCACCGCAGAAGCCATTGCGGCAGCTTTAAATGCCTCCCCGAAGGATTTGTTTACCTTCCAGGATAATACAACGCCTCTGGCCACTAAAACCATTATTGAGCACCATCGCCTGATTTCCAGCATTCTGGCACAGGCCGAGAAGGAATTGCTCATTCCCTACAATCCTGCCGAGAAGGCAACGCCTCCCAAAGCGAAGCGATCTTCTCCTGACTATTATCAGCCGGAGGAAATGGATGAAATTTTGAATACCCTGGAAGAAGCTCCCATCAAATGGAAGGCCATCTCCTATTTGCTCATTGACACCGGTTGCCGCCGGGGTGAAATCATGGGATTAAAGTGGAGCCGGGTGAATTTTGATACCAGTGTTATCACCATTGACTCTAACCTTCTCTACTCTGCAAACTGCGGCATCTACGAAGATACCACAAAAACCAATGAAGTCCGGGCCATCAAAATTGCGCCCCAAACTCTGGCTGTTTTACGACAGTGGAAGGAAACCTATGAGCAGCTGAAAGAGGATAACGGTGACCGGTGGGCAGACTCCCCCTATGTGTTTGTTCGGGATGATGGTTCGGCCATGCATCCTGACAGCATCACAGATTGGCTGCGTAACTTCAGCAGAAAGCATGATCTTCCCCACATCCATCCCCATGCTTTCCGGCATACAGCTGCTTCTACCATGATTGCCAATGGTGTAGACTTGGTAACAACCGCTGCAGAAATGGGCCATGCAAATGCCAATACCACAGCACTGATCTACGCGCACCAGATCGCAGTCGCCCGGGCAACCGCCTCCGAAGTCCGTGCTGGTGTGTTCGCAAACAGGAAATAACGTTCAAATTCAGTTATTTTCAGCGGGCACTAACCCCAAATTAACCCCACGGTTTTAAAAAACTATATTTTCCAAACTTTTCGTGATAAAGTGAAATCACTTCTCTATCCGGCAAAAAACATCAAAAAAGTTCGGTTTTTTCCTTTGTGCAGGTTGCACATAACCCCAAACTAACCCCAATCGAAGGTTTCGGAACTTCCATTTTGGGTTGAAAAGTTAGAAAAACACCGGATTTCTTTCGAAATCCGGTGTTTTTTATGGTTGCGGAGGCAGGACTCGAACCTACGACCTCCGGGTTATGAGCCCGACGAGCTTCCAACTGCTCTACTCCGCGATATTCGGTGCACTCCTTGAGTGCTTGGGTATTATAGCATAGCTTTTTGCATTTGTCAAGCTTTTATTTTTTGTCGAAGCGTTGACATATTTTCCGTCAGAGAATATAATAAAAAAACATCATTCTTTTTCACAAGAGGATCTTTTATGACAAAAACAACTGTCCGAACTGCGTTTCTGGATACTGTGCCGGTGATGACCGGGTATGTGTTTCTGGGATTTGGTTTCGGTATTTTGATGCATCAGAACGGCTTTGGCGTTCTCTGGGCTGCTGCCATGAGTTTGTTTATTTATGCAGGCTCCATGCAGTATGTGGCCGTTCCCCTGCTGGCCTCCGGGGCGGGGCTTCTGACAGCTGCCCTGACGGCTTTTGTGGTCAATGCCCGGCATTTATTTTACGGCATTTCCATGGTGGAGCGTTACAAAGGTGCTCCGAAAAAGCCCTACCTTATTTTTGCCCTGACGGACGAAACTTATTCGCTGGTTTCCCAAATCCAGGAGTCGGACGATGCCTCCCGCCACGGCTACTGCTTCCTGGTCTCCCTCTTCGACCACTGCTACTGGGTAGGCGGTACCATTCTCGG
>JBGVPJ010000002.1:0-7071 GCA_045126955.1 Faecousia sp.
GGGTCTACCAATCCACATTCAACGGCGCTATTTTGAATAATTTCCCAAATAGACTCTCTTTCTTCTGTTTCCAACAAGCAGTAATCAGTTTTTTCGTTAAGCTTGTTTAACGCCAAAACCAATGATTTAACGTGCTTCATAATTTCTTTGTTAGTGGGTGTTTTAATCTGCTCAAGTGCAAGTAGATATTTGAGAATTAAAGATTCACATTTTTCAATGTCTTTTTTTGCAAATCCGCAATCCTCAACTTCTTCAACATACTCCAACATTGAACAAATAACCGTTTCTTGTAATTGATTTTTATAATTTTGAACATCCATATTTTTAGTTCCTTTGTATATGTATACTTATTTTTCTGCAACAAACTTCCAACTTGATTTAAGTGTTGCCGGCATCATTTCTGCTAATTGTTTTGCATCTCTAATCAAGTTTTTATTTCCAAAGTGGAAGAAGAAAAATTCGCCAATGCCATTATTGAATCCAAGTTGAAATTCTATCTCTTTCTTGAATTGCGGAAATACAGGCGTTAGTTTCGCATCAATAGCATTTATAACACTCATACCATTTGTTTTGATATTATCTTTAATCCATTCTTCGTTTTCAGCAAACCACTTCCAAAAGTTTTCTGCTGCAGTAACATTCATTTCTTTTTTTTGCTAAATAGAAACATATATTTTCTCCTTTTTATGTTATTCCGCTTTCATTTGGTATATCCCCCATGGGTAAAGCGGAATCCTTCCGATTTCATTATGCTGTATCCATAATTTAAAAACAAGTGCAACATAAACCACGCAAAATGAGGGCAGCTTTTAAAAGCTACCTTCATAACCACTCAAAACGAGGTGGGTTTGTTGTTACATATTCGCCTTGATGGTGGAGATGAGAATATCGCCTGCCACCACTCTGTCCTCAGCGGCAAAGCCTTCAGCAAAATTGTCCGAGTACAGCACCTGTGCATTGGGAGGAAACTCCTCATCCCCCGCCCATGCCAAAATCTGCATCCGGTAGCCACCCACCAGCTCAAACAGGTAGCCGGCATCCCCGTGGGGAACAGGGATCGCACCCATGCGCTCCGCCGCCGCCCGAAAAGCATCCAGCCGTGTGCCAAAGGTAAAGGCCGCCCGGGTCAGCACACGCCCTGTATAAGGCTTGATGTACATCTCACCCCAAGGCATCTCCCGAAATGTCTTCCACTGGCTCTTCCACGCCACATCCTTACATTCCAAAAGGTACCGCAACAGGAAGGTCTGGGTTGGTAACGGGGGCACTTTTCCCCCGTCCTTAGGGATGATGGTATAATCCGGATGGGTAATGGCAAACTCTCTGCCCAATAACTTCAACACAAAGCTATTTCCATCCCACACCACATCCGACAGCCGCGCAGTCACAGCCTCCGGATTTAATTCCCGAAACTTCTCCTCATAATAGGCAAAGGGCACTTCTTCTTTATGATTCTCAATCTGCATACTACATCTCCTGAACCGAATTAGGGAAAAGTCTGCTATCCGTATGGGGTAGGAAGCAGGCCGCCACAAAGGCATCCATATAGCCCGGGTGGGTGGATAGCTCCAAGTAGGTCATGTTTGCACCCAACTCGGTGCACTTGCTGTCAGCTTGATCACTCATTACCATGGCATATGCCCCCGTGAGGGAGGAATTTCCGATATACTGATATTTGTCCAGCTCCACATCCGGCAGCATGCCGATATTGACAGAGTTTTTCATATTGATGCCGGAGCCGATACCACCGGCCACATACACCTTATCGATGCAGTCCACCGTCATATCCACCGCACTTAACAGGGTGTCGATGGCAGAGAAAATGGCACCCTTAGCACGGATAAAGTTATCGATATCCACCTCGTTGATGGAAATCTCCCGTCCGGTTTCGGATTCAGCGGCAGTTACCAGCAGGAAGCGACCCATGCCGTGGGCATCCCGCAGAACCCGGTCACCCTCCCGCACGAACAAACCCTTGGCATTGATAATACCACAACGGAACAACTCGGAAATAATATCAATAATGCCGGAGCCGCAAATACCCACTGCCCTTTGGCCCGCATCACCCACGATGGTGAGGGTGGGATTCATGGTAACCTTATCAATCACGCAGGCTTCGATGGCACCGTCGGTGGCACGCATACCACAGGAGATGTCACCGCCTTCAAAGGCAGGACCGGCAGAGCAGGCGCAGGACATCATAAAGTCCCGGTTACCGAAGACAATCTCACCGTTGGTACCCAAATCGATAAACAGGCTCATTTCATCCTTGTCCCACAAGCCGGTGGCCAGTGTACCGGCGGTAATGTCGCCGCCCACATAAGAGCCGATATTGGGAGCAATTCGAATGGCTGCCAAGGGGTTTACCGGCAGTTTTAAATCACCGGCAGTCAGTCCCTCCCAGCCAAAGAAACTAGGAATATAGGGCTCCATGCGCACGGGTTCTGCATCCACGCCCACAAACAGGTGGTTCATGGTGGTATTGGCCGCCACGCACAGCCGCAAAATACTTCTTGGGGAGATATTGGCGGTCTTACACAGGCCGGCAATGATGGGATTGAGGGTCTCTTTCACAATGGCATCCTGCAGTTTTTTCTTACCGCCCGGTCTTCCCTGCTCAATAATCCGGTTGATCACATCCGCGCCATAACGAATCTGTCCGTTACCGGAAGAGCCCTTGGCCAACAGCTGTCCGGAAATCAAGTCGGTGAGCACCATGGTGACGGTGGTAGTGCCGATGTCAATGGCACAGCCCACAACAGCTGTGTCCTCGGGACCGCAAATCTCCATGCACAGGAAGGTATCCCCCTGCACCTCGCCCTTGACACACACATGAAAATGATGCTCCCGAAGTGTGGAGGCCAGCTTCACCATCACGGCAAAGGGGATTTCCACAGTTTCCACACCCAAAGCCTCCTGGATTGCCCAAGAGAGCCGCTCGTTGTCGGGCATGGTATCGTCCAAGGTCGGCTCTGCCAATTGCAAAACTACCGCCCGGAAATTGTTGGTAAATTCAATGCCGCTTTCCTTCAGCTGATTTTGGCAGTCCTCAAAAATGGCAATCTCCTTGGGGCTGCTCAAATCCGCAGTCTTCATCCGGCTTTGGTAGGCGGATGCAATATCCGGCACAAATACGGTGCAGTCCCCTACTACCTTGCAGTTGCAGGACAGCCGCCAGCCGGCCTCAAATTCTTCCTGACTGATGTGGCGGGATTGGATAGTCTCCACCTCGCCCTCCACCAGCTTCACCCGGCATTTGCCGCAGGAGCCGTTACCGGAGCAGGGAGCATCGATGGCCACATTGGCACGACGGGCAAGCTCCAGCAGATTATCCCCAATATTGCATTCCACTGCGACTTCCGCCGCGCCTTCAATTTGGAAAATTACTTTTGCCACAGAAAAATCCTCACTTTTCCATAGTTTCACTATTACAACGATTATATCATACCCAAAACCGATTGTCTACAATTTCCACAGGATTCAAATTAGTGCCGCAGTCAAAAGACTGCGGCACTAACTAAGAATTCTCTTTGATTACATCAGAGGCTCCAAGCCAAGGACCGGGTGACCCTTTTCGGTCAGCCAGCTCAGCAGTTCCTCTGCATCGCATGTGACAGTTTCATCAGCAATCATGTCCACGAAGTTTTCGATGCCGTACAGCTCAAGTGCGGTCTTGTTCAGCCGCTCTGCTACATCGTCCTTCAGTTCCTTAGGCATCCACACGATGCGCTCCACGCCACCCTCAGCAGCCAGGAACTTCTTGGAGGCAATGAAGTGACGGCCATGGCCCATGAAGCCGGGGGTCTGGACACCGCCGCCGGTGCAAGAGGCCAGTTCACCGAAGGTCATGCCGGCAGGGGTCATGCCCTTGAATTCCCGGTTGACCACAATCACGCCGGAGGACACAGCCTCGATACCGCAGATACACTCGAAGCAGCCGCAGGAGGTCATGGGGTCTTCCAAAATAGAGTACAGGGTCACATTCTCCACGGCACCGTGGGTGGCTTCCTTAATCATCCGGTTGACTTCCTCGTAACGGCCGGTGCGCTCGTCGATTAGGCCCAGCTTTTCAATGGGCTGGCAAGGGCCGTTGGGATCCAGCTCGTTGGTGGCCTTAGCATCCAACCAGCTGACAGCGCCGCACAGACCCAAACGCTCGGGGGTAACCACGCAGCAGTGAGCAGGCGCAAAGGACTGACACAGTATACAGGTATAGTAACGGTCAACAGCCTCGTCGGTCATAGAAGCAAGACGGTCATCACGCTGGGCGTAACGGGGCATTGCCACCTCGTCACGGAATTTTTCAGCCTGTGCAGCATCGGTAATAATGGTAATCTGGCACTTGTCAACCACAGCGTCAAACTCGTTCATAATCATAACGTACAGCACTTCCGCGAAGTCCTTCAGCCGCAGGCCTGCCTCATAGGCGGCGTTGCTTACACGCACACGCACCTGATTGCGCTGGCCGGTGTGCATAACACCCTCCATGTAGTTGAACCATGCATGGAACTTCCGCTCGATAACGGACTCGAAGTCCACTTGCATTTTCTTGCCGGCAACTTCCACAAAGGTGGCCAGTGCCAAATCCTTGGCCTCATCCAGGTCAGGTCCGATAATCTGAATCTTGTGATCCTCAATCTCGCTTAATTCCCGCATGACCACAAGCTCGGCGGTGGGGTTCTTGGAGGACCAGCATTCGTTATGCATATCGGCCTTACGGATGATTTCGCCCTCAAATGCGGCGGCAAATGCCACAGGGATGGGCAGCTCAGTGGTCTTAATCTTAATATTCCGCAGCTCCAGAGACTTCTTTACGGTGTCTGCATGGTCACAGACGGATTCCAGCGCACCGGGTACCTGATTTTCGCCCAAATCGATGTCCACCACCACAGGGAAGCCCAGTGCGATGGCACCGGCACCGGCGGAAACCACTACAGCGTCAATGGCACCGAAGGTGTTGACGAATGCGGGAACACGGTTCTTGGTGTACTCCAGCAGGCCGCCCAAGTCGCCGGGCTGGACATTGCCGAAAATCAGCGCTGCACGAACACCAACAGTAACTACATGAATAACAGAGGTCACGTCATGACCCAGAGGAATCACACGGAACTCAAGACCCATGCGCACGCCGCCCTCGGCACACTGCTCAATCACGTCGCCTACCATAAAGGTCATAATGCCCTTGGACTGGTAGTCCTTAACGACCTTAACCACATCCTCTGCATTGTCGGCCTTGCCCAGCACCACAGCCACGCCGGGAATGTCACCGGTAACCAGAGGCACGCCCAAAGAACGGATAATGGGGTCGGGCACAAAGCCGATGCCGGACTCGTTCTCATAGGGGTTGCCACTCTCTGCGTACTTAAGGCCCTCAATGATTTCAGCGCCCACAGCAGTGGCAAGACCGGCATTCAGCGCCTGTCCCAAATCCTCTTGATTGGTAATGAGGCTCTTCAGTACGCCCACACAGGCTGTCAGGTCGCCCAGCGTCTTCACCTTTACGCCGGTAGCAGCATAAATGGTGGGGAAATAGTAAGCGGTATCGGGGAATGCGACAGGATGGTCAGCACCGTGTTTTTCGATTGCTGCATTCACAGCGCCCTCGGTCAAACCGGCAACAGCATTGCTGCCACCATAAATCAAGTCGGTTAATACACTCATGTAAATTCCTCCTGTAAAAATATCATTTTATATCAAGCCCGCAGGCTGAATATACGTCTCCAAAGGCCCTCTTGCCTAAAGGGAGCTGTCAGCATTAGCTGACTGAGGGATATTGTGCTGCACAGCGGTATCCCCTGTAGAGGATATAAAAAAGCAAACTGCCGGGAGGGAGGCAACTCCCTCCCGGCGATTGTGCAGGGAAATAATTACAGATCCAGATAGCTGTCGGAGTACAGCACGTGATTCTTGAAGATATCGCAGGACTTGATGGTTTCCATCAGACGCAGGTCGTTGGGGTTGACAATAGCGGAGGTCAGACCCTGCATCATACACATAGCGACCAGAGCGGAGTCCATGATGGGACGGACGTTCTTGGGAGCGCCGTTGGAGTTGTTGGACAGACCACCGGTGGACTTCAGACCCTTGTCGGAGAACATCTTGATGGCTTCCAGAACTTCCATCTGCTTGTCCTGCATACCCTTGACCACCAGGAACAGGGGGTCAAACCACAGGTCATCGGAGGTCATGCCCAGGGACAGACCGCGCTCAAGCATGTTGTCGCAGTGCATTTCGCGCTCAGCATTGTCCTTGGCAATACCGTCAGCGGAGCACAGTGCGATACAGATAGCATCGTTGGCAGCAGCCAGGTCGATGTAGCTGATACGGGAGCCGGCGTCAGCAGAGTTGACGATGGGCTTGCCGTTGGTACGGTTGTAGACCTTGATACCGGCTTCGATAGCCTTCTTGTTGGCAGTATCCAGTGCCAGAGGAACATTGTTGAAGTTCTCCTGCAGCAGCTTAACGGCCCACATCATACGCTCGGGACCATCCTTCTCAGCAGGTCCGATATTCACGTCCAAATAGGTAGCGCCGGCCTTAATCTGGGCAGCAGCACGCTCCAGAATGGGAGCGGGGTCACGCTCGTCCATAGCCTTGCGGATAGCGGGAGCGATGCAGTGGATACGTTCGCCGATGGTGACGAAGGTCTTGGACTCGGGGTTGTGTCCCTTATAGGTAACGCCCATGTCAACCACTTCGATAGCAGGCACCTTGGTAGCCAGCAGCTCGTCGAAGGACAGTTCCTTGACCTCAGCAGCACCGGCAGTAGCAGCCTTAGCAGCATTCTCAGCAGCAGCGGCAGCGGCAGCAGCCTCGTACTCCTTATCCTTCAGGTACTTGGGCAGCTGAACAGCCTCCAGAGGACCGACGACAACATTCCAGTTGGGCAGTTTCTCCTGAATCTCACCCTTCATAACGGCAACCTTGCCGGGGATGATCAGGGTACGGTTCTTGATCTTGTTTTCCAGGTCCAGCTCATCGAAGGTCTTCTTGATGGTGGAGGAGGAGAACTTACCGGCAGCCCAGGCAGTCAGAACAGACATACCGGAAGCGTCGGAAATAACCAGGTTG
>JBGVPJ010000003.1:0-5903 GCA_045126955.1 Faecousia sp.
TGCAGCCGGCAGGAATTTTGTCCAATTCCTGATAGGCATAACGAATTTCCATGGGGCATTTTTCAAGCCGCTTGCCCACGGTTTCCATGAAATCCTTTCGAATCATCTCTTTGATGATGATAACTGCTGTTTCAAAGCCGGCCTCATGGGCATCAAACAGGGAATAGTCCAAAATGGCCTCACCGCAGCTACCCACCGGGTCAATCTGCTTGAGTCCGCCGTAACGGCTGCCCATACCGGCGGCCATTACCACCAAAATCGGTTTTGTTGACATTTTACGCCCTCCTTTATTATATCGCCATTGCCTTACAGCAACTGCGAGATATCCAAATAAATATTCTCTTTTCTCAGCTTCTGCCAAGAAAATTCCCCGGCAAGCTCACCGGCAGACACCGCCTCCTGGCGGTCAATCAGTCCCGATGCGTAGGCGAGCAGTCCCAACAGGGTCTCCGGACGGGTATGGTTCTGTAAAAAGCCCAAATCCATATCCCTGTCCCGCTTACTTAATCGCCGTCCATCCGGCGCCATCAGCATGGGCACATGGCCATACTCCGGGTGGGGAAGGCCGAACAGGGATTGCAGATACATCTGTCGGGGGGCAGAGCTTAACAAATCCATGCCTCGGACTACCTCAGTAACACCTGCCTCACCGTCATCCACCGTCACCGCCAGCTGGTATACATATACTCCGTCCGCTCTGCGTACCACAAAGTCACCGCAGTCGGTGGCCAAATTTTCCATGTAATTCCCTTGCACGCGATCCTCCACAGTCCAGCCTTTATCCGGCACTGTGACACGCCATGCGGGAGCACGGCCAAACGCCGCCTGCTGCTGCGGAGTTAAATACCGGCAGGTACCCGGATAGACATAGGTGCCGTCGGACAGATGGGGGGCATTGACACTGTGGAGCTGACTGCGGGTGCAGTAGCATGGGTACAGCAGTCCCATATCCGCCAAAAGCGTGAAGTACCTGTCATACACCTGACTTCGCTGGCTTTGGGGTGGGGTTTCCACATCCCAAGTAAGACCCAGCCACTGTAAATCCCTGCGGAGAACCTCCGCAAATTCCCTGCTGGTGCGCTGGGTGTCCAAATCCTCCATCCGCAGAACCATGCTTCCGCCCCGGGATTTCACAGAAAGCCAGGCAATGAGTCCTGCAAACACGTTGCCAAGATGCATTCGCCCGGAGGGGGTGGGTGCAAATCGTCCGATAGGTGTACTCATAAAAACAGACCCCTGTAGCGAACCATCCAAAAAACAATAACACCCAAAATGGCCGCCAACAGCACAATGACCGTGACCGCCAATCCGGTCAGGCTCTTCTTTTCTTCCGTCATAACTGTTTTGGAAAATTCTTCTAAGTCTTCATCTGTTCTATCGGTGTTATATACCTCAACTTTTTCCTCTGCGGGTGCGGGCAGACTCTCCTCCTGCAACGCCTCGTCCAAGCGTTTTAATTCCTCGTTTGTATCACGGCACATACGACGCACCTCCTATTTCGTCTATTCTACCTCAAAAAAACCAATGTGTAAAGGTTTTCCGGGCGCTTTTCTTTTTTTGACTTGTGAAACCGGCAAAAATAGTGTACAATTACTGCATACTGTAACGAAGGAGGTGTCCCAATGCTGAATGACCCGGAAGCGCGCAGGCGTCTGCGTGAAGAAAAAGCCACCCAGCGGCAGCGCAAGCAGGCGCAAAACAGAAAGCTGCTGATACGACTGCCCATTGCAGCGGTGGTGTTGATTGCCTGCGGCATATTGATTTTCAGCATTTCCCGGAAAGAACCGGAGCCGGGCATCTCCGCCACGCAGGGGACCACTGCCACGCAGAACACCTCTGCCTCCATAGGGGGCACAACCGGCACGGAAGAATCCCTCCCTCCTACCACCACAATCCACTATGTGGCAGTTGGCGATTTGAATATCAATGACCGGACAGTCGCCTCCGGCGGCAGTTCTTATGTATACACCGATACTTTTAAGGACATAGCACCACTGCTTGCCGATGCGGATATCTCCTCTGTGAATTTTGAGGGCACTCTGTACGACGCACCCTACGGCGACACCTTCTCCGCGCCCCAATCCATGGCCGAGGCTTTGCAAAAAGCAGGTGTGGATTTGGTGCAGATGGCCAACTCCTATTCCATTAACAAGGGCCTGTCGGGTCTTGCCACCTCCATTGACAGCATCCGTGCCGCCGGAATGGAGCCACTGGGTGTCTATCCCACCAACAAGGCCTTTCAAGAGGGTAAGGGGTACACCATCCGCACAGTGAATGGAATCAAGCTAGCCTTTGTGGCGTTTACCAAGGGCATGGGCGGTATGGCACTGCCGGCAGGCAGTGAAGACTGTGTGAATGTCCTGTATACCGACTATGACAGTGCATATCAAAATGTAAACAAAGCCAAAATTACCTCTATCCTCTCCGCCGTATCCAAGGAAAAGCCGGATTTGGTAATCGCTTTGCTTCACTGGGGAAGCGAATTTAACAATGCCATCAGCGCCTCCCAAAAGGAGATTGTATCTCTGATGCAGGCAAACGGCGTGGACGCCATCATCGGCACCCATTCCCATTATGTGCAGAAAATGACCTACGACGAAGAAACCGGAAAATTTGTGGCCTATTCTCTAGGCGACTTTCTCTCTGACGGGGTGCGGTCCGGTACGGAGTACTCGGTAGCGCTGGACTTGGAGATCACCCGGGATAACGCAACCGGCAAGACCAAAATCACCGGCTTCTCCTATGTGCCCATTTTTACCGAGCACGAGGAAGGAAAGCCCCTGCGGATTATGCGTATTCAGGAGGCCATAGCAGCCTACGAAAATAACTTCATTCAAAAGGTGTCTAAGGAAACCTATGAAGCAATGGTCTACGCATTAAAGCGAATTACCGCCAGAGTGGCGGGAGAATAAGACATCGGGCGGCTGCATCTGCAGTCGCCCGAATCGTTTTTAGGAAGTTACTGTGGGGTGGGTTTTTTCTCTGCATTTAGAGGGTCTACCACGATTTCTGCATAGGGGTTGACAATCACCGTCCGATGGGAGTGGTAAATCACCATGCCGGGTTTTCGGTCCGGGGTCTTCTTCACCAGCTTCACCGGCACCACATCCACAGGGACATTCTGTCCGCCAACCGTTTCGGCATAATAGGCGGCCAGCTGTGCCGCCTGGGTGACGGTGTCATCGGGAGGGGTCACGCCGCCGCAGGAAATAATCACATGGCTGCCGTGAACCTTGCTGGCATGGAGCCAAATATCATCCTTCCGCGCCAATTGGAAGGTCAGCTCATCGTTTTGCCGGTTGTTCCGGCCCACATAGATAGGATAGCCGTCGGTGGATTCAAACCGCATAGGCGCAATCTTCACCGGCTTCATCCGCCGCTTGCCGGAGTCGGCCTTCAGATACCCGCCGACCTGCAGCTCCTGCCGAATCTCCTCCAGCTCTCCGTCCGTATCCGCACGGTTCAGCTCCTCCAGCACACTTTGCAGGTACTGCAGCTCCTGCCGACCCAGCTCCAGCTGCTTTGTCAGCTCCTTTTCGGCGGTTTTCATGCGGGCGTAGTCCTTGTAGAACTTGGCGGCATTCTGCTGGGGAGACAGGACGGGCGACAGAGGCACCTGGATTTCCGCCATATTCTCGTCGTAAAAATCCTGCACCGTCACCTTGGTCTGCCCTTTTTGGATGCGGTGGAGATTAGCCGTGAGTATATCCCCCAACTGGCGCAGTCGCTCCCGCCCAGTGGCCTCTGCACATTCTTTTTCCTGCAGAGCGAGCTTTTTGGTCAGCCGCTGGCACAGATTTTGCACTGTTTTGCGCACACTCTGGCTTTTTTGCCGCATGGCATCCTTTCGGTCACGAACCGTGTAAAAGCCGTCCAGCAATACCCCAAAGGATTCTGCCCGGGTGCACCCGCCGTACTGGCGGATGGGACAGAAGGCAAACTGCTTGGGCGTGCCGTCGGGGGCGCAGTAGAGGTACGGGGCAGGGTAGGTCAAATGCTCTCTAAAAAACAGGGCAAGCTTTTCAGAAACCGCGGCAATGTCCATGCCGTCCACACGGGCATCCACCTCTCCGGCGGCAAAGAGCGCCGCCTCCCGACAGACCAGCGGGGACAGACCACCGAAGGTGTCCATCAGCCGGTCGGACAGGACATCCGCCCCTTTTGCGGTGAGAACGGCCGCAAAATCGGTAAAATTCACAGGATTCTGTTTTTCAATAGGCTCCGGCAGTTGATAATACATTCCGGGCAAGGCCGGCCGCTTGGCGGTTTCATCCAAACCCACCCGACGCAGACAGTCGATAATCCGCCCGTCAGCGCCCAACAGGTACAGATTACAGGTTCTGCCCATCAGCTCGGCAACCAGCTTTTTCTGTATCGGGTCGCCCAGCTCGTCAATGCAGTCAAAGGTAAACAGAGCGCACCGCTCCATGGGAAGCTGAGCGATATCCGCAAGCCGGGCGCCGCTCAGGTGCTTCCGCAAAAGCATACAGAACATAGGCGGCTCTGCCGGATTTTCCGGATTGGCGGCGGTTAAATGCAGGCGGGGGGCGGTGGGGTTCATGGCAAACAGGAGTTTTTGCCGCCCCTGCTGACATTTTAACAGCAGAATCACCGAGTCCCGGCCGGGTTGATGGATTTTCTCAATCCTGCCGCCGACGGCCTTTTCCCGAATTTCCGAAAGTACCGCCGATAAAACAAAAGCATCAAAGGCCATTTATGCGTCCTCTTTCATCATGATTGCAAACAGTTCATTTAAGCGCTCCGTCCGTCCCAGCAGGTACAGTGCACCAAACAGCGCCTCCAGGCCCGTGGCCTTGGCATACTGGGCACGGCTGGCGGATTTGGGGGCGGCGTGAGTGTGGGCATTTTTGCCCCGTCGGAAGAAGTCCTGCTCCTCCTCCGTTAAATATGGCTTTATTTTTTCGGCAAAGGCCGCCTGTGCCGGCGCTTTGACCATGGACACGGTGTCTTTGTGAAGCTTAAGCACCGTTTGATTGCCCTCTGCGCACAGGTACGCGCGGCACATCAGCTCATACACCCCGTCCCCAATATGGGCCAGGCCCAGATTGGATATCCCGTTGACCTGCCGGAGGGTTAAATTCATCTGAAAATAATTATCCAAAACATACTCCTTTATGCAAATGCCTTTATATGGGTTCATTATAGCAAACCCCAAAGGCTTTGGCAACCAAAGAATCCCCGGAATTTATTTGCGTTCTTCCGCCAAATCCTGTATAATGCCTTTAAAGACATGCGCAAAGGAGAACGCCATGAAAACAAGGCTGACCTACGGACTGCTTGCCCTTGCAATCTTCCTCGGGGAGGTTGTGATTGCTCTGTTTGTCCACGACAATTTTATAAGGCCCTTTGTGGGGGATGTGCTGGTTATTCTATTGCTCTATTTTGCCATCCGGACGGTTTTTCCCACAAAAATCAAATGGCTGCCGGTGTGGCTGTTTCTCTTTGGGGCGGCTGTGGAAGGCGCCCAGTATTTCCGAATTGTGGAGCTTTTAGGCCTGCAAAACATTCCCTTTTTCAAGGTTCTAATCGGCACCACCTTTGATTGGCGGGATATCCTCTGCTACGCCGCGGGCGCGGCATTGGCACTGCTGTTTGAACGAAAAAAATCATAACCACCGGCCATGCCGGTGGTATGCACTAGCCCCCTTAGGGCCTACAACCTGCCGAGCCTATAGGCTCATTGAATTTTCTTTCGCTTGCGTGTGGTGCCCCACCACCGCAGATGCGGTTAGGTACGCACCAAGGCCCCCTCTGACGAGGGGGCTGGATTTTGCGAAGCAAAAGACTGGGGGAGAGAATTTTCTCTGCTTGTTTCTCTCCCTCCGTCAAAAATCAAATAGATTTTTGCCACCTCCCTCATCAGAGGGAGGCTTTCCGCTGCG
>JBGVPJ010000004.1:0-4151 GCA_045126955.1 Faecousia sp.
CGACCATGTGGCGCAGATTGCCACCTTCGGTACGATGGCCGCCCGTGGTGCAATCCGTGATGTGGGCCGTGCGCTGAACTTTACCTATGCGGAAACAGATGTGGTTGCCAAGCTGGTACCCACGATGCCGTTGCATATTACCTTAAAGGATGCGCTCAATATTTCTCCCAAGCTTAAGGAGATGTATGACGCAGATGAGCGGGTCAAAACCCTCATCGATACCGCTATGAGCTTGGAGGGTATGCCCAGAAATACCTCCACCCACGCCGCCGGTGTGGTGATTACCGCCGACCCGGTGCACACCTATGTGCCTCTGTCCCGAAATGACGATACTACCGTCACCCAATATACTATGACCACCATTGAGGAACTGGGACTTCTTAAGATGGACTTTTTGGGCCTGCGGAACTTGACGGTTATTGAGGATGCTCAGCGGCAAATTCGCCAGCTTGAGCCGGACTTTGATATCGCGAAGGTGCCGGATGATGACCCTGCTACCTTCCAAATGCTTGCCGAGGGCAAAACCCAGGGCGTGTTCCAGTTGGAGTCGGCGGGTATTACCGGTGTGTGTGTCAACATGAAACCGACTTCCATTGAGGATTTGACGGCTATTGTGGCACTCTATCGACCCGGTCCTATGGATTCCATTCCTACGTTTATTGCCAACAAACTGGACCACCGGAAAATCACCTATAAGACACCACTTTTGGAGCCGATTTTGAAGGTTACCTACGGTTGTATTGTCTATCAGGAGCAGGTCATTGAGATTTTCCGTTCCTTGGGCGGCTACACCATGGGACAGGCTGATAACATCCGCCGTGCCATTTCCAAAAAGAAAATGAAGGTCATTGACTCGGAGCGCAACGTCTTTGTCTACGGTGATAAGGAGCAGGGGATACCCGGTGCGGTTGCTAAGGGTGTCAGCGAACAAGCGGCTCAGTCCATTTATGATGAAATCGTTGATTTTGCCAATTATGCCTTTAATAAAGCCCATGCGGTGTGTTATGCGGTGGTGTCCTACCAGACTGCATACTTAAAGTGTCACTATCCCAAACAGTATATGGCGGCGCTGATGACCTCTGTGCTGGACTCTGCCACCAAAATCTCCGGCTATATCGCCGAGTGTAAGGATTTGGGCATTGCAACTCTGCCTCCCGATGTAAACCATTCTGTGGACAACTTTGCCGTGGAGGGGGAGTCCATCCGTTTTGGTTTGGGAGCGGTGAAAAATGTAGGTCGCGGTCTTATCCGCAGCATGGTTGCCAAGCGCAATGAGGGCGGTCCCTTCCAATCCCTTGAGGATTTCATCCAACGGATGGGAGAGGGCGAGCTGAATAAGCGAGCTGTGGAGAACTTTATTAAATGCGGCGCTATGGACTGCTTCGGTTATCACCGCAGTGAGTTGCTGGCGGTGTATGACAGCATGATGGATTCCATTGCCGTCTCCCGAAAGAAAAATTTGGAGGGGCAGATGGGACTGTTTGCCATGCTTCAAGATACAGAGGCTGCGGTGGAAATCCCCATTCCGAAGCTGGCGGAGATGAAGAAGGCGGACCTCATGCTGATGGAAAAGGAAACCACCGGTATCTACCTGTCTGGCCACCCCATGGATGATTATCGGCATCTGCTGAAGGGTACCCATGTGGTGCCCATCGGTGCGCTGATGGACGAGGAAAATACCTATCAAGACGATCAAATCGTGAGCATTGCCGGTGTGGTTCAGTCTATCAAGATGAAGACTACCCGAAATAACTCCATGATGGCTTATGTGACATTGGAGGATGATACTGCCTCCGTGGAGATGCTGGCTTTCTCCAATGTGTTGAGCCAGTTCGGCGGCTATCTTAAGGAGAATCAGCCGGTGGTGATCGTGGGAAGACTTTCCATGCGGGACGATAAGGAGCCCCAAATTGTAATCAATCGGGCTCGTCCCATGTCGGATTTTGCAAATAATCAACCCTCTCAGGAGCCGGAGCACTCGCCTGCAGTTCAACAGACAGGGACGCTTTATCTGCGCCTTCCCAATGCGGAGGAGCCGCTGTTTGGAAAAATTCGTGCTATTTTGAACATGTTCCCGGGCAATAGCCAGGTAGTTGTCTACTTTGCAGATACCAAACAGCGCCGGGGAAGTACATGTGCCCTTGATAGCCGGATGCTTACAGAGCTTTCCAGGGTGTTGGGGCAGGAGAATGTTGTAGTAAAATAGCTTTTCATTTTAAGAAGAATGTGATATACTAATACGAAGGGGGTGTTACCATGAGGGTGAAGAGTTTGATAATCGTGCTTGTGGTAGCACTGCTGTTAACCGGCTGTTCCATGCGGACGGTAGATCAAATGTATCAGCTTCCTAAGCGTTCTGAGGCCTATAGTAATTTGCAGTCCGTGTTGGAAAATGCAATGTACGGTCTTGAATTCTGTGCACCTCTTACCGGCGAGAACCAACAAACTGTTCAAATGGCAGATTTGGATGGGGACGGTGAGCAGGAATATCTGGTGTTTACCAAGGGTAGCTCAGAACTCCCACTGCGTATATTGGTACTGAATCGAGTGAAAAATGAGTTCTTTCACATGGACACCATTGAAAGCAACGGTGCGGCTTTTGATCGGGTGGAATATATCCAAATGGATAAAAATCCCGGTGTGGAGCTGGTTATTGGCCGCCAAATCAGTAACCAGCTGGTACGCTCTGTGTCGGTGTATACCTTTGCAGCCGGTCAAGCACAGCTTTTGATGTCAACCAATTATCGAGGTTTTACTGCAGTTGATCTCGACCAAAACGGCTTGAGTGAGTTGTTCGTCTTACGCCCCGGTCAAGAGGAAACAAAAAACGGTGTTGCAGAGCTGTATAGAGTGCAATCCGGTGTGATGGAGCGCTCCAATGAGGTGGAAATGGCTGCTCCTGCAGACAAGATTAAGCGCATTTTGGTAGGTGGATTGTATGACGAAAAACCTGCGGTCTATGTGGCAAGCTCTGTAGAGAATGTCTCTTTGATTACAGATGTGTTCACAGAAAAGAGTGGACTGCTTATCAATGTAAGCCGTGCTGGGGATTCTGATATTGGCACCCAAACCCTACGCAATTACTATGTATACGGTGACGATATAGACAACGACGGCGTTGTGGAGTTGCCCCACCTCATGAGGATGGTGCGTCTTGAGGACGTGCCTACGGCTGAACAGCGGAATCTGATTCGTTGGTATGCCTTTAAAAGTGACGGAAGCACTGTAGACAAGCTCTATACCTACTATGATTCTGTAGGTGGGTGGTATTTGGTATTGGACGAAATACTGGCTCCTAGAATTTCCGTGCGTTGTCTTGGAAATACTTATGAATTCTATCTGTGGAATGTAGGGTATTCCCGTGCTCAGAAGCTAATGACCATTCACATGCTCACCGGTCAAAATCGGGAGGAGCAAAGTGTTGCAGACGGGCGGTTTGTTCTGCTGAAGACGGATACGGTTATTTATTCAGCTGCCCTAGAGAACGTTGCTGCTGATTATCGGGTTACACAAAATAGCTTGGTTCAAAGCTTTTCTCTAATACACCGGGATTGGAATATGGGAGAAATGTAAAGAGGAATGAAGATGAAAAAAGTACTGATTTTGGAAGATGAAGTAAACATTCGCAGCTTCATAGTTATCAATCTGAAGCGTGGCGGATATGATGTCGTTGAAGCGGGCACCGGAATGGAGGCATTGGAGAAGCTGCATCAAAACCCGGATATCGGTGTTGCTATTTTGGATGTGATGCTGCCGGATATTGACGGCTTTGAGGTTTGCCGCCGGATTCGTGCAACCAGCAAGCAGATTGGTATTATTATGCTCACTGCCCGTGCTCAAGAAATAGATAAAGTCACCGGCCTTATGACCGGCGCGGATGATTATGTTACCAAGCCCTTCTCTCCGGCGGAGCTGACCGCTCGAATTGATGCTCTTTATCGGCGCATCGGTGGCGATGGGGGTATGGAGTCCGATCTAATCATCCAGGGCCCCTTTGTGATGAATGTCCGGAATCATACGCTAGATAAGGCGGGTGACCGTATCCGCCTGACGCAGGTGGAATATACGATTTTGAAGCTGTTTCTGCAAAATCCGCATAGAACTCTGTCCCGTGAGGATATTCTCTCTGCGGTATGGGGTCGTGACTATGA
>JBGVPJ010000005.1:0-6033 GCA_045126955.1 Faecousia sp.
AATCTTCGGGGTCTTGCCGTAGGGGATGATTTCGTCCTCCAGCAGGCCCAGCTTCTGGCGGAAAAAGTCTACGGAGGGCAGGGTCTTCTCTGCTTCCTCTGCGATCTGCCAGTCCTTGTAAACGGTGGGGTCGAGCTTTACCATGCCCTTCTCGTCTACATACTTGCCATCAACAAAATTGATTGCCATTGTGCTTTCCTCCTTATGTTTTGCGCAAGCGCATTCATTAACGATAAAAATTATAATGTTTCCTCTTGCCAAAATAAATAAGTTTGTGATATTTTATATATAGATATAAACTATAGATTGGAGCCAAATCATGAACTACAATTATTTGCGGTATTTTTCTGTTCTTGCTCAATTGGAGCATTATACCTTGGCAGCCGCCCGCCTGGAGATTTCACAGCCTTCCTTGAGCAGTGCCATACGCAGCTTGGAAAACGAGTTGGGTGTCAAATTGTTTGAAAAGGTTGGGCGTAACATCCGCCTGACAGAGGAGGGACGGTATTTCCAAAAAAAGGTGGACACTGCCATGGAGGAGCTGTCTGCGGCCACAGAAACACTCCTGTCCAGCCGGGAGAATGCGCCCGTTGTGATCCATCTTGGTTTTGTATCCGGCGCATTGGATAGTGCGGTGGCTCAAGAGATGGCAGCTTGTGCACAATCTTCCAATCGATACCGCTTTCATATTACTGAGGGCTCTGCCAGAGATTTGATGGAGCTACTCCATCAGGAAAAGCTGGACATGGCCATTGTGGATGTGACCTCACGGGACCGGAGCCTTCACTTCAGAAAGCTGCGCCAGCGCAATTTCTTTGTTGCGGTACCTACAGACCATCCTTTGGCAGACAGAACAAGTGTATGTGCATTTGATTTGGTAGATTACCCGCAAATCGGTTTCAGCCACAGCATGGATCGGAATTTTGAGGACTGGGCCAGCCACCCGGATGTACGGCAGAATTTTCTGTGCCAAGTCAATACGGTGAGCAGTGCTTTAAGTCTGGTTGCTGCCAAGCTGGGTATTACAACCGTCCCCGGTGAATGTATGATTCCTACGGAGGGAATTATCTACATTCCTCTTGAAAATCGCCATCAGGCACTGTATTCCTGCATTGTATACGACCGCTGGCTGGCACCGCCGGTGTGGGATTTTATGGAGCGAATCATCAAATCCGTCCGCGCAGAATGGCCCGTCCGAATTTCTAAATAAAATAAAGAGCCGACAGATCAAAAAAGATCTGTCGGCTCTTTATAGTTGGGCGATTAGTCTGCCAAGATGGAAATCTTGTTGTACATAATTTCGGTGATCAGGTCAACAATCCACAGAATGGCGTTGCCGATACCGGTAACCAGGGCCAGAATACCAACAACCAGAGTCACAATGTTCTTGGTCTCCAGGAAACGAATGATACGGTAGATACCACTGATGATATAACCCAGGAAAATCTGAAGCAGAATCTTGACAAGCTTGGGCAGGCCTTCGTATGTAGCGGTAATGGATGTATTCATAGCATGTCCTCCTTTCCCAATGATTTGCTTTTATTATACTGTTTTTGATTCGAAAATCAACAGTTAATGAGAAGAAAGTGAAATTTTGAGAAAATTTTGTATTTATAAATGAGAAATTCACGCCAAAATCTGCCTTGGGGGCAGTGCTTATTACGGCTGGTACCCTAGTTATGGTGCTTAAAGCATCAAATAAAAATGGGCACAATAAAAACCACCCAAGCGGTAACCGCCCAGGTGGTGGAATTGACCGGTTGGCCAAAGTTAACCGTCGATAAAGTGAAGGTATAAGATAAAGGTAGATACATGGAAAACCACCATGTTGCCTACCTTTTCTTTTGGTTAATGAAGGTTTTGGTTACTGCGGTTTTTCTTCCAGGGATTGAAATTTGCTGTCATTAAAGAAATAGGCAAGAATATAATCCGCAAATGCAATTAGCATAAACAGGGCATCCACCACAGCAATGACATTGACGACCGATACATTTAGATTTGGAAGCATGACCATAACAATCAAGCTGAGAAAGAGAATGGTCGTGCAAATTTTTCCACTAAGGAGCGCACCTTTGAGCATACTTCCCTTGCGATAGCGTATACCGCCGGCAATCAACTGGAAACTTTCCTTGATTACAAACAGGCCTACAAGGAACCAAAGAACTGGATATTTAGCAGTAAGGCACATAATTAATGCGAACTGGGTGAGCTTATCAGCAACCGGATCTAAAAGTTTTCCTAAATTTGAGATCATGTTGAAGTGACGGGCAACTTTGCCGTCAATCAGGTCTGTGAGGCAAGAGACCGCCAGAATACCTGCTGCCAGATAGTAGTCAGATGTTTCCTCCGCATTTAGATAAATGGCAACATATACGGGAATTAAAATCAATCTGAACAGACTTAACAGATTCGGAATAGTAAATATATCTTTTTTCCAGTCTTTGATGTGCATAGTGGATTTCCTCCGGTAAGAATACCTATAAAAGTATTATAGACCCTTTTTTGCAACGAATCAAGTGAAAAGTGCAGGAATTATAAAAATTAATAATTTCTGGAATTTGCCTGTCGATTTGCACTTAAGGTAAACTGTTTTACAAGATATTTCCATGTGATTTTATCCAGTTCGCCGGTTGGGGGCAATCCTGCCAGAAACTGAAACGCAGCCAACGCCTCGCTGGTAGGATTATCAAGCACGCCGTTATGATCCGGTGGGGAGATGGTGGGATTGTCATTGGAAAGCTGTGTGAGAATGCTCTGCAGAAGGTAGATATACGCATTGCTGTCACCAATGCGGAAAACCTCACCGGGATCCATAATAATTTCGATGGGTTCTGCTTGGTCAATACGGACGAGCGCCGGTTCATAAACAGCGACAATTCGCTCCCATGTGGCTTGGTCGGTAATACCGGTAACCGGCAAGCCGTATAACCGCTGAAAAGCTGTAACGGAATTCATGGTTGTCGGTCCGTAAATTCCGTCCGGTACGACGGTTGGCAGACGGGGGTCATCCTCGGCAATGATGCGGAGCATGGTCTGCAGGCTACGAATCGGCTGTTCAACAAAAGATTCACCCGGTCTCATCGTACTACCTCCTGTCGGACTGGATCCTGCCCACCCATACTCAAATCTCTGCCCGGGAATTGGGTCAGGGTAGTTGTTCTGGCATAATTGGTTCGCGGTGCTGTCGGTTGCACGGCATTCCCGTTTCTTTTGAAATTGCCCACAGCACGTACAGATCCGGCGGTGACATTTGCTGTCGGCACTCTTGGAAATGTCTCCACGCTGCGCAGAGTGGTGTTCTCAATACCGGAGAATTGGTTGTAGATTTCGTCCCATGTGGTTGCGTCGACCACGCCGGTTTCCGGCAATCGGAATCGACGCTGTGCCGCAAGTACAGCGGCCCGTGTCGCAGAGCCAAAGATACCGTCAACTGCTAACGGCGGTATTTCCGCTATATATGCCGACAGCACAGAGAGCATATATTGCAATTGCCGAACTTTATCGCCTGTATCGCCAACCTGTAAAGCACCCGGAGGTGACCAATTGACTGCGTAAAATTGCTGCCCTTGACTGCGAAGCTCCGATAGTGATGTGACTGCGGTATAAAGTCGCACAATGGCATACCAAGTGGCTGGACCTACAATTCCGTCTTCTGTGAGTCCGAAAATTCGTTGGAATGCCCTGACTGCGGCTTCTGTCCTGCTGCCAAAGATGCCGTCAACTGCCGGAATCTTTGGAATAGCCGGATAATTTTGCGCAATCCGATTAAGAGACACCTGCAGCACCACCACATTTGGACCTGAACTTCCCACCCGTAGTGGCGTTCCGGGATAGGAGGAGGAGATGCCCCGAATCGGTGCATTGAGCACAGTTTCTACATTCCCGTAATAACTGCGCAATATTTGTGTGGAGTTGTAACCCTGCTGTGCCAGATTTTGACTGCCCCATTGGCTAAGTCCCTCGCAGGTAACGGTTGTGCCGTTGCAGAATTTGGCGGCAAGCGGCTCAACAAAACCCGGTCTGCGCAGGTAATCATTGAATAGCTCATCAACAAGGCGTGAGATGTTCTCAAAAAATCCACGGCCATTGACAAAAGCCTGGTCATAGGCGGTGGAGCTGGTAATGTCAAAATCATACCCTCTGCTACGATAAAACTCTGTGTACACCCGGTTTAGGGCAAAGGACACAATGGCCAGAATATTGGCACGGAGTGCACTTTCGTCCCATGTGGGGTAAATCTCACTGGATGCAACATTTTTAACATAGTCAGAAAAAGAGACTGTAACATTTTGTGCATTGGATGAGGGCGATCCTAAATGGACAGTAATTCTTTGGGGTACAAATGGCGTAACAACTGGTGGCATAAGTACCCTCCTTATAGATTCTGCGGAGGCGTATTGAACCCCTCAAGCTTATTCCATGAATCGGGAAATTCCGATAGAGGAATCATTTCCAAATTCTGCAGTGTAGTTGTGTTGGGGAAAACCTGTAAATTCTCAATTTCGATTGCCTCATAATTGTTGAGCCTTGCGTATAAATTTACCACTGCAAAAGGAATAATTCCGGTGTTGGGACTTTGACTGGATGCTAAATCCGGCACCTGTATTTCAACCGGTACATCCAGCGCACCGTCCCGATTGGTTAGACGCAGGGCGATGGCTGCACCGCTGGCATCCGTAATGGAAATGGCAACATCCTTCAAAGGGATTTGTGCATAGCTGGTGTAGGCGTGAACCTGTATGTAACCTGTGGCAGACAGAGTACCCCCTCCTTTCATGATTCTATCTATGCTATGTGGCAAACCATAAAAAGTTCCATGGGTTCATAGGAACCTATGGAACTGCAGTCTGTCAAAAAAGTATTTTTTGGCGCAACTGGCAGAGGTCAAGAAAGCCCCAAAGACAAGCAAACGGGCGGCGTCGGCGTACGTAGGTACGGTAGTCCGCCCGTTTGTGCAGTAAGTCAAAATCCCTTGCGTAGCAAGCATTTTCGCACATTTGTGTCGCTTATATGCCTAATTGACCCACGAATCTGAAGAAAAGAACAACCCCAAATTATCAAAAATTGGATTTTGACGATTTGGGGGTTTATTGACACTCTGAAGTTCCAGGGGTTTATAGGAACCCCTGGAGCTGACGGTTGTTGGTTTCTTCAAAATCAATGAGCTTGTGGGCAAGATTTGCAACTCTTTGGTCAGAGGGAGGAAATTGATTCAGGTTTTTAAAGCCTTTAATAATACCCCTTGTGTTGCCTTGAATCATCATTGCGGCGGCCTTTGAGTCCACATCACCGAAGGAGAGTCGGGAACGGGTCATCATGTTGGTCATGCCTTTGATAGCCGGGTCCAGCTCCTTTAGCTGCCAGCCTCGGGACAGGGCAATTCCGTGGGCTTCCTGCTCGATGGCATCGTATTCCTTTAGCTGTGAGTTCAGTTCTGTGCGAAGACTGGAACGCAGCGGTGTTTTTAAAATACTGCGAATACCAATTTGACCCATTTGCGTGGTTTTGAGAATTGAAGAGAGTATATCTTTACTGCCTTTCATTTATATCACCCGTACTAGTATGTGCTCTGACAAAAAAATTCATGCACAAATGAAGAAAAAATACATAGACTGTAGGGATTGAAAGGAGTTGGGAATGTATGTGTGCAATTGCCGGAATATTGGCACTTCCCTTTGATTCGCGGATTTTGGATACATTGCTCTGCACCATGCTGCACCGGGGTCCGGATGGTACAGGAAGCTATATGGAGCGGGAGTGCTGTCTGCTCCACAGCAGACTGGCAATTATCGACCCGGAAGGCGGTGCCCAGCCAATGGATTTGCACTGGGGCGGAGAAGAATATGTGATTACCTACAACGGTGAGCTGTACAATACGCAGGAGCTTAAAGACAGCCTTACTGCCCTGGGTCATGAATTTGTCACATGCAGTGATACGGAAGTGGTGCTTCAGGCATATCCCCAGTGGAAAGAGGGCTGCGTGGACAAATTCAATGGAATTTTTGCTTTCGGTGTTTGGGAAAAAAAGAAAAA
>JBGVPJ010000006.1:0-3295 GCA_045126955.1 Faecousia sp.
CATCCCCACTCCCAAAACAGTGGATGATACCATTCGGGAGATTCTCTCCGATACCCCTTCTATCGTTATCCACGGCTACACTTCCGCCATCGGTCTTTATAAGACCCGCAAGGCCATTGCCGACGATCTGAACAGCCGCTACGGCCAGACCATTACCCCGGAGGAACTGTTCATCGGCTGCGGCACGTCCCAGGAGCTTTGCGCCGTATTTCTGGCTCTGTCCGCCCCCGGCGGCAAGGTGCTGGCCATCGCCCCCTACTTCGGCGAGTACATTCCCTTTGTGGAGAATGCGGGCATGGAACTGGACATTGTCAGCGCGGATGTACCGGGTTTCCAGATCAACTTCACCGATTTGGAAGAAAAGCTGACCCCCAACACCCAGGCGCTGATCCTCAATTCTCCCAATAACCCCTCCGGCACCGTCTACACCGCCGAAACCCTTCACAAGCTGGCGGCCCTGCTGCGGGAAAAGAGCGAAGCATACGGCCATCCCATCTATATTGTGGCCGACGAGCCTTACCGGGAATTGGTATATGACGGTGTGGAAGTGCCCTATATTCCCGCTATCTACCCCAACACCATCATCTGCTACTCTTATTCCAAGAGTCTGTCTCTGGCCGGCGAACGAATCGGCTATATTCTGGTGCCCCGCCAGGCACAGGACAGCCGTGAGCTTTATCTGGCTGTTTCCGGCGCTTCCCGGGCCATCGGTCACATCTGCGCCCCCGCCCTGTGGCAGGAGGTGATCGCAAGATGCGCCCATCTGCGCCCCAACATGGAAGCTTACGCCAAAAACCGCAAGGCTCTGCTGGATGGTCTTCTGGGACTGGGTTACGAAGTTGCCAAACCCGACGGTGCTTTCTATCTGTTTGTAAAAGTCCCCGGGGGTGACGGTTTCGCCTTCTCGGAAAAGGCCAAGGCGCTGGATCTGCTGGTGGTTCCCGGCGAGGAATTCGGCTGCCCGGGCTATGTGCGGGTCTGCTACTGCGTCACCTACGAGAAGATCGTAAAGAGCCTGCCTCTCTTTGCCAAGCTCATCTAAAATAAAAAGCACGCCTAAAGGGTGGCGCTCATAAGACAGTTAACAGGCATAGCAGATCAAACTGCTATGCCTGTTCTTGTATATTCGGACAAATTATGATAGTATATAATCAGTTAATCCAAAAACAGGAAAGAGAAATGTCTATGAACAAAATTACTTGTATTTGCTTGGGTGTAACGAATATAGAGCGCGCAATAGTCTTCTATCGGGACAAACTGGGTTTCCACACAGATTGCAAGGAAAACAATCCTCCCGTATGTTTCTTTGACACACCTGGAACAAAATTTGAACTGTTTCCGTTGGATTTGCTGGCAAAAGATATTAACCCGGACAATCCTCCTCAAATTGGAAATGGTTTCGGTGGTATTACTTTGGCATATAATGTTGACAGTAAGCAGAAAGTCAACGAAGTAATTGAACTCGTAAAAAATGCAGGCGGAACCATTGTCAAAGAACCACAGGAAGTCTTCTGGGGTGGATATCATGCGTATTTTGCTGACTTGGACGGATATTATTGGGAAGTCGCATGGGGTCCGGATTTTAAGTACGATGAGAACGGCTTACTGCAATTTTGATACCGAATTGCCAAATTTAATTCTATCGAACGAGTAAGGGCGCACTTCTATACACCGTTCAGTGTAGTGCGTTGAACGCAGCACTTGCCTCTCCCTTTGGGAGAGGTGGCCGAGCGAAGTGAGGACGGAGAGGGCGAACATGACCATACCAAAAGATAACAGCCAATTGGAAACTGCCCGGCGGCTTCGCAGGGAAATGACGCCCCATGAACGCAAGCTCTGGTTTCTATTTCTCCGCAAATATCCGGTGAAGATTTATAAGCAGCGTATCATTGGCAGGTTTATCGTGGATTTTTATTGTGCTTCTGCAAAGCTGGTCATCGAAGTGGATGGTTCTCAACATTATGAGCCTCAGGGGATAGCCTATGATACTGAGCGTTCACAATTTCTAACTGCTCTTGGATTGGAGGTTTTGCGGTTCTCCAACCGGGACATTGACAGGGATTTTCGTGGTGTGTGCGAACAAATTGACATTACCATTCAAAGCCGGCTGCAAGGCCCTCTCAGTCACCTCCGGTGACAGCTCTCCCAAAGGGAGAGCCAAGGGCGTTTGCAACTACATAGGAAACGGAGCGTATCGATACCGATACGCTCCGTTAACTGTTTTACGGACACCCGCCCAAAGGCGTGCTTTTTTATAAGCTGTTATAAATTTGTATGGTATCTAAGTAGCGGTGTTCGGAGAGTGTCGGGCAGCCGAAGACACCCACCAGAAGGATCCGGTCTGTCTCGAAGAAGGCCGTCACCAGGCAGTCACCGGCGGCGTTGGTATAGCCGGTCTTCATACCGATGGTGCTGGGAACATACATATCCAGTTTCTCATGGAGAAGCATATTGGTATTCTTCCACTCCAGTTCCCGGTCTCCCAACTGCACCGTAGCCGAGGCCATGCTGGTATACTTGAGCATCACAGGGTTGGTCAGTACCTTCTGGGTGAGAGTCACCAGGTCATGCATGCTGGTGTAGTGATTTTCATTATGCCAGCCGTCGGCATTGGCAAAATGGCTGTCTTCCATGCCCAATTCTTCTGCCATGGTATTCATCTGCTCCACAAACAGCGCCACTGCCTCCTGGCAGCTCAGGGTTTGTCCGCCGATGGTCCGTCCACCGGCCACCGCAGCCACCTGGGCCGCATCGTTACCGCTGGGCAGCATCATGGCGCATACCAGCTGCTCCACCGTGACCACATCGCCCTCTTTCAGATCTGCCACGGAGGAACCCTCTTTCACCAGCGTCAGCGCATCGCCCACAGTCACCGTATCCTCCGGATCCATGCAGGAAAGAAGCGTATAACAGGTCAGCAGTTTGGTGATACTGGCCGGATAGAGCTTGCCGTGAATATCGCCCTGGGTTTGCAGGTATTCTCCCCGGCGCACATCATAGGCGAACCAGTTTTTAGCGGTCAGTTCCCTGGCTTCTCCTGTCCAATTTTGTTCTTCCTCCGGAGAGGATTCCTGGGGAAGTGTCTGCTCTTGGACTACTGCCTCCTGGGGGATGGGCTGGGGTGTCCGCTCCTTTAGCACCGGCTCCTTCAGCAGGCCAAAGACGCCCTCATCCCACAGGGTCATAGTTGCTGCCACCAGGACCACCAGGATCAAAATTGCGATTTCAATTTTCACAATGGTCTTCACAACCGCACCTCCGATGCAGAAATTTTCCTTATTATACTACACAAAAA
>JBGVPJ010000007.1:0-8063 GCA_045126955.1 Faecousia sp.
AATAGGGAATAAGTAAAATCGACAAGACTCTATCGAATCTTGTCGATTTTGGTGCGCCAGAAGGGACTCGAACCCCTGACCTACTGGTTCGTAGCCAGTCACTCTATCCAACTGAGCTACCGGCGCATACCACGCTCAATCAAGCGCTTGCATATAATAGCACATTAACACTAAAAAAGCAAGTCCTTTTTTCAAGAAATTCCATTTATTTTTTTACTTTTCAATTCCTTGACACAATATCGGTACCTGTTGTACAATAATCGGGAAATTTTACGGGAGGTGTGCCGTGTGGATTACCAGTTGCCCGTTGCTTGTTTGCCGGAGGCGTTGCTCCCGTGGTATGAAGCAAATCGCAGGGACCTGCCATGGCGACAGGATAAGGAGCCTTACCACATTTGGGTATCGGAGATTATGCTCCAGCAGACCCGTGTGGAAGCGGTGAAGGGGTACTATGCCCGTTTTTTGGAGGTGCTGCCTACCATTTCCGCACTTGCTGAATGTGATGACGAGCTGCTTCATAAGCTTTGGGAGGGACTTGGCTATTACAGCCGCGTTAAAAACCTCAAAATGGCTGCCCAACAGGTGATGCGTGAGTACGGCGGCGTATTTCCCAGGGAATATTCGCAGGTGCTGGCACTTCCGGGGATAGGGGAGTACACAGCCGGTGCCATATGCTCCATTGCTTTTAATCAGCCTACCCCAGCAGTGGACGGCAATGTACTTCGGGTGATTTCCCGCATTACCGATGATAATACACCCATCGACCTGCCGGCCTTTAAGAGGTCTGTCCATCAGCGGTTAAGTGCGGTTTATCCCAATGCCGCTGGGGATTTTACACAGGCATTGATGGAACTGGGCGCCACCGTTTGCGGACCCAACCGTCCGCCTGACTGCGCAAACTGCCCCTGCAAGGGATTTTGCCTGGGATATCTGCGCGGTACAGCGGAGAAACTTCCTGTAAAGTCACCCAAACGCGGGCGTAAAACGGAGGAACGGACGGTATTTATCCTCTGCTGTGACGGCCGTTTTGCCTTGCAAAAGCGTCCGGATAAAGGCCTTTTGGCCGGTCTATGGCAGTTTCCCAATGTGCCGGGCAAGCTGGATATGCAGGCAGCGTTGGAACAGGTGGAGCAATTTGGTGTAAAATCAAAAGAAATACGACTACAGGTGGAGCGAAAACATATATTTACCCATATTGAATGGGATATGCGTGGAATCTACATGGATGTTGCAAACCGCTGTGATGCCTTCGCTTGGCTTACAGCTGATGAGATAAATGCGCAGGTGGCTCTTCCGACGGCTTTTCGACTTTTTTGGGAGGAGTCGGACGGCCTTGAATTCGGCGATATTTTTCGCAAAAAACCGTAAAAAAGTTAAAATAGTATTTGACAAATGGAATAATAACCTATATAATATCAAGGCACGACTGTTAGGAGGGGGAAAGTATGCGACTGGAATTGACGTCAATTATTGATCGTCCCGGTGAAAGCATAGCCTATTCTGCCAGCGTGGATCTGAGTGATCTTGTGTATGGCACAAGCAAACCGGTGAGTGAGCCGGTGCTGGCCAGCGGCACGGTGCGAAACACTGCCGGTGTTTTGGTGATGAAGGGTTTGATTACCACCTGTATTCACGGAATCTGTGACCGTTGCGCCGCAGACTTTGACCGCAATGTGGAGATTCCCATTGATGCGGTACTGGTGACAGAGCTTGCCAACGAAGAGAACGAAGATGAATGGGTGTTTCCACTGGAGGCAGACACTGCTGATTTGGATGACATTGTTCGGACGATTTTTGTACTGAACATGGATTCCAAGCTGCTGTGTAAGGATGATTGCGCAGGTCTGTGCTGCAAATGCGGCAAAAACCTAAACGAAGGTCCCTGCGCTTGCCAGAAGGAGCTCGATCCCCGTTTTGCTGCTTTAAAGCAGCTTCTCAATAAGGAATAAAAAAAGAATGCTGTAAAAAGCAGTTTGACCAAGGAGGTGTCATCCATGGCTGTCCCTAAGTGTAAAGTGTCCAGCGCCCGTCGCGATAAGCGCCGTGGTTCCAACTGGAAGCTGTCCGCCCCCAGTGTGGCTGTTTGCCCCAAGTGCGGTGAGCCCACCCAGCCTCACAGAGCTTGCAAGGCTTGCGGTACCTACAATGGCCGTCAGGTCCTGGCCGCCAAGGCTGACTAAGGCAGGAAAAAAGCGTAAGCTGAGAGGAAGGCGTACAGCCTTCCTTTTTTCTGTTTTAATTTGTAAAGTGTTTGTAAAACTTGTGTGAACCGACAGGTTTCCCATTGATTTGTTTATAAAATCGTGTAATAATAATGTTTAATAGAGAGGAGTGACTCCCCTATGGCAAAACCCTTGGTTGCAATTGTCGGACGGCCCAATGTGGGTAAGTCTATGTTATTTAACAAACTCACCGGCCGCAGAACCTCTATTGTGGAGGATACCCCCGGTGTCACCCGTGACCGGATTTACGGTGACTGTGAATGGTGCGGAAGAAATTTTTCTATTGTGGATACAGGCGGCATTGAACCGGGCACCGAGAATGATATGCTGAAATTTATGCGCCGTCAGGCGGAAATCGGTATAGAACTTGCTGACTGTATTGTGATGGTGGTGGATGTACACTCCGGTGTCACCGCCGCTGACCAGGATGTGGCTACCATGCTTCGCAAATCCCGCAAACCGGTGGCCTTGGCGGTAAATAAATGTGACTCCATTGGGCTCGTGAATCCGGATGTGTATGAATTTTACAGTTTGGGTATCAACGACTTGTTTGAAGTGTCTGCCGTCCACGGTCACGGCACCGGTGATTTGTTGGACTGGTGCTTAGAGCAGTTCCCGGAGGCGGAGGAAGAGGATGAGGATAGTGATATCGTCAATGTCGCCATTGTGGGCAAACCCAATGTGGGCAAGTCCAGCCTCTTAAACTGCATTTTGGGCGAGGAACGGGTAATCGTATCCGATGTTGCCGGTACGACCCGGGACGCCATTGACTCGGAATTCCAAAACGAAACCGGCAGGTACTGCTTTATCGACACAGCCGGCATGCGCCGGAAGAGCAAGGTCGATGACATTATTGAAAAGTACTCCAATATGCGTACCGTTGCCGCCATTGAGCGTGCAGATGTATGTTTGATTTTAATTGATGCCAACGACGGTGTCACCGATCAGGACACCAAAATTGCAGGTCTTGTCCACGAGGCGGGCAAGGCTGCCATCATTGTGGTGAACAAGTGGGATGCGGTTGCCGACAAGCAGACCAATACCATGCGTGACAAGGAGCTGGCTGTTCGGGACGGTTTAAGCTATATGACCTATGCCCCTGTGGTGTTTTTGTCTGCCCTCACCGGCTCTCGGGTGGATAAACTGTTTCAAGTGATACAGGATGTCCACAAGCAGAATACCAGCCGGATTACCACCGGTGCCCTTAACTCTGTTCTGGCAGAGGCTACCGCCCGTGTGCAGCCTCCCACGGACAAGGGCCGTCGGCTGAAAATTTATTATATGACCCAGGCGGGCACCAAACCGCCCCATTTCGTGATTTTCTGTAATGATGCCAGACTGTTTCATTTTTCCTACCAGCGGTATTTGGAAAATCAAATTCGTGAGGTTTTTGGCCTGCAGGGTACCCCTGTACGGATTACTATTCGCCAGAAAGGCGATAAGGAGGAGTAAGCTATGTGGCTGCCTGTGCTGATAACGGTGTTGGCGGGTTACTTGTTGGGCAACCTGAATGGTGCAGTGAGTATGTCAGTACTGCTGAGCAAGGACGATATTCGCAACCACGGCAGCGGCAATGCCGGACTGACCAATTTTATGCGTCGGTTCGGACCGGGTAACGGCCTGCTGGTAATGGGTATCGATATGCTAAAAGCAGTGCTTGCGTGCCTTGTGGGTAAGCTGTTACTGGAGCCCTATGGCTATGACATGGAAGGCTTGATGTTGGGCGCGTTTGCGGTGAGCCTCGGTCATGACTTTCCGGCTCTGCTGGGATTTCATGGCGGAAAGGGTGTCCTCTGTGGCGTTACCATTGCATTGGTTGCCGATTGGCGCTGTGGTTTGCTGGCTTTGGCTGTTTTTGCCCTGTGCCTATGGCTGACCCGGTATGTGTCCTTGGGCTCTATTTTGGGGGCCTTCACTTTTGTTGTGGTATTTCCGCTGTTTTATTGGCAAAAGCCCATTGTGGCGGCAATTGGTGCCGTTTTGGGTCTGCTTATCGTTTTTATGCACAGGAGCAATATCTCCCGACTGCTGAAGGGTACCGAAACAAAGGCAGCCTTCAGCCATTTCCGAAAAAAGAATAAATCCCAACAAGGATAAATCCACAGGCGCAGGCTCAAACGTGCCTGCGTCTGTTTTGTTTTGTAAAAGAAAGGAAGCATTGTATGCTGCAGCTGAAAAACATTGTAAAGAATTATGCCGCCGGGGATAATACTGTCCGGGCACTGCGGGGGATAACCCTTCAGTTCCGTCAGCATGAATTTGTATCCATTTTAGGCCCATCCGGTTGCGGCAAAACCACCATGCTTAACATCATTGGCGGTCTTGACCAGTACACCAGCGGCGACCTGGTTATTGACGGCCGTTCCACCAAGGACTTTAAAGACCGAGACTGGGATACATACCGGAACCACTCCATCGGCTTTGTGTTCCAAAGCTACAATTTGATTCCCCACCAGAGTGTCCTGCAGAACGTGGAGCTGGCACTGACTTTGTCCGGTGTGTCTAAGCGGGAACGGCGCCAGCGTGCCAAGCAGGCGTTGGAACGGGTGGGACTGGGGGACCAGTTGCGGAAACGTCCCAGTCAAATGTCCGGAGGACAGATGCAGCGGGTAGCAATTGCCCGGGCACTGGTGAACAACCCGGATATTATCCTTGCCGATGAACCCACCGGCGCATTGGATACGGAAACCAGTGTGCAGGTCATGGAAATCCTCAAGGAGATTGCCCAGGACCGTCTGGTGATCATGGTCACCCACAATCCGGATTTGGCAAAAACCTATTCCACCCGGATCATCCGCATGCTGGATGGCGAGATAACCAGCGATTCCGCACCCTTAAACGATGCCGAGCGCAGAGAGTGCCGTGAAGAGGAGCAACGGGCCATTTTTGGTAAGAAACAGCATCTGCGTAAGCCCTCCATGTCCTGGATAACTTCTTTCGGCCTTTCTCTAAAGAATTTGTTCAGCAAAAAGGGCCGTACCACCTTAACCGCCTTTGCCGGCTCCATTGGTATTATCGGCATTGCGCTGATATACGCGGTTTCCAACGGTATGACCACCTACATCAACACCGTACAGGAGGATGCCCTGTCCTCCTATCCCTTGACCATTGAGGCCACTACGGTGGACATTGCCACTCTGCTGGAGACCTTTATGGGTGTGGTATCGGACAAGGGAGATACCCATGACAAGGATGCGGTATACTCTCAGTCTGTGATGTTTGACATGATTAATGCGTTGAACAACATGGAGTCTAAGGATAACGACCTGCGTGCCTTTAAGAAATACCTCCAGCAGGAATTGCTCAAAACGGATAGTACCACCGGCTTATCCCAAGCGCTTACCGGCATCAGCTATACCTATAATATGGATTTATTGGTCTATACCAAGGACCCGGACGGCAAGATTATTTTCTCCGATACCCAGACACTTTTAAGTAAGGCGATTTTGGAAAACATGGGTATGGATATGGCTTCCATGATGGATATGCAGAACGGTATGACATCGTCCTTTGGCGGTTCCTCTATGACGAGCATGATGCCCGGAGGGGTAAATCTGTGGTGTGAGATGCTCTCCGGTAAGGATGGAAAGCCGATAAATCCGGTGCTGGAGAATCAGTACGATGTAATTTACGGCAGCTGGCCCAACAGTTATAATGAGATTGTGCTGGTTGTGGACAAAAATAACGAGTTGGACGACATGACGCTCTATGCCTTGGGCCTTGAATCTCAAGAGGAGATTGAGAAAGTGTTCCAGGCTGTCCGGGACGGGGAGAATATTGAAATCAGCCAAAAGCGGTGGTCCTATGAAGAAATCTGTGCCATGGACTTCCGTGTAATTCTCAGTGCAGATTGCTACAGTCTGGATGCCAAAAGCGGATTGTATGTAGATTTGCGGGATACCGACGCAGGCCTTCGGTACTTGTATGACAATGCTTTGAAGCTGAAGGTCACCGGTATTATCCGCCCCAGTGAGAACGCAACCTCCTCCATGCTCTCCGGCTCTATTGCCTATACCAAAGCGCTAACCGAGTATGTGGCGAGGATGGGAGCGGACTCTGCCGCATTGCAGGCACAAAAGGAGCAGCCTGGCACGGATATTTTCACCGGTCTTCCCTTTAAGGACAACGAAAAACTCACGGATAAGGACAAAGAAGCTGCCTTCCGAGCCTATATTGCCGGTCTGACCCCGGCGGAGCAGGCAAAGGCCTATGTGAAGATTCTCGGTATCCCCTCCAAGGCGCAGCTGGATGCCGCTGTGGAGCAGACCATGGGCAAAATGAATCGGGAGCAAATGGAAGAAGCTATGATTCAGGCCCTCAGCCAGCAGGCGGGTATGAATGTTAAGGAAATGGAGAGCTATATTACCTCCATGTCTGACGACGACCTGAAGCATCTGTTCCGGCAGATGGTGGAGATGCAAGTAAAGCAGCAGTTTGCCTTAAAGGTGCAACAGCAAACAGCCTCCATGACCACGGAGCAACTGGCAGGTGCTTTGCAGCTGGCACTGCCTACCTATACCACGGAGCAGTGCGCCATCTACTATGATGAGGTGCTGGAATTCTCCAAATCCACCTATGAACAAAATCTGCGTATGCTGAGCGATGTGGATTTGGACGATCCGGCTACCGTCAACCTCTACGCCTCCAGCTTTGAAAACAAGGATATAGTGGAGCAGGTGATTGCGGATTACAATGCCACCGTGGAGGAGCTGCAACAAATTCATTATACCGATTATGTGGGGATTATGATGTCCTCTGTTACCACCATTATTAACGCCATCACCTATGTGCTCATCGCCTTTGTGGCCATATCCTTGGTGGTGTCGTCCATTATGATTGGCGTGATTACGCTGATTTCCGTGCAGGAACGCACCAAAGAGATCGGTATTCTCCGAGCCATTGGCGCATCCAAGCGAAATGTGTCCGGTATGTTCAATGCCGAGACGATGATTATCGGCTTTACCTCCGGTCTTTTGGGAGTGGGCGTCACATACCTGCTGTGTATTCCAATCAATGCCGTTATTCAGCATTTGACGAAGATTCCCAACCTTAAGGCAATGTTGCCTTGGGAGGTGGCAGCGGTGCTTGTGGTTATCAGCGTGCTGCTTACTCTGTTCTCCGGTATCATTCCGTCTAGAAGCGCTGCCAAGAAGGACCCGGTGGTGGCATTGCGGACAGAATAAAGAATTTCGATATTCATAACGGAAAGTGAACCTATGAAAAAAATACGGAAAGTATTGCCCAGATTGCTATTCGTTTTTTTGTTGGGCAGTATGTTGTTGGTCTGTGTGTATTTTAGAGTTCCGTGCCTGTTTCGCAGGGTTACGGGCCTAATTTGCCCGGGCTGCGGCTTGTCCCGTGCGTGGCTGTGTGCTTTCAGACTGAATTTTGTGGATGCATTCCATTTTCATCCGTTGTTTTGGAGTGTTCCCATACTTGTCCTTTGTGGCATTTTTAACGGAAAGTCGTTTCGTATCATGGGATGGAACGGCTGGATACTGGTGTTTTTGCTGATTGTTTGGGCTGTGGTATATGCTATACGGCTTGTCAGCTTTTTGCAGGGAAATCTGTCGATTTAACAGACAAAGTGTTGACTGTTGATTTCCGTGCTGTCCTGCGGCGTATTGAGTGCTGTCAGCGGCGTATGGGGTCTGATTGAAGGCGTTATGATTCTGGCTGGTAACACCAATAAGGATGCAAAGGGAAATGCTTTGAAGGACTAAGCTTCTTTCACAATGAATAAAGAGGTGCGTGAAGGGCTGGTTCTCATAAGGAAGTTTGATATTGTTTTGTAGGGGCGTTCATCGAACGCCCGCGGGCGACCAATGGTCGCCCCTACGG
>JBGVPJ010000008.1:0-3400 GCA_045126955.1 Faecousia sp.
TTACTGTGGAAAATCCCTGACCTTTCCCCGTGGGACTTTCCGTGCCACGGGTTTTTTGTCTTTTTTCAAAAAATGCAAAAAACCTATTGACATTTTCCGATTCCGTGCTATAATACACCTGTTCTGTTTCGACAGACAACAATTTCACATCTGGGGGAGTTCCCGAGTGGCCAAAGGGGACAGACTGTAAATCTGCTGCGTTTCGCTTCGATGGTTCGAATCCGTCCTCCCCCACCACAAAAAACCGCTATCCAAAAGGATAGCGGTTTTTTGTGGTGGAAGAATGGTGCAGATTCGAGTCCATCTAAAGGCAGCTGTCCGGCGGACAGTTGCTTGATGCGGGCTTGACCGCATCAACACCTTACGGTGCTCTCTTAGAAAGCACCGGCAATCGAATCCCTCCTCCCTGCCCGTGTATCTGCTTCTTCTTTATTCCGCACAAAGAGAACACTGCCATTTCCTAAAAATTCCCCTTGACAAATCCCGTTTTTATGCTATCATATAGAGGTTCTGTTTGAGCCGCCGGTATAGCTCAGTCGGTAGAGCAACTGATTTGTAATCAGTAGGTCGGGGGTTCGAGTCCGTCTACCGGCTCCATACAGGTTAAGAAAATACAGACTCGAACATTCCAATTCAATCTGCCAGCGGCAGATTGAACAACCAGTTCAAAAACTGGTTGTCACCTTAATGTACCGAGTCCGTCTACCAGCTCCAGAACAAATTGCATACGGGGGAGTTCCCGAGTGGCCAAAGGGGACAGACTGTAAATCTGCTGCGTTTCGCTTCGATGGTTCGAATCCGTCCTCCCCCACCAGAAAAAAGACCAACCCCTGGGGGTGTTGGTCTTTTTTCTGGTGGGAGAGGACGGATTCGAAAGATGAAATGCTGCAGTCCGGTGGACACTCGCAACCGCCGTGGGCGAGCGGTTCAGTCCTTGATATCGCATAAATCATATGCTATATTATAGAATATCTGTTTGCGGAGGAACATATCGTGAAAAAACGGGTGAAGATTGTCCTGAAATGGGTATTTCTTATTATTCTTTTTTCTGTATTTGCCTTGGCCCTATGGAATCAAATTTGCAAACACATAAACGCCAAAGTGCTTTCCAACGCTTACGGACAAGCCGTAGAAGTCAATGGCAAAACAATGGTCGTTGATATTCAAGGCGTGGAACACGAAACAACAATTGTTCTGCTTCCCGGCTCTGCATCCGCTTCTCCCGTATTGGAATTCTTGCCGTTAGCTGAAGCTTTGTCGCAGCGCTACCGGGTTATCACAATTGAACCTTTTGGCTATGGACTTTCCGACACAACAGATGCCAGTCGCGATATGGATACTGTGGTAAAGGAATTGCATCAATGTGTTTCCACGCTGGGTTGTGATCGGTATTATCTGATGGCACATTCTCTTTCCGGTCTGTATAGTTTGTACTGGGCGAACACCTATCCGGAAGAAGTTCTTGGTTTTATTGGTATCGACTGCTCCGTCCCTGGACAAAACGAAGAAAATCCCTACCCTATTTCCATAACAACCATCAACAAAATCGGTGCATACATACAGAAAACACAAAATATACTCGGAATTTCCCGTATGCTGTCCATCGGCGACCCACAAAGGGTAATCTTTGCAGATTTTTCATACGATTATAGTGAAGAGCAGATAGATGTATACCGAACCCTCACATTAGATTGCAGTTACAATAAAACAGTCATGAATGAGCAAAACTGTTTTGATGCACATTTGGAAACTGTTGCGGAAATGAAATTTCCGGATAATATTCCTGTTCTGCAATTCGTGGCTAGCTCCAACTGCGAAGTAATGGCAGCTTGGGAGCGTCTGCATAAAGACGTCATCACAGAAACTATGTATAGCAAGGTGATCCGCATGGAAGGTGGACACTACCTGCACTTTGTAAAGAAAATTGAAATTGTTGAATCGGTTAACCAGTGGATTGCATCCTTACCGATCCGGGACGAACCTGCACGCTCTTAATATCTTATCGACCTTCTTATACGACGAAACGCATGAAAACTGTTGCTGTTCTCAGTATTTCCTGTTTTCACCGTTTCCAAAACCCATCCAGAATACACCTCAAGTTCAAAACTGTCACAAAAAAGCCCACACCACAAGGTGTTGGCCTTTTTGCGGTGGGAGAGGCCATAGGATTCGAAATAGCGGACCAATCAAATAGTCCCCGTAACCCAAATGGTTACGGGGGCTTGCACTCACTTTTTCATCCGCTTATATACACCAACAACCCCTTTACCAGCAGGTAAATTCCGTAACCAACAATGAAGCCCACGGAGTTCAGGATCAGATCGTCAATATCCGACGCTCTGTCAAAGAAAGGCAGCTGGAGGATCTCAATGAGCAGCGAGCAACCCACACCGGCGACGATGACCTTCCAATGGGTGTTCAGCTATCGGAATCCTGGAAACATCAAATACCAGAGGCTGGATCTGGCCGTTGACCTTGGAAAAGGGAAAGAAGGTAAACCGAGCATACAGATGTACACAAAGATCAGCTGAAATTCCCGCTTCAGGTTCACACGGCCCTGTTTTACAGAATAGTGGGCCCGAACAGCAACCCAGGCCAGGGTGATTACCGCCATCAAAAACGCATACGATATATTGACTGCCACAAAAACTCTCCCCAATATGATTCTTGATATTTTATATCACATGTTACAAGACATGTGGATTTATAGGCGCATTAACGGAAAACCATATTTACTTTTCCCGCCAATATACTATAATCATAAGAAAACGAAAGGGGTACGGATATGCGAAAAATCAACGCCGTTCTTTCCGTGTTGCTGTGCGCGGTATTTCTTACAGCCTGCGGCATTCTTCCCGCTATATTTGCCGAGCCTACGGCTCATGCCACGGCACCCCAAGAAACCGTGTCTGTCACCGCTGTGGCCACACTTCCCACCGCACAGACGCTTCCGCAAACACAGCCCACGGAAACCGTTCCTCCTACTGTGCAGGAAGCGCCGGTCCACTCTCCTCTTTACATGGCAGACCTTCCGGTGGAAGATGTTATCGGTTTCTTCAACGAAGTCTGCCTAAATGCAGAGTACATCAACAGCGGTGACCCCAGTGTGGTACAGAAGTGGACCGGACCACTGATCTATCAGATCCACGGAGAGCCCACGGAAGAAGACCTGCTCACCCTGGAAAACTTTGCGGCGCAGCTGAACCATATCCAGGGTTTCCCCGGGATGCGTCAGGCCAAATACCCGGAAGAAGCCACACTGAACATCCACTTCTGTTCCCATCAGGAATTTCTGGACCTTATGGGAAGCAATTTCTACGGAGCCGACGGCGGTGTTACATTCTGGTACGAACAGAATGAAATTTATAATGCCATCATCGGAATCCGTACAGACCTAAGC
>JBGVPJ010000009.1:0-50736 GCA_045126955.1 Faecousia sp.
ATTCAGCAAAGATTGAAAGTATTCTAATCCAGTGGGAAGGCGGGACTCCTGATAATATAAAGATGTTTGCAACACCAAGCGGTACCGAAACAATGAGCGAGACAGAACTGTTACTTACAAAAGTTGTTTTAGACGGCGACACCATTGAATTATTGGATGCAGATACACTAAAAGATAAGTTTATGACACATGTTTATTTTCAATTAGATTTCGGAGAAAATATTGTAACCTCTGATATGTACAATATTTTTTATGATGAAAATTATACCCAATAAATCCCGAAAAAACTCAGACAAATATGGCACTCGTAAAAAAAGACCCCATCCATTTTAAAAATGGATGGGGAATTCTTTTTCTAAAACACTAACTAAATGACATTGCATGTGCATGCCCCTTTTTTCGAGTAGTAGAATAAATTGTAAATGGACATGAGTGTGCCAAAAGAAATATGGCGGTCGGGATATGCTCTGTCTGTAATGATACCACTCTCTTTATGAATTTTGTAGCTGCTGCAATAAAAATCGATATAAATTGCTTCTTCGTCCGATTCTAAATTAAAACGATGAACTAACTCATCATGGTCCATCTGAATGAAAATATTACGCCAATAATCAATAGTCATCTCATAACGATTAGCTTCATTTTTCATTGTTCTCTCCCATTACTTTGCATCTTCGACAAATTCAAGTTTGTCGAATTCCATACGCCGAGCGGAAACTAGCGACTGGTCGAGGGGCCCAACGGATGTGATTCGACTGTAGCAGTTCGTGACGCATTGTCAGCGGCGACTCGCCGCCAAATTCAAGTTTGTCGAACTGATTATTTCACAGACACAACAAATTTTTAATCATCCAGCACCAACTCCGCCAAGGCACTAAAAAGCGGTCGGGCGGGAGCTTGTGGTTGGTTTTAATTATTTCCGGTCATCTTTTCTTGCTTTACTTTGTGGTCAATGACATGCCGTGAGGCAAGCTCTTTTCTGACATCATCAACACTGATTCCCATTTCCACCATCATAACCATAACATGGTATGCAAGGTCGGCAATTTCATAGATCGTCTCTTTTTTGTCGTTATCCTTAGAAGCAATAATGACTTCGGTGCATTCTTCGCCGATTTTCTTTAATATCTTATCAATACCCTTTTGGAAAAGATAGGTAGTATAAGAGCCTTCGGGAAGGTCTTTTTTGCGTCCCTCTAAAAGTGCGTACAAGCTATCCATAGAAAACTCGGGAAGCGTATCGCTGATAAATAGTGGAGCAAAGAAGCAAGAGTCAGCACCTGTGTGGCAGGCAGGTCCTTCCTTTTCTACAACTACAATCAATGCATCCTTATCGCAATCAGCGCAGATGGACACAATGTGCTGATAGTTTCCGCTTGTTTCGCCCTTTAGCCAAAGCTCCTGTCTTGAACGGCTATAAAAGCAGGTCAATTGCTTTTCTAACGAGATTTTAAGGCTTTCCCGGTTCATATAAGCGAGAGTAAGCACCTTCTTCGAAAGATTGTCTACCACGATAGCCGGAATCAATCCGTTTGCATCAAATTTCAATTCATTTATCTGTATCATAATAGCACCTCTAAATTCTAACGGTAATATTGTTTTGCTTTAATGTTTGTTTAAGGTCGGAAATATTTACTTCTCCGAAATGAAAAATAGATGCCGCAAGTCCTGCATCAATATCGGGGATTTCATGAAATAATCTTATAAAGTCCTCTTTACAGCCTGCACCACCCGAAGCAATCACGGGCACATTTACAGCTTGGCATACTGCCTTTAACATTTCGATATCAAAGCCCTGCTTTACGCCATCGGTATCAATAGAATTTACAACCACCTCTCCTGCACCGTTGGCAACGCAACGACGAATCCAAGAAATTGCCTCCATGCCGGTATCCTCCCGGCCACCTTTGGCAAATACCCTAAACTCGCCTTCAACGCGTTTTACATCAACAGAGATTACAACACACTGGTTGCCGTATTTAAGTGCAGCTTCACGAATTAGGTCGGGATTTTTAATGGCACCGGAATTGACACTAACCTTGTCGGCACCACATTTCAGAACCCTGTCAAAATCCTCAATTGTGTTTATGCCACCGCCTACAGTGAGAGGAATAAATATGTTTTGGGCTACCTCTTTTAATATATCGGTGAATAGCTTTCTGCCGTCACTGGAGGCTGTGATATCGTAAAAGACAAGCTCGTCAGCGCCGTTGTCACTATAATATTTTCCAAGCGCAACGGGAGAGGAAACATCGTTGAGATTGTTGAAATTGACACCCTTTACTACACGCCCATCCTTAACATCAAGGCAAGGAATAATTCGTTTGGTTATCATCTTGCCACCTCCAATGCCTCTTTCAAGTCAATAGCACCAATATAATATGCCTTGCCAATAATTGCACCGTAAAGGTTCATCTCCCTGAGGGCCTTAATGTCCTCAATGTCAGATACGCCGCCTGATGCAGTAATATCAATGGAGAATTTTTCAGAAAGCGCACGGTAAAGCTCACGATTTGTGCCCTTCATAGCACCGTCCTTTGAAATGTCGGTGCAAATTATGGTTTTAACACCAAGCTTTTGCATCATCTCGCAAAACTCAAAGCAAGAATACGCGCTTTTTTCGGTCCAACCCTTGATTGCTACATAGCCGTCCTTAATATCCACTCCCACAGCAATTTTGTTGCCATACCTTGCGATGGCTCGTTTTAAGAACTCTGTATCATTTACGGCAGCGGTTCCTAAAATCACGCGGTCAACTCCACAGCTTATGTAGGTATCTATGGTTTGCATATTGCGAATACCGCCGCCAATTTCACAAAATAAGGATGTTTCTTTGGCAATCTGCTTTACAATATTTAGATTTGGCGTTGTGCCGTCACGGGCACCCTCTAAATCTACAATATGGATATACTTAGCACCGCATTTTTCAAAGTCACGGGCAATTTCAATGGGGTTATCACTATAAACCGTCATCTCGTTGTAGTTGCCTTTCAATAAGCGAACTGCCTTGCCGTCATATAAATCTATCGCGGGAAAAAGTTTCATTTTCTACTCCATTTCACAAAACGCTTTTAAAATCTTCAGTCCGATATCCCCGCTTTTTTCGGGGTGGAATTGGCAACCGTAGATATTATCCTTTGCTACTGCGGCCGTCATTTCCTTGCCATATTCTGTGGTTGCTATTACGGCATCATCGCAGCCGTCAGCATAAAAGGAATGAACGAAGTAGACAAAGTCACCGTCACTTATGTATCTTAAAAGCGGATTGCTTTTCTTTATTTTCAAATAATTCCAGCCAATGTGGGGGATTTTCAGGTCTTTTGGGATGGTGTTTTCCATAGGAATTACCTCGCCTTTTATCAAGCCGAGTCCCTGGTGAACGCCATATTCAAAGCTTCTTTCGAAAAGCATCTGCATACCCAGGCAAATGCCAATTAAGGGTTTTCCTAAGTTTACTTCTTCGTAAATAATCTTATCAAGTCCGCTATCCCTCAGCTTCTTTATAGCATCTTCAAAAGCACCGACACCCGGCAAAATCAACTTGTCAGCTTTTTTGATGATTTCGACATCACCGGTTATAACGGTGTCATATCCAATCGCTTTCAGGGAAGATGAAAGTGAAAACAAATTACCTACGCCATAATTAATAATCGCTATCATCAAAGCACTCCTTTGGTAGAGGGAACTTCATCCTTGAAGGCTTCTTCGATGGCAACCGCCTGCTTGAGGCTCCTGGCAACCGACTTGTACACAGCCTCAAGAATGTGGTGTGCGTTCTTTCCGTTCATCTTTACAATATGCAAGGTGATTTTAGCATTACGCACAAAAGCTTCAAAAAATTCCTCTACAAGCTCTGTATCAAAATTGCCCACACGTTTTGCCTTGACCTCAGCGGAATATTCAAGATGACTTCTGCCTGAAATATCCACAGCACTCATCACAAGGGTTTCATCCATAGGGAGCAGGAAGCTGCCGTAACGAACGATACCCTTTTTGTCACCCAAGGCTTTTGCGAAGGCATCGCCCAGTACGATTCCGATATCCTCAACGGTATGGTGGTAATCAACCTCAACATCACCCTTGCAGGTGAGCGCCAAATCAAATCGCGCGTGTTTGGCAAAAAGGGTTAGCATATGGTCTAAAAAGCCGCATCCGGAATCTATTTTTGAAGTTCCTTTTCCATCTAAATTTAAGCTTAAACAAATGTCTGTTTCGTTTGTTTTTCTACTGATTTCCGCTATTCTCATAGTCATTCTCCTAGAATCTCTTTTACTTTGGAAATGAATACTGTCATTTCCTCCATACTTCCAATGGTAATACGATTATACTCTTTTATTCTCGGCTTTTCAAAGTGGCGTATTAAAACGCCTTTTTCTTTTAGCTCTTTGTAAAGTACCATGCCACTTATCTTATCACTCTTTGCAAAAATAAAGTTTGCTTTAGAGGGAAGAATTGAAAATCCAAGGGCCTTTAGCTCGTTTACGGTGTATTCACGGTTTTTAATGATTCTTTGGCAGTTGTCCATATAGTAATCATTTTCAAGCACCGCATTCAGTCCTGCAATTTGCGTAAGACGATTGATATTATAGGGGTTTGTTGAATATTTGATGGTTTCCAAATCCTTGATTAACTCTTCGTTGGCGATCGCAAATCCAAGTCGTGCACCCGCTAAAGAACGGGATTTGGAAAATGTCCCCACACACAATAAATTTTTATACTTTTTTGTTAGTTCCACACAGGATGTGCCACCGAAGTCCACATATGCCTCATCGATCAGTACAACTGAATTTGGATTGCTTGTTACGATTCTTTCAATATCGTAAAGACCGATTTCCATTCCTGTAGGTGCATTGGGATTTGCAATCACTGCCAATTTATTTTTGTTGCAAAAGCCATCAACATTCAAAGAAAAATCATCGTTCAGCGGTATGATTTCGCTTTCAATTCCATAAAGCTCTGCAAAGACCGAATAAAATCCGTAGGTAATGTCAGCATAAGCAGCCCCATTTGTTCCGTAAGCCATAAAAGCAAAATTGAGGATATCGTCGGAACCATTGGAAAGAAAAATGTTTTCGGGCTTGACTGCGTATAGCTTTGCAAGTTCTGACTTTAGCTTTTTACATTCAGGGTCGCAATATAGACGAAGGTTCTCGATTTCCTCTTTGCTGATTGCTGTCACTACACCCCTTGAGGGGGGAAAGGGCGATTCATTTGTGTTCAGTTTAATGTACTTTCTATCTTGGGGCTGTTCGCCGGGCGTATAAGCTTCTAACTTTTGAAGCCGACTATTTAAAAATTCGCTCATTTCTCTACATCCTCAAATCTTATCGTTGCACTTCTTGCATGCGCGGAAAGTCCTTCTTTCTCTGCAAAGAAAGCGACGTCGTTGGAAACTTTTTGCAGCGCATCTTTTGTATAGTAGGTATATTGGGATTTCTTAACAAAATCATCAACCGACAAAGGGCTTGAAAATCTTGCCGTTCCCGATGTTGGAAGGGTGTGATTTGGACCTGCGTAATAATCACCCAAGGCTTCCGGACAATATCTTCCCATAAAAATGCTGCCCGCATTGGTAATCTTATCAAGGTAATCAAAAGGATTGTCAACGCAAAGCTCTAAATGCTCGGGAGCAATTTCGTTTGATACGGCAATCACATCGGCAATATTTTCAGCCACAATAATTTTTCCGTTATTGTCGATAGATGTACGGGCAATTCCTTCTCTTGGGAGCAGTTTCAGTTGGGTTTCTATTTCTGATTGTACTTTTTTAGCTAAATCCATGCTGTCGGTAACAAGCACCGCACTTGCCATTTTGTCATGCTCGGCCTGAGATAACAGGTCAGCGGCAACAAAACGAGGATTGGATTTGCCGTCGGCAATCACCAAAATCTCGCTTGGTCCTGCAATCATATCAATGGACACTCTGCCAAACACCTGACGCTTGGCTTCAGCAACAAAGGCGTTGCCGGGGCCTACGATTTTATCGACTTTAGGTATACTCTCTGTACCGTATGCCAATGCCGCAACTGCTTGCGCACCGCCTACCTTAAAAATCCTGTCAACCCCGGCAATCTTGGCGGCGGCTAAAATCACAGGGTTTACCTTGCCATCAGCAGAAGGAGGTGTGGTAATGCAAATCTCTTTACAGCCGGCAATCTTTGCAGGAATGCTATCCATCAGCACGGTGGAAGGATAGGCGGCGGTTCCTCCGGGAACATAAAGTCCGACCTTCTCAATAGGTGTTACCTTTTGCCCCGTAATAATACCATCATTTTCGTTAATAATAAAACTGTTTCTTACCTGTCGAGAGTGAAATGCACGAATATTTCCTGCAGCAGTTTTCAGTATCTCAATAAACCGTGGTTCGACTATGGAAAATGCTTCCTCAATTTCCTCTGCAGAAACTTCCAAACAAGACAAATCTGCCTTGTCAAATTTTTTGCAATACGCAAATAAAGCCTTATCGCCATTTGCTTTTACATTATTTATAATGTCGCTGACAATATCACGTACATCAAATGAGGTCTCGCCTCTGTCGAATATTTCTTCGGCAGAAACCTCCTTGTATTTCATTATTTTAATCATCGTATTTTACCTCTTTAGCAAGCGCTCGCTTAATAGCCTCTATTTTTTGCGTTTTAAATCCGTAGGACGCCTTGTTGGAAATTAAGCGCGCACTGATTTGAACAATTGTTTCAAATGGGGCTAAATCATTCTCTAACAAGGTTTTACCTGTTTCCACAATATCGACAATCACATCAGACAAGTGTAGAATAGGTGCAATCTCAATCGAACCGTTTAGATGGATAATATCAATGTCACGACATTTTTTCGCATAGTAGCTTTGCGCAATATTGGTAAACTTTGTAGCAACACGAAGCGTCTTAGAGGAGTCATCCACAAAGTCCTTTTTGGCCGCAACCGCCATTCTGCATTTTCCTATATTCAGGTCAAGCAATTCAAATACATCGGGAGCGTATTCAAGAAGAATATCTTTACCGGCAACACCAATATCTGCCGCGCCTCGCTCAACATAAATCGCCACATCCGAGGGCTTTACCCAAAAGAAGCGAATTCCTTTTTCCTTGTTCTCAAAAATCAGCTTTCTGTTTTCTTCTTTTATGGAAGGACAATCAAAACCTGCCCGTTCAAACATCCCGTAAACCTTTTCTCCAAGGCGTCCTTTTGGAAGGGCAATATTAATAAAATTATCTTCCGAAATAAAGTCCTCGTTACGCTCTAAGGAATCGAGATATACGGCAAAGCCCACCGCGCCGGATGTCCTATTCATACGCTTCATAAGTGTATCATACTGTCCACCGGAAAGAATATGAGAAGAATAACCGTTAATGAAGCCTTTGAATATGATACCGCTGTAATATCCGTCATTTTTAGCGATAGAGAAATCAATGGCAATATGATTGCCATATCCTTTGGCGGAGAGAAAGCTGTATACATTTTTAAGTTCTGAGATAGCCAAAGCTGACTCGTCACTTTTGGAGGCTCTGCTAAGTGCCTCCAGTGTGGCATCGGTAGAAGGAAGACTGTCTACCAAGCATTTAAGTGCGTTGAAATTATCCCTACTTAACAATTTTTCAAGTTCACCGACATTCTTTTCAACAATTGCGGAAATGATATCGGGTTTAAGCGTATCTCCAATGCCGTATTCACAAAGAAGTGCATTCAGAAGCCCTACATGAGAGATATGTAGAACATATTCTGTATGAATCGTTTCTAAACTTTTTATTGCCAGTTCTGCAACCTCAAACAAATCAGCTTCCTTAATATCTCCAATACACTCAAGGCCTGTTTGCATAATCTCTTTATAGGTGTGTGTAGAGTCGGAAATACGGTATACATTTTCGTTATAGTAATATTTTTCTGTGTTACCTTTTACATCGTTAATGTTTTTTACTATCGATAGGGTAACATCGGGCTTTAGCGCTAAAAGTCTGCCGTTTGTATCGTTAAAGGTAATGACACCTTCGGAAACAAGGAAGTCTTTGTTCTTAGAATAAAGGTCATATTCCTCAAATTTACTCATTTTGAAGGGCTTGTAACCATACCCCGAATATAAGCTCCTAAGGTAAAATACAATTTTTTCTTCAAACTTTAAAATACTTTGGTCAATCGTCATCCTCTTCCATCCTTTCTATTACTGTACGGTAGCCACCGTCTCCATAAGTCAACGCTCTGTTTACCCGGCTGATGGTCGCGGTGGATACAGGAATTGTTTTATTTATCTCAGCATAGCTTTTACCCCTATACAGTTCAATAGCAACATCAAACCGTTGGGAAATGGATTCAATTTCCTGCATGGTACAAACATCTTCAAAAAAAGCGGCACACTCTTCTGCAGTTTTTAACTTCAATATTGCATGATAAAACTTTTCCGGATTAATTCTTCCTTTTTTAATCATAACGTCCTCCTTTTGGTTTACCACTTTATCATTTTATCACTTTAGCTTGATAAAGTCAATGCGTTCTTTAACTTTTTTTATATTTCGAAGCTTAAAAGACGATAGGAAATACTGCAGACTTTCTAAGATTGTTGCAAAAAACCGGACTTCACATTCCTGTGAAGTCCGGTTCTCTTAACTTAATGATATTGCGGCTTAGCCGAGGGGTATGGCGGATTCTTACTTACCGCAAAACTCTTGAGCAACTTCAACAATGTGATCGCTGCACAGGCCAAACTGCTTCAGTAGATCCTTGGCGGGACCGGAGTGACCGAACTCGTCGTTTACGCCGATGCGACGCACGGGAGTGGGGCACTTCTCGGACAGTACTGCGCAAACAGCCTCGCCCAGACCACCGATGATGGAGTGCTCCTCGCAGGTGATGACCTTGCCGCACTTCTTGGCAGCAGCAAGCACCAGCTCCTCGTCCAGGGGCTTGATGGTGGCCATGTTGATGACCATAGCATTGATGCCCAGCTCAGCCAGCTTCTCACCGGCTTCGATGGCTTCGTAGGTCAACAGGCCGTTGGCAATGATAGCAACATCGGTGCCATCCTTTACCACTTCGCCCTTACCAATCTGGAACTTGTAGTCCTCGGCATGGAAGACGGGAACAGCCAGACGGCCAAAACGCAGATACACGGGGCCGTTCATCTCGTAAGCAGCTCTCACGGCTGCCTTTGCCTCGATATCGTCAGCAGGGCAGATAACCGTCATGCCGGGAATGGAGCGCATCAGAGCGAAGTCCTCACAGCACTGATGGGACGCGCCGTCCTCACCAACGGAGATACCGCCGTGGGTAGCGCCGATTTTTACATTCAGATGGGGGTAGCCGATGGAGTTAAGAACCTGGTCAAAGGCACGGCCGGCAGCAAACATAGCAAAGCTGGATGCAAAGGGCACCAAGCCTGCAGTGGACATGCCGGTGGCCATACAAATCATGTTGGCCTCAGCGATGCCGCAGTCAAAGTGGCGCTCGGGGAAAGCCTTTTTAAAGACAGCGGTCTTTGTGGCGCCTGCCAGGTCGGCATCCAAAACTACCAGATTATCGAACTCGGCACCCAGCTCCTTCAGAGCATTGCCGTAGCTGTCACGGGTTGCAACTTTCTTCATTTCTGCCATAATTATGCCTCCAGTTCTGCCAGCTGAGCCTTCAGTTCGCTCATAGCCTGGGCGTACTCAGCGTCGTTGGGAGCCTTGCCATGCCAACCGGCATCGTTCTCCATGAAGGAGACATCCTTGCCCTTAACGGTCTTCATCACGATGGCAAAGGGCTTACCCTTTGTTTCTCTAGCCTTATTGAAAGCGGCTTCCAGCTCGTCGAAGCTGTGGCCGTCAACGGTAGCAACCTCAAAACCGAAGGCTACCAGCTTTTCTACGATGGGATAGGGACTCATAACATCGGCGATATTGCCATCAATCTGCAGGCCGTTGTTGTCAATCACGATACACAGGTTGTCCAGCTTGTAGTGGGCAGCAGCCATGCAAGCCTCCCAAACCTGACCCTCCTGGATTTCGCCGTCACCCAGCAAGGAATAAACACGGTTGGTCTTGCCGGTGTGCTTGGCAGCCAGTGCCATGCCGGTGGCAACGGAAACGCCTTGACCCAAGGAACCGGTGGACATATCCACACCGGGAACAGTGTTCATATTGGGGTGGCCCTGCAGGTAGGAGTCAATGTGACGGAAGGTAGGCAGGTCCTCCACAGGGAAGAAACCACGGTTGGCAAGCACGGAGTACAGGCCGGGGGTGGTGTGACCCTTGGACAGAACGAAGCGATCTCGGTCCTCCCACTTGGGATTCTTGGGGTCAATATTCATTTCTTTAAAGTACAGATAGGTATAAACCTCTGCAGCAGACAGGCTGCCGCCGGGATGGCCTGCTTTTGCGCCGTAGGTGGACTCAATTACGCCCATACGAACCTTGCAGGCAGTGATTTGCAGTTGCTTCTTTTCACTGGAAGTCATGGTGTTCCTCCTTATTTTATCTGACCCAAATTCCGGGTCTATGGATACAGTTTTGACCATTGCGGAAAGGCCACAGTCATCTAGCCTATAATATCATTAAAACAAAAAAATTGCAATAGGTTTGCCGTTTTTCAACAGAATAATTTCCGTTTTCTACTCTTCCAGAATGCGATTAAGATAGTTAAGCACCCGTTTTTTGTCCGCTGACCATAGTGGCGCCACCAAATTTCGTTTGGCACCATCCCCGGTAATGCGGTGAACCGTCACCTGGGGCGGCAACTGCGCAATACAGGCTTTCAGAATTTCTCCGTATTCCTCCAGCTCTAAACAACGGAATTTCCCCGCCAGGTAATCCTTTTCCAAATCGGTTCCCTTGAGAACATGCAAAAGGTGGAACTTGATGCCGTCCGTGCCGGCCTCCACCGTCGCCCGGGTGGTCTGCACCATCTGCTCTGCGGTCTCTCCCGGCAGCCCCAAAATCACATGGGTCACCACTTGAATACCTGCCTCCTTCAGCTGTCTCACGGCATCAAAGTATACCGCTGTTTCGTAGCCGCGGCGGATGTATTGGGCGGATTCCGGGTGGACGGTTTGCAAGCCGAGCTCTATACTTACAGGTTTTTGGGCGTTTATCTCCTGCAAAAGGGCAATCACATCCCCGTCCAAACAGTCCGGGCGGGTACCGATGGCAAGACCAACAATATAATCCGGGGCAATGGCCTCCAAATACCGCTGGCGCAGGACTGGCACAGGTGCATAAGTGCCGGTGAAGGACTGCAAGTAGGAGATGTATTTGCCGTTCCTGTTTTTCTGCGCCACCAAAGCTTTTGCTTTCTCTAATTGCTGCCGGATTGTGCCGCCCTCGGGTGTAAACTCTCCTCCACCGGCACCGGAGCAGAAGATGCACCCATCGGTACCTAAGGTGCCATCCCGGTTGGGGCAGGTAAAACCACCGTGGATGGACAGCTTGTATACCTTGCAGCCAAATCGCTCCCGACAGTCCTCGTTGTAAGTTCTGTATCTCACTGTTCTGTATTCTTCTTGTCCTGGAACACCACGTACTTAAAGAACAGAAATTCCAGCACAAAATTCAAAAGCATAGTCAAAAATTCCACCAACAGGCCCGGTACGCCGGCGTTCGTCACCAACTGACCCAGCCAAGCGGACAGAGGCGTAAACACCAAATAAAAACCCGCTACCTTCAGCATGGCAATCGGCACATTGGCTGCAGACTGGAAGGTGTATTTCCTATTCAGTGTAAAATTCCAAAGCACCGACAAAGCCAACGCAATGACATGGAAGAGCCAGAATAAATCCTCTCTGTTGTTGAAAAGTGCCTCGCTTAAAAGTGCAAAGCTCGCAAATTGAATACCTCCGGCCGAGATGGAAAACAGGGTGTATTTTACCGCTTGCCACAGAGAATTCTTGGTCATGGCGATTGCCTCCTTTTATTTTTCTTCAGTATACCATAAATTCCCCAAAACGCAAGAACAGAGGTATAATTCTGTATGGGCAGAAAAAAGGACATGCTGATGCATGCCCTTTTGAATCATTCTTCATTTTTCTCTTCAGTCAATGTGGCGGTCTCCATCCATGTTTGAGACTCCGCATTCTCTGCAACATCTTCCGCAGCGGGTTCTACAGGAGCTTCCTCCACAATCTGCATGGGTGCTTGACGAGAAACCGGCTGCTTTCTGGGCGGCATACCCAAGTCCTTCTTCCGGCAAGCGAACACGAAAAACGGCAGTGTCACGGGAATGAAGATGCCCAGCACCAAATACAGCACTGCATTTTCCCGATTGCAGGAGGTGAACAGGTCGTAGTAAGCAATGTACTGTACCACTGTCAAGGTGACTGCCATTGCGAACAAACCAATCAAGACTGCAATGACCAGCAGGAAGCCACTGCCACTGACTGCGCTCACTATCAAAATCACAAACCAAATAAAGCACACCGGAATCAACGGAATACTAAGCCATAGCATAGCCTTGCGGCGGTTTCTGATCTTGCCCTTGACAACATACTGATACTGGTCGGAAATACTACCGAGTATCCACAGATTTCCAAACGGCAGCCACGCCAGCCAGCTGTTATGGATGCCACGGCGCTTTGCGATAGTATAAAGACCCAAGCTGTGGAGCACATAGCTAATCAAACCAAGCATAGAGTACGCAAACATCACCAAAGCGTAGACCGCCAGCAAAATGCCTGCCAGGCCGGTTACCTCACCGGCGGGCAAAAAAACTTGTATATCATTCGGGGGTGTAAACTGGTCAGGACTGAAATTCATCGAAAGCACCTCGTTTTATGGGATTGCAATGATTATAGCACAACGGCTTTAGAATTGCAATCAAAACCCATGGATTGCTCTTAATCAAGTAATTTTACAGCATAGCCAGCAACGCATCCGTATACTGCATTGCGTTGGGACCGTCAGTCTTACCGGTAATCACCACAGGACAGGTCTCCAAAGCGATTTCCAACTTTTGAGCAGCCTCTGTTCTGCCGATATGCCGCAGAAGCATGGCGCCTGCCTTGATGATACTGGAGGGATTGGCATAGTCACCCATGCCCTGTTCCAGCATTCTGGGGGCAGAGCCGTGGATTGCCTCAAACATGGCGTATTGGTCACCAATGTTAGCGCTGCCTGCAGTACCCACGCCGCCTTGAATTTGAGCTGCCTCGTCGGTGATGATATCGCCGTACAGGTTAGGCAGCAGGATCACCTGAAATTGATTGCGAACTCGCTCATCCAGCAGCATGGCAGTCATAATATCGATGTAGTATTCTTCCGTTTCGATGCTGGGGTACTCTGCAGCAATTTCCTTACACAGGCTGGAGAATTTGCCGTCAGTCTTTTTCATGATATTGGCCTTGGTAACCACGGTTACCTTGGTTTTACCGTTCTGCTTGGCGTAGTCAAAGGCTGCACGGGCAATTCTCTTGGTACCGGCATCGGTGGTCACCTTGAAGTCCACAGCCATACCGGGCAGATCAATGCCCTTGCTTCCCAGCACATACTCGCCCTCGGTATTCTCCCGGTAGAACATCCAATCGATGCCCAGCTCGGGAATGGACACAGGACGCACATTGGCGTACAGGTCCAGCTCACGGCGCAGTGTCACATTGGCGCTTTCCATGGTGCCGCCGTTGGGCGTGGTGGTAGGACCCTTTAAAAGCACATCACAGGTCTTGATTTCTGCCAGCACATCTGCCGGCACCGCCTGATTCGTTGCAAGGCGGTTTTCAATGGTGAGACCCTCAATATTCTTGATGACCACCTTGCCGGCGGCAATCTCATCCTTTAGCAGGTGCTCCAAAAGCCGGGCAGCCTGTGCGGTAATGATCGGGCCGATGCCGTCGCCGTCGCAGACACCGATGGTGACGGTTTCTATGGATGCAAAGTCTTTTTTGGGTTTTTCTATAGTTTCCAACCGCTTAAACTGCTCATCCAGCAGTGCCTGGAAGTGAGCCAGTGCTTTTTCCATGTGTTCCATATCAGTTATTCTCCTTCGTATAATTCAGTAAGCCGCCGCACAACAAAATCTGCTGTTGACGCTGGGTGAATTCACCCGTTAAGACAATTTCTTTTCCGGTGGTTTCGTCCACCATCACAACGGTACCTGCGGCAATGCCGGCCTTGAGATCCTTGAAGACAAGGTGGCTGCCTTGAGTTAGGGTATCGTAGTCCGCCGGATCTGCAAAGGTCAACGGCAGAATACCCGCATTGATGAGATTGGCAATGTGAATTCTGGCAAAGCTCTTGGCAATCACGCAACGGATTCCCAAATACATAGGTACCAGTGCCGCATGCTCCCGGGAGGAGCCTTGGCCGTAATTACTGCCACCAATCACCACACCGTCCCCAGCCGCCTTGGCACGGGCAGGGAAGTCCGGGTCACAAACCTGGAAGCAGAACTGGGACAGGAAGGGTATGTTGGAGCGGTAGGGCAGAATCTTGGCACCGGCAGGCATAATATGGTCGGTGGTAATGTTATCTCCAACCTTTAGAACAAGCTCTGCTTTTAGTGTATCTTCAAAAGGCTTGCTCTTGGGGAATTCCTTGATGTTAGGACCGCGGAGAACCTCCGCATTCTTGGCATCTTCCGGGCTGAGAGGTGCCAAAACCGCAGAATCGTCGATGGTAAAGCTTTCAGGCATGACAATCGGTTCCATAGGCTCCAACGCGGTGGGATCAGCGATCACGCCGGCCAGTGCAGCCGCCACGGCGGTTTCCGGGGAGACCAGATATACTTGACCGTCTTTGGTGCCGCTGCGGCCCAGGAAGTTCCGGTTAAAGGTACGCAGGCTCACACCGCCGGAGTTGGGGGAGAAACCCATACCGATACAGGGGCCGCAGGCACATTCCAACACTCTTGCACCGCTGGCAAGAATATGGCTGAGTGCGCCGCAGTCAGAGAGCATCCGCAATACCTGCTTGGAGCCGGGGGAGATGGACAGGCTCACATTGGGGTGAACAGTCTTGCCTTTCAGCATGGCAGCAACCTTCAGCATATCGTATAAAGAGGAATTGGTGCAGGAGCCAATGCACACCTGGTCCACCTTGGTGCCGGCGACGGACTCCACACTTACTACATTGTCAGGGCTGTGGGGACAAGCAATCATGGGCTTTAAGGCAGACAGGTCAATGGGGATGATCCGGTCATAGACCGCATCCCCATCACTGGACAGGGGTATATAGTCTTCCTCTCTGCCTTGAGCCTTCAGAAAGGCTCTGGTGGTCTCGTCCGACGGGAAGATAGAGGTGGTAGCGCCCAGCTCGGTACCCATGTTGGTAATGGTGGCGCGCTCCGGTACGGACAAGGTCTTCACGCCTTCGCCACCCCATTCAATGATGGCGCCCACGCCGCCTTTGACAGAGAGAATTCGCAACAGCTCTAAGCTCACATCCTTGGCGGTCACATAAGGATTCAGCTTTCCTGTCAGCTCTACCTTGAACATCTTGGGCATGTTGATATAGTATGCGCCGCCGCCCATGGCAACCGCCACGTCCAATCCACCGGCACCGAAGGCCAGCATACCGATACCGCCGCCGGTGGGAGTATGGCTGTCGGAACCGATTAACGTCTTGCCGGGTTTACCAAACCGCTCCAAATGGACCTGATGGCAGATGCCATTACCCGGTCGGGAGAAGTAAACGCCGTACTTTGCGGCAACGGTTTGCAGATACCGATGGTCATCGGCGTTTTCGAAGCCGGACTGCAGGGTATTGTGGTCCACATAGGCAACACTCAGCTCCGTCTTTACCCGGTCGATGCCCATGGTTTCCAGTTCCAAATAGGCCATTGTGCCGGTAGCATCCTGTGTCAGTGTCTGGTCAATCCGCAGGGCAATTTGACTGCCCGGGGTCATATCTCCTTCCAAACAATGGGCAGCGATGATTTTCTGTGCAATGGTCATTCCCATTATTATAATCCTCCCAACATGTTTGCCTTAACTTTTTCAATATGACAATCCATAGCAAACTTCACTTTTTCCGGATCGCCCTCCTGCATGGCCTGAAGAATTGCATGGTGCTCCTGCAGAGAGTGAAGCGCCCGGTTTTTATCCTCCATGGCAGTTTTCCGGTAACGCCGTGTTTTCCGATGCAGAGGAACCAGGGTGTCACGGATTACCGTACGTTTACTCAGCTCACAAATGGCATCATGAAACATGTCATCGGCCTGACGCAGGTGATCGGTATCCCATTTAGAAAAGTAGAAGTCCTGCAAATCAATAATGTGCTCCAGTTCCTTCAATCCCTCCGGAGTCATATTAACACAGGCGTAATAGGCAGCCAGGCCCTCGATTTTTTCCCGGATGTTCATAATATCCAGCAAGTCGTCGTTGGTGATGCCCAAAACCAAGGAGCCTTTTCCGGTCTCCTCAATCAGCCGTTCCTGTTCCAAACGGCGCAATGCCTCCCGAATTGGGGTGCGGCTCACGCCCAGTTGCTCTACCAGCTTCAGTTCTGTGAGTAGCTCGCCACGGGCATAGACGCCGTGGATAATATCGTTCTCCAGTTTTTCAAACACATGGTCCGCTAAAGAGGGTGTGTGAAAGGTTTTCATAATTTGTTCCTCTCCTCATTTTTAGAATCTGTCGGGTGCCAGTTCTGCAATCTTGGTTTCCAGCTCCTTATTGGACAGCACCGTTTGACGGCCGTCCTCGTATTCCTTGTCAATCCAGTCCTTTAGGGCAACCACCAAGGCGTCCCGTTTATCTAGCTTTGCATCGCCCTGCAGCTTGTAATTTTGGTTAATCCAGTAGGCAATGCCGGCAAGACCGGAAGCTTTACCAATCTGTACGGTGGCAGGGCGGTTCAGAAGCTTTTCCGTGTCGAAAATTGTGTAAATCTCTTGGTCCTTCATGAGACCGTCAGCATGGATACCGGCACGGGTCACATTGAAATTCCTACCCACAAAGGGGGTCATATCCGGTACATGGTAGCCGATTTCGTTTTGGAAGAACTCGCCGATTTCCGTAATTACCGTGGGGTCCATGCCGTCCATAGAACCCCGGAGAGAAGCATACTCGAAGACCATAGCCTCCAGAGGAATGTTGCCGGTACGCTCGCCGATACCAAGCAATGAGCAATTCACTGCGGAAGCACCGTAGAGCCATGCGGTAGAGGCATTGGCGACGGCCTTATAGAAATCATTGTGGCCATGCCACTCCAACAGCTCACTGGGCACATCGGAATAGTGCTGCAAGCCGTAGATAATGCCGGCTACACTTCGGGGCAGTGCGGCCTCCGTATAGGGAACACCGTAGCCCATGGTATCGCAGGCCCTGATTTTCACAGGGATGCCTGCCTCTTTGGACAGCATTTGCAGTTCGTTGACAAAAGGTACCACAAAGCCGTAGAAATCCGCGCGGGTGATATCCTCTAAATGGCACCGGGGCATAATACCGGCTGCAAAAGCCTCCTTAACCGTTGCCAAATAGTGTTCCATTACCTGTTTACGGGTCATTTTCATCTTTTTAAAGATATGGTAGTCGCTACAGCTGACCAAAATACCGGTTTCTTTGATGCCCAAATCTTTAGCCAGCCGGAAGTCTTCCTTGCTGGCCCGAATCCATGTGGTAATCTCCGGGAATTTTAAATCCAGCTCCATACACTTCTCGATGGCCTTCCGGTCTTTCTGACTGTAAATAAAGAACTCGGTCTGACGGATAATGCCGTAGGGGCCGCCCAGCTTGCTGAGCAGCTTGTAAATCTTCACAATCTGATCCACTGTATACGGCTCCACAGACTGCTGACCGTCACGCAAGGAGGTGTCGGTAATCCAAATTTCCTCTGGCATATTCAGCGGCACACGGCGATGGTTAAAGGACACCTTGGGTACCATTCCCTCGGTATAGATGTCACGTTGCAGATTGGGTTCTGCAATGTCCTGCAGAGAGTATTTATAGGACTTTTGTTCCAAAAGATTGGTCTTATTAGATATTTCCAGCATAGCATCTCCTCATTTCTTTGCAAGTATGTATTTATGTTCCTTTGGATTTGTGTATACAATTATACAGCTAATTTGCTTCTTGTCAACAGTTTATTAATCAAAATATCGCTTTGATGCTTTTCCACCTGTCTTTTTTACTGTTATTTGATGCTCACCGAAACTTACCTGTCAATCATGATATCACTTGGGGACATTTGCGCTTTCCTTGAAGATGTTTTTTAATAAAAGTTTTGTTTTTGCTTGAAATACATTCATTAATTTGTTATATTACTATATATCCAGTATACTGAACCGAAAGAGGTATGAAAATGGAACAAAACTTAAAAAAGCGTTATGGTCTTCCCACTGCAATTTGTATGGTTGTGGGTATTGTCATCGGCTCCGGTATCTTCTTCAAAACCGAGGGCGTTTTGGCAATTACCGGCGGTAATGTACTTACCGGTGTTCTGTCCTTGCTGATTATGGGCCTTATCATGTTCTTCTGTGCATACGCCTTTAGTCTGTTAGCACAAAAGTATGAAAAGGTCAATGGCGTCGTGGACTACGCAGAAGCTGTGTGCGGCAAGAAGTATGCCTACTATTTGGGATGGTTTATGACCTTTATCTACACCCCCGGCATTGCTTCTGTGCTCTGCTGGGTAACCGCAAGATATCTGTGCGCTCTGTTTGGCTTCGGTCTGGCCAGCGGCGAGACCCTTGCCGTTGCCTGTTTGATCCTTGTTGGTGATGCCTTCATCAATGCCTATGCCCCCAAGCTGGCCGGCAAGATTCAGGTCTCCACCACCGTTATCAAGCTGATACCCCTGGTGCTGATGGCTATCATCGGTGTTGTTGCAGGTTTAGGCAACGGTCAGCTGATTGAAAATTTCCAGTATAACAACGCTATGGACGGCAAAGCCTTTGGTGGCTTGCTCGCATCTGTCGTAGCTCTGTCATTTGCTTTCGAAGGTTGGATTTTGGCTACCTCTATCAATGCAGAGCTGAAGGACGCCAAGAAGAATCTGCCCCGCGCACTGATTTTGGGCGGCATCGTGATTGTTGCTGTGTTTGTATTCTACTTCTTGGGCATCTGCGGCGCTATTTCCATTGAAGAATTGATGGCAACCGACTCTACCCAAGCTTTTAAAAACCTGTTCGGCAATGTGTTTGGCACCTTGGTTGCTGTTTTTGTGGTCATTTCTTGCTTCGGTACCACCAACGGCCTGATGATGGCAACTGCTCGGAACCTCTACTCCTTGGCAATCCGCGGTCACGGTCCTAAGGCGAAGATGTTTGCCCATGTGGATGAAGAGAGCAATATGCCTACGAACTCCACATTCTTCGGCGCTCTGATTACCGCTGTTTGGCTGGTATACTTCTTCGGCGCCAACCTCAGCACCGGCTGGTTCGGTTACTTTAACTTTGATTCCAGCGAGCTGGTAATCGTAGCCCTATATGCTATGTACATCCCCATCTTCGTAACGATGTACAAAGACAAGACTGAAGGTGCTTTCAAGCGGTATGTGGTTCCCACTTTGGCCATCTTGAGCTGTGTATTCTTGATGGGCAGTGCAATTTATGCCCACGGCATTGCCAAGTATCAGGCAGCCGCTGCAGAAGGTAAGTTCTCTTTCCCCGTTCTGTTCTTCTTGATTATCACCGTAGTGGTTCTCTTCATCGGCAAGTTCTTCTACCGTCCCGAAAAGCAGATTGAGGAAAAGAAAGCGGACTAATCTCAAACATTAAAGGCCACCGATTCGATCGGTGGCCTTTTCAGAGTGTCAATAACCCCCAAAATCGTCAAAATCCAATTTTTGATGATTTGGGGTGGTTCTTTATATTACAGATTTTGTAAATACACGGTTTTTTTCTCACAGGGATTGCTTATTTTTGCAAACTGTGGTACACTAATTAAAATTATATTGTACATTTTCAGGGAAATTGGAATGGGTATATCCCAGCGGTACCAAGCCGCCGTAGAGTGACATATATGCCGCAGCTGCCATTGATTATTCGAGAAGGTCGTTGCATTTGGGCGTCACGAGCCGGAATACAGCCCCGGAAATGAAACGAAGGACTCTTGGGGTGGTCTGTTCGTGATTTTATTGCGTGTTAAAGTCCCCAAATTGGGGACTTTTCTTTTTTGAAAGGAGGGATTTTATGGGCATTGACGGGTTCTCCAAATGCCATCCGGTGACGAATTTTCTGTTTTTTCTGGGCGCTATCTGTTTCGGCGTGGTATTTCAGCATCCGGCATACCTGTTGGCGGCCGTAGTGTGCGGTGGCATCTACTATGTGCTGCTACAGGGGCGCAAAGCCCTAAAAAGCATTGCCATGATGCTATCGCTGCTGGTGGTGGTTGCTGCCATCAATCCTCTTTTCAATACCCGAGGCGAGCGTATTCTTTTTACCCTCTTTGGCAGGCCCTATACTTTGGAAGCGTTGGGATACGGCTTTGCTGTGGGTGCAATTTTGGTGATTACGCTTCTGTGGTTCGCCTGTTACAGTCATGTAATGACCGAGGACAAGTTTACGGCTCTTTTCGGCAATTTGGCTCCCTCCCTCTCCTTGCTGCTGGTGATGGTATTTCGGTTGGTTCCCAGCCTGCTGTCCAAGGCACGGCAGATTACCGATGCCCGCCGTTCCGTCGGCAAGGGCGCAGAAAACGCAACTCTCAAGGAGAAACTAAACCACGGCATGACTGTTTTGTTAACCCTCACCGGTTGGTCGCTGGAGAGCAGCATTTTCACCGCCGACTCCATGCGCAGCCGCGGTTACGGAACCGCAAGGCGCACAAGCTTTCAAATCTACCGAATGACCGCCGCCGACCGGTATCTGCTCCTCTTTACCGCCGTCACTGCCGCCATTACCGTTTGGGGCGCTGCCACCGGCGCAGTCACCGCTACCTATACCCCCGTTTTTTCCGCCGCACCGATTTCCATATTCCTTCCGATCTACTGCCTTTATCTGCTGATTCCCACTTTTATCCATGTAAAGGAGGTGCTGTTATGCCGCATATTCATATCCAAAATCTGACCTTTTCCTACCCGGGCGCAGATACGCCTGTTCTGCAGGATATTAACCTAACTGTCCGGCAGGGTGAGTATATCGCCGTCTGCGGCAGAAGCGGCAGTGGCAAAACCACCCTCCTGCGGCATCTAAAGTCTGTGCTGACCCCCTACGGACAGCGCAGCGGCAGCATTCTCTTTGGGGATACGCCCTTGGAGCAGGTACCGCAAATCAAGCAGGCAGGGCAAATCGGTTATGTGATGCAGAATCCTCAGGAGCAAATTGTCACCGACAAGGTGTGGCACGAGCTGGCCTTCGGCCTGGAGAGTGTCGGCTGTGACACCGCCACCATGCGCACACGGGTTGCGGAAATGGCTTGTTACTTTGGCATTCAGGACTGGTTTCACAAGGATGTAGCCACCCTGTCCGGTGGTCAGCAGCAGCTGCTGAATTTGGCTTCCATTATGGCGATGCAGCCGGAGGTGCTGATTCTCGACGAGCCGACCAGCCAACTAGACCCCATTGCAGCCTCTGATTTTCTCAATACTGTACGAAAAATCAATTTAGAGTTGGGTACCACAGTCATTATAACCGAGCACCGGCTGGAGGACATTCTCCATGCCGCCGATCGGGTGCTTGTGATGGAAGACGGACGCGTGACAGCCCTTGACACCCCAAGAACCGTGGGTCAGCTCCTTTGGCAGCAGAATAACCCTATGTTTGCCGCCATGCCTACTCCGGTGCAGGTATTCTACCGAGCCGGCGGCGAGGGAGGATGCCCCTTGACCGTACGGGAAGGACGCTCCTGGCTGGGAAACGCCCTGCCGGAACAGCCCCAATACACCTCTCTGCCTGCACCTGTCCCCGTGGAAGAAACCGCTTCCGCACTGGAGTTACAGAATGTCTGGTTTCGGTATGAGCGCAATTCCCAAGATGTGCTGCGGGGTGTGGAAATCGCCGTCCCCTCCGGGTGTATTCATGCCATCGTAGGTGGCAACGGTGCCGGAAAATCTACATTTTTAAAGGCAATCTGCGGCAGCTGCAAACCCTATCGGGGAAAGGTAACTGTTTTTGGAAAGAATTATACGTCCTATAAAGCCGGTGAACTGTTTAACAACTGCCTTGCCATGCTGCCTCAGGACCCTAAAAGCCTGTTTGTAAAAAGCACTGTCCGGGAGGATTTGCAGGAAATCTGCGAAGAAGAAGGTCGCATTGGGGAGCTGGCCGCCTTATGCCAAATCGACATGCTTTTGGACCGCCATCCCTATGACCTGTCCGGCGGTGAGCAACAGCGGGCCGCCCTTGCTAAGGTATTGCTCACCAATCCCAAGCTGTTACTGTTGGACGAACCCACCAAGGGCATTGATTGCTTCTTTAAGGAAACGCTCGCTGAAATATTATGTAAACTAAAGAAATCGGGTGTTACTGTGGTTATGGTCTCCCACGATGTGGAGTTCTGCGCCAAATACGCCGACCAGGTAAGCATGTTCTTTGACGGACAGGTGCTCACCACCCACACCCCCCGTACCTTCTTCGGCGGCAACAGCTTCTACACCACTGCCGCCAATCGAATGAGCAGAGCCTTCTTCCAAAACGCCGTCACTGCCGACGATGTGGTGGCTCTGTACGCAAAAAATAGGGAGGACTCCCTATGAAAAAGTCTACGCTGTTTACCCTGCTGTCGGTATTTGTGCTGATACCGGCAACCCTATTGTTGGGAAAGCAATTGCCGGGACGGAGTTACTACCTCACCTCTACCGTGGTGATTATTCTCATCTTGATCCCGTTTTTCCTGGCCTTTGAGGGTCGCAAGCCGCAAGCAAGAGAGCTGGTGCTCATTGCGGTGATGTGCGCACTGGCGGTGGTATCCCGGGCCATCTTTGTGTTGCTGCCCAACTTTAAGCCCATTTACGGGGTGATTATTATCTCCGGCATCGCTTTTGGAGCGCAGGCGGGTTTTTTGGTGGGCGCAGTCAGCGCTTTTGCCAGCAACTTCCTCTTTGGACATGGGCCCTGGACACCTTGGCAGATGCTGGCCTACGGCATCTGCGGCTTGATTGCCGGCCTGTGCTACTATAAAAAAAATAAGCTGCCGAGAGACCCACTCAGCCTTGGCTTGTTTGGCTTTGTGACGGTGCTGTTTGCGGTCTGTCCTCTTTTGGACACCTCCACGGTTCTGACTACTCTAACGGTATTCACCCCGACCGCTATCCTCGGCATTTACACTACTGCCATCCTTACCAATTTAATTCAAGCTGGATGCACATTGCTCACATTGCTTATTTTAGGCAAGCCTGTACTCAAAATATTGGAGCGCATTATTATCAAATACGGTCTGTACAATTATTAACCCCCGGGTAACCCCCGGGGGTCGTGACTGTAATCCTTTCAATTGATCGTAATTACCGGTAGTCTACAGGAAACCATAGAAGACAAATGGATGCACAAATTAAATTATTCCGAGGCATAAGCTGCGAGGGGAATGTGTCGCCTTTGACGGCTTTTGGTTGCAAAAGTTTCGGAGAAATGTTATACTAAAGTGCGGATATTATATACCGGACAGTAAATAAGGAGATGAAGCCAATGGAAATTGCCGGATTACAAAAAATGACATTGCTTGACTACCCGGGGAGGGTAGCCTGCACGGTGTTCCTGCAGGGCTGTAATTTCCGCTGCCCGTTCTGCCATAACAGCGATCTGCTGCCCGGTAAGGGGGCGCCGCTTATGAGCGACGGAGAGCTGCTGACTTTTTTGGAAAAGCGTAAGGGCCTGCTGGACGGGGTTTGCATCACCGGCGGTGAACCCACCCTGCAAAAAGAGCTTCCCAAGCTGTTGCAAAGCATCAAAGCCTTAGGCTATGCCGTGAAGCTGGACACCAACGGCGCACGCCCGGAGGTGCTCAAAGCGGTGGTGGAAGCAGGCCTTGTGGACTATGTGGCCATGGATATTAAAAACAGCGCCGAGCGCTATGCCAAGACTGCGGGCATGCAGGAGAGTATGCTGCGCATGGTTGAGCAGAGCATACAGTATCTTTTTTCCGGGGTGGTAGACTACGAATTTCGCACCACCGTGGTTGCGGAGCTTCATGACGCCCTCTCCATACAGAATATGGGCGCATGGGTGCAGAATCTGGGAGAAGGGAAACGGGCAAAGCGGTGGTATCTGCAGCGCTTTGCTGACCGGGAAAGTGTCCTGCTCTCCGGATTGCATGCCCCTCAAAGCGCGCAAATGCAGCAATATGCTGAAAAATTGGCACCATATGCAGAGTGCGTAAGCCTGCGTGGTGTGGAGTAAGCACAATATATTGTGTTTTTTAAAAAATATTAATACAACATATTGACATTTGAAAAAAGAGTGGATATAATACAGGTACTGTCGCATTTTTGCAGGTATGACAGTGCCTGTATTTATTTTTTACGATAAAATTTTGTATATTGGAGGAAAAAGAGATATGTATCAGGTTATGAAACGAGACGGCACCGTTGTGGACTTTGAAATTTCCAAAATCAGCGCCGCCATGATCAAGGCATTTGATGCTGTTGGTAAGAACTATCACCCCAGTGTCGTCAACCTGTTGGCTTTGCAGGTTTGTGCCGATTTTGACCCCAAGATTCACGACGGCAAGATCGCCGTGGAAGACATTCAGGATAGCGTGGAATGTGTTCTGTCTGCAAGTGGTTATGCAGACGTGGCAAAGGCCTATATCCTGTACCGTAAGCAGCGGGAGAAGGTGCGTAATGTCAATTCCGCTCTGCTCAACTATAAGGACCTGGTGGACGACTACCTGAAGATCAATGACTGGCGCGTGAAGGAAAACTCCACCGTCACCTACTCTGTAGGCGGCTTGATTCTGTCTAACTCCGGCGCTATCACCGCCAACTACTGGCTCAGCGAGATTTATGACCAGGAGGTAGCTGAGGCGCACCGCAGTGCAGCTCTGCACATCCACGACCTGTCCATGCTCACCGGTTACTGCGCCGGTTGGAGCTTGAAGCAGCTGATTCAAGAGGGTCTTGGCGGCGTTCCCGGCAAAATCACCTCTTCTCCTGCAAGCCACTTGTCCACTCTGTGCAACCAGATGGTCAATTTCCTGGGGATCATGCAGAATGAATGGGCCGGCGCCCAGGCGTTCTCCTCCTTCGATACCTATCTGGCTCCCTTTGTGAAGGTGGATAACCTGACCCAGAAGGAAGTCAAGCAGTGCATCCAGTCCTTCATCTACGGTGTGAACACGCCCTCCCGTTGGGGCACCCAAGCACCCTTCTCCAACATTACTTTGGACTGGGTTGTTCCTGCTGACTTGGCTGATCAGCCTGCTATTGTAGGTGGCAAGGAGATGAACTTTACCTACGGTGACTGCAAGAAGGAAATGGACATGGTCAATAAGGCCTTCATCGAGATCATGATCGAAGGTGACGCCAACGGCCGTGGCTTCCAGTACCCCATTCCTACCTACTCCATCACCCGTAACTTTGACTGGAGCGAGACAGAGAACAATAAGCTCCTGTTTGAGATGACTGCCAAGTACGGCACTCCCTATTTCTCCAACTATATCAACTCCGACATGGAGCCTTCCGATGTGCGTTCCATGTGCTGCCGCTTGCGTCTTGACCTGCGTGAGCTGCGGAAGAAGTCCGGCGGCTTCTTTGGTTCCGGCGAATCTACCGGTTCTGTGGGCGTTGTCACAATCAATATGCCCCGGATTGCTTACCAGGCTGAGAACGAGGCTGATTTCTACGCCCGCTTGGACAAGCTCATGGACATCGCCGCCCGGAGCTTGAAGACCAAGCGTACGGTCATCACCAAGCTTATGGAAAATGGCCTGTACCCCTACACCAAGCGTTACTTAGGCACCTTTGCCAACCACTTCTCCACCATTGGTCTGATTGGTATGAATGAGGTAGGTCTGAACGCTAAGTGGCTGAAGGCAGATTTGACCGATGAAAGGACTCAGACCTTTGCCAAGGAAGTGCTCGATCATATGCGTGAGCGCCTCAGCGATTATCAGGAGGCCTATGGTGACCTGTACAATCTGGAAGCCACTCCCGCTGAGTCCACTACCTACCGCTTTGCTAAGCATGACAAGGCAGCCTTCCCTGACATTATCACCGCCAACGAGAACGGCATGCCTTATTACACTAACTCTTCCCACCTGCCTGTCGGCTACACGGAGGATATCTTCTCCGCACTGGATGTGCAGGACGACCTGCAGACCCGTTACACCTCCGGTACTGTCTTCCATGCATTCTTAGGTGAGAAGCTGCCCGACTGGAAGGCTGCTGCTGCACTGGTGAGAAAGATTGCTGAAAACTACAAGCTGCCCTACTACACCATGTCTCCCACTTACTCCGTATGTGCAGAGCACGGCTACCTGACCGGCGAGCAGTATGTCTGCCCCCACTGCGGTAAGGATACCGAGGTTTACAGCCGTATTACCGGTTACTACCGTCCCGTTCAGAACTGGAACGACGGTAAGAGCCAGGAGTACAAAGACCGCAAGGTTTACGATATTGAAAACTCTCACTTGAATCCTGTAGAGCGTGTGCAGCAGAAGGTAGAGGAGCCCGTTTGCCAAGTGGAAGTGGCGGGCGATGCTAAGGCAATCCTGTTCTCTCGTGTGACCTGCCCTAACTGTAAGGTGGCAGAAAGTCTGCTGGGCAAGGCCGGCGTGGCTTATGAGAAGTTGATTGCTGAAGAAAACGTGGAGCTGTGCAAGCAGTACGGTATCAAGGGTGCGCCCACTCTGGTAATTACCGATGGTGAAAACCATGTGAATTATTACAGCGTTCCCGAGATCAAGAAGTATCTGGCAACTCTGTAAACCAACAACAAAGAAACGTACCGGGCATCGCCCGGTACGTTTATACCATATGGAGGAAGAAAATGATGTATGATGTAATGATCGTAGGCGGTGGTCCTGCGGGACTGACTGCCGCTGTTTATGCCCTGCGGGCAGGTAAGACTGTACTGGTGGTGGAAAAGGCCGGTTTTGGCGGACAGATTGCCTTCTCTCCTAAGGTGGAGAACATTCCCGGCACCCTGCAAATCAGCGGTTCGGAATTTGCTGAGAAGCTGGTGGAGCAGGCCATGGCATTGGGCGCAGAAGTGGAGCTGGAAACTGTTACCGGCGTGGAAAAACAGGGCGACATCTTCAAGCTTTTCACCGAGGATGGCGCTACCTTTGAAGGAAAGACTGTGATTCTTGCGCTGGGTGTTAAGCATCGGATGCTGGGCCTGCCCGGGGAAGAGGAGCTGGTAGGCAAGGGTCTGTCCTTCTGCGCAGTTTGCGACGGTGCATTCTATGAGGGTCAGGACACCGCTATGATTGGCGGTGGCAACTCTGCTTTGCAGGAGGCTCTGCTGCTGAGTGAGGTTTGTAACCATGTGACTGTGGTGCAGAACCTGGCTGACTTCACCGGCGAAAAGAAGCTTGCCGATGCCTTGCTGGAAAAGGAAAATGTAACTGTGTACTTCAGCACTTTGGTGGATGCATATCTTACCAATGGTGAGGAGCTGACAGGTCTGCGTATTCGCAATGATGTGACCGGCGAAACCAAGGAGCTGAAGGTGGATGGCGCATTCCTGGCAGTAGGTCTGATGCCGGAAAACGAACCCTTTGCTGCCTTCGTGGATTTGAATGACTGGGGTTATTTCGATTGCGGCGAGGACTGCACCACCAAAACCGAGGGCCTGTTTGTTGCCGGTGACTGCCGTAGCAAGCGGATTCGTCAAGTTACCACCGCCGCCGGTGACGGCGCTGTGGCGGCTATGGCGGCCTGCCGTTACTTAGGCTAAATACAAATATATCCCATTGCATACTATTATTATAGGACCGGAAGTGCATACATGCAGATCATGACCATTCAAACTTCTGTTCCGGGGTCAATAAATACAGTGTATCTGGGGCAACTGAAGGCGGTGTAGATGTAATCTACACCGCCTTCGTAAATATCAGGAATATTCGAACATGCTTTACAGAAAAACTTCTTTTACGACCAAATCAAAGAAAAGGTTTTTAGATTAGTATGCAATGAGGTCCAGAGGCTCGATGGGGCGTGCCATATCCTCACTGACATAAATGGTACCCTTGGTCAATTGGTAGATAGAAGCGGGAAGCTCCTTGCATACGGGACCGTACAGCTGCAGACGGGAGATCATCCGCTCCCAAGAACTGTAGCCACCTGCGTTGCCCAAATCGTGACGCTCCAAGTGGTCACGGGCGTGCATAACGTCCCGAGGGCCGATGGTAACAGCATAACGGGGTGTGTGATACATATCACCGCTGCCAAAGCCGTTGGAGTTCTGTACGATGGTTATGCGGTGATTGTCCACAAAGCCTGCGGGCAGATCAAGAAATTCCTCCAGAGTGTCTGCGGAGAATTTCTTGGTGCAGGGATCGATAAATGCGGTATGACCGATCCAGCCGGTGGCAGAGACAATCAAGTCGGCACCGCCGTTACCGGTTTCGTCAATCAAATCGGAGTAATGACCAATATTCTCGTTGGTGTAGTAGTGCATTTGCTCTAGCTTGGGACGCAAATCCTCACGGAAGGACAGGTAGAACTCACTGAGGAAGGAACCGCCCAAAGAGGGACCGTAGGTGATGGGCGCTACGTTGCCATCCTCATCTGCCCATTCGTCCATGCAGAAAGCGTGGATATTTCGGGCGCTGACATTATGGCGGTTACACATTCCGGCCACAGCGGTGTAGATGTTTCTCCAGGAATTGGGGAACACAATAACAGTCTTCTTGTCCTCTACATCGGAGCGGTAGATGCGCTCAAACAGCTCCAATGCGCAGCAGCTGGAGGGATGGGGGACAATACGGATACTGTAGCCGTTTTCGTTGGTAATTTCCATTTCTTCTCTGCGGATATTCCGACAGTGCTCCAGGACGGCTTTGTCCTGAGTAGGTAACCATGCAGAGGGAGCGAAATCAAATAAATTTCTGTTCATATTCATTTACCTCCTTAACCCTGTTCTTTTTTCTTGATGGCGTCCAACTCTACCGCGATCCAGTCTCTGTCTGCGCTGTAGACAGCGGGGGCGGCTACATCCATGCTGACATAGCAGGTTCCGGGGAACAGCCGAAGCATGGAACCGGGAATTTTGGAATCCACAGGTCCGAACAGAGCCAACTTGCCGGCAAATTTTTGGTGGGCAGGATTGCCACCGCAACCGACCATATAAAGAACCAACACACGCTCCTTAGCGGCAGCCAAATCCTTGGGACCGACAGTGACGGCGCAGGGAGGAACGTTGCCCAAATCGCCGGAGGCACCGAACATGCCCCGCAGGGAATCGTCGGCAATCATTTCAACAGAGGGGGTCACATAGGCAGAACCCATGGCCAAGAATTCTTCCATGGTAGCAGCGGGGAAGCTTTCGGTGTCAATAGCACCGATACCGCCGGACCAGCTTAGCGTGGTATAGGCCACGTCCGCGCCACCTTCGGCAGCGATTAAGTCAGAGTAGTTTTTCCAATTGTCATTGGTAAAGAAATGAATCTGCTCCATAGGCATCCGCAGTGCGGGATCCAGACGCTCATAGAAGTAACGCATGAAGTGACCGGAGCGGCTATAGGGGCTTTGCCAGGGAGCAACCTGACCCTTTTCGTTGGCGTACTCATACAGGAAGAACACATGCACATTCCGGCAGCTGACACGGAATTTATTCAGCACTTCCACAACGGTCATAAACACAGCGTTTTCAGGGGAGGGCAGAATCACAACCAGTTTTTTGTTCTCTACATCAGATAATTGGATGCGGTGGAACAGGTCAATAGCAAAAAAGTTATGTACATCATACACAACCTTCAACTCAAAATCGGGATTCTCGAAATTTTTGCCTTGATGTGCATAGTAATCCTCCTGGGCAATACGGTCCAAAAGATCACGGTCCCGTACCGGAAGCCATTCGGCTGGGGCAAAGCCAAACTTGTTTATAAATGCCATAGTATTTCCTCCAATATTATTAAGGTATCCCTGCACTGGAAATCGAATACACAGTGCGCCGAGTTTCGACGAACCTATTTTAAATAGTAAATGCTGAAAATACAATTACCAAAACAATTTTACTAGACAAAACAACGATTATATGAGATAATAGTGCAAGAAAGAGAGGGGATATCCATGGTTGGATGTACAGTGCACTTCCAAAACATGCCGGTGGTGGGTTTTGCCCATCACTTTTATACGGAAAAGGAATACTGTGTGGAATACGGTTTTCAAAAAAGCATTGAAATTGTATACATTAAAAGCGGAGAAATGGTGGCACAGTTGGAGGATATGACATTTACCATACCGGAAAATAGCTTTTTTCTGCTGTTTCGTCATTTGCCTATACGGCTTTATAGCGCCAAAGGTGTGCCCCATGCACATTGCAGTCTTCAACTGATTGTGGACTATGAATTTCAGTTACTGGAAAAACCAACTGACTACCAAACAACGTCCAATGGGTTACTTCTACCGTTTGTGACACCTGTATGTCAAGAAACAGGGGCGATGAAAAAGATGCTGTACGGTGCGGTGAGTGATTTGGGAATATCACGACAGGAGCACAGCTTCTGTGCAAGTTTGGCGGGCCTTAGTATTTTGCAGACCCTCAGTAAATTCTATCGGAAACGGATGGATATGGATCGTGCCTCCCAACTGCAGTATCAGGTAAAGGAGTATATTGCAGCCAATCTACGTGGGCCGATTACACTGTCCGACATTGCACGGACAATTTCTAAAACACCCAATTATATTAACCATGTTTTTAAAGAAGAGTGCGGTGTCAGCATCCACAGATATATTAATGAGGAACGGGTACATAGATTGGCAGACTTGATTCAAGCACAGGCTATGTCATTCCCTCAGGCCTGCGAATATATGGGAATTGAGGATGTTTGCTATGGATACCGCCTGTTCAAAAAGCACATGGGCATTACACCAAAAGAGTATTTAGCCGGTATTCGCTATTTGCCGGGGGATTTCCGGGACGGTGAGAAGGCAAGTATACGGGGACTTTGGTGAAAAAGCAGAATTCAATTACCCACTATTCCTATACGGAATTAAACGGGGACAGCGGATTTTTGCCCATGGGCAGATGCTTTTTAAGCATGAAATTGAAAGACCATATTACATTCTTTTCAACATAGTATCATTGCCGGAAAAAGTCAACTGATTCTGTGTAGAGTGGTGCTTGTACACGATACACACAAATTCTACAAATTGACAATGCTTTTTTGCGGTGGTAGTTGACATATCTCTTGCAATCAAGGGAAGAGAATAGTATAATAATAAAAACGTCGAAAATACAAGAAGTCGGAAACCGAACACAAAGGACGATTGCATATGAGTGAATTTACCTATAACAGAAAAAAACAGACAGGGCGGGCACCTTTGCTGATTGTGTTGGTGCTTGGTCTTGTGGTTGCCGTTGTTTTGGGACTGTTTTTCAGTTTAAAACCGGAACAGCCCGGAGAAAAGGTCACAGACCTTGTCTTCAACGAGATATGCGCCAAAAACGAGACCATTCTTGCTGACAACGACGGCCGTTATCGGGATTATGTTGAACTGTACAACGGCGGTGAGGATATAAATTTAAAAGGATATCATCTGTCAGATGGCAAGACCATGAGTGAACCCTTTGGGGATTTGCCATTGCCTGCCGGATCCTATTGTCTGCTGTTTGTGAGTCGGGATTTGACCAATTTTTCGCTGGGTGCTACCGGTGGAGATTGGGTGCAACTGATCAATCCGGCGGGGCAGATTGTTGCCCAAGCCAACACAATGCCGCTGGAAGAAGATCAAGTGATGTTGTATACGGGGCAGGAGTACATTGTGTCCAAAAATGCCAGCCCCGGCTTCCCCAACAATGAAAGTGGCTATCGTGCCTTCAAGGAAGGCTTTGTAAATGAAAAACCGGTATTGCTGATTTCTGAATTGCTTACAGAGAATGCCTCCAGCCTGCCGGACGAAGCAGGACGGTTTTCCGATGTGGTGGAGCTGCATAACAGCGGCAGCACGCCCATCTATTTGGGTGAATATTGCCTTTCCGACTCTTTGCAGAACCGATTCCTTTATCGGCTCCCCGCAGTGACTTTGGACCCCGGCGCATATGTGGTTATTTTCTGCGACGGTGAGAATTACCTTGGGGAAAACGGTGAGATTCATGCCAATTTCGCCTTGTCGAGAGGGGAGACCCTGTGCCTAACCGGACGGGACGGCAGCTATATTTCTCTGGATGTGCAGTTCCCCGGTGAGGATATCTCCACAGCTTTAGATGATAAAGGAAATTATAGAGCCTCTTCTGTGAGTTTGGGCTTTGCCAATCACGAAATCGGGGTGACGGATTTTGGTTTCTCTCGCACAGATGCCAAAGCTGCATTGGTGATCAGTGAGATTTTGCTTTCATCCTCCGATGTTCCCTATAATGGCAGTTTTGTAGATGTGGTAGAGATTTGGAACCGTTCACAGGAGACCGTGGACACCACCGGCTGGTACCTGTCCGACGGCGGTGACCCCTACTGCTATGCCTTACCCCAGAAAAAACTGGCACCCGGTGAACGCATGGTTCTGCGGTGCAGCCGCGAGGAGACGGGTTTTGCCCTGTCCCAGCGGGATATTTTGCGACTGTTTACCCCCGATTGGAAATGGGCATCTAAAGTCTCCTGCTCCGGCAGCCAGCCTTGGCAGAGCATCCAGTTGATCGAGGGTGAAAGTGAAGCGCTGTATACCACAGGAGAGATTTCCCTGGGCTTTGAAAACAGCCGGTCGGGTGTGCAGACTTATGAAGCACAGCGTCGGCCTAAGGGATTGGTAATTTCTGAGTTGATGAGCGCCAACCGATCCTACCTGAAGGGTCCTTATGGAGCAACCTGTGACTGGGTGGAGTTGTATAATGCCTCTAACGAGACAATTAATCTGCAAGAGTATTGCTTTGCTACCGATAGCGGTCAGCTAGGGGAATACACTCTGCCGGTGAAGACATTGGATCCCGGAAAATTCATTGTGATATTCCTGTCGGAAAAGACAGATTCCTACCGATCCGGTTACAGTGTTTTACCCTTCAATCTGTCCTCCCGCGGAGAAACAATTTATTTAAGTCGTGGCGGGGAAGTTGTGGACTACGTGCGTGTGCCGGAGTTACTGGCCGATATCACGTATGGCAGGGGAGAGAACGGTGGATTTGCCGTTTTGGCAACGCCCACCCCCGGCAAAACCAATTCCAATGCGGCAGGCCTGTCTGCGGCACCGGTAGCCGGAACAAAACAAGGCAGTTATAATGCATCCAATCTGGAAGTTACACTCTCCGGAAGCGGTACTGTGTACTATACCACAGACTGCACGACACCTTCCAACGCCTCTACCCGTTACATCGGCCCCATAAAGCTGACAAAGACCACGGTGATTCGGGCAATTTGCTATGAAGAGGGGAAGCTGCCCTCCAAAGTGGTGGATTTGACTTATGTGGTAAATGAGAATGACAGCCTGCCGGTGGTCAGCGTGGTGACAGCGCCCGAAAACCTATGGGACTATTACACCGGCATTTATGTCAAAGGCCCCAATGCCAGTTCGGTATTTCCCTATGTAGGCGCAAACTACTGGCAGAATTGGGAAAAGGAAGCCAGTGTGTCTCTGATGGAAAAGGACGGAACCGGTTTTTCTGTTCCCTGCGGACTGTCTATTTTCGGCGCTTATTCCAGAGCCTTGGAAATGAAGGGTTTTTCCTGCAACTTTCGGGATGTCTACGGTGCCGGCTCTTTGGACTATGCAATTTTCGGAGAGGAAGGCCTGAACAGCTTTGAGTCCTTCGTCCTCCGCAGCAGCGGTCAGGATAATTACAAATCCAGAATGCGGGATGTGCTGATGACCTCGCTGATTGCAGATTATACCACTGTGGCGGTGCAGAAGTATAAGCCGGTTGTACTGTACCTCAATGGCGAATATTGGGGCGTGTACTATATCCGTGAAAAGGCACAGGAGTTCTATGTGGCCGGTAATTACAATGTAGCCAGAGAAGATGTAGTATTGACCGGTGCCAACGGCATTGATAAACTGGAATATAAAAACCTGGTCAATTATGCCCACAGCCACGATTTGTCTGTGCAGGAGTATTACGATCATGTATGCGCTCAGATTGATGTTGAGAATTACATTGATTATATTGTTGCCCAAATCTATATAGGCAACTCCGATAACGGCAATATCCGATATTTCAAAACGCCGGATACCAAATGGACATGGATTATGTATGATACGGATTACGGCTTTGCGGATGCTTCCTACAATTCTGTATCAGACCATTTGAATCCCAACGGTACCGGTGCAAATAATGCTTTTTCCACAAAACTGATCAATGCTCTGCTGAAAAATCCTGAATTTAAGGAGAAGTTTATTCGCCGCATTGCCTGGCAGATTAACAATGTTTGGACAAAGGACAATGTGTGGGCACGGATTGATGAGCTGGAAAGCCTCATCAAAGAGGATATGAAAAAGGACTGCACCCGTTGGGACAGAAGCTATAGCACTTGGCAGAGCCATGTGCAGACCCTGCGAAACTTTGTGGTTTGGCGGAACCAAAATCTTCCCAAATATGTGAAGAGCTATTTTGGTTTGACAACTGCTCAAATGCAGGAATATGGCTTTAATGTGTAGGAGGGACAGTGATGGCAGAAAGACATGAGGAGAAATATCTCATCGACTATCATCAGTATGCCTTTTTGAAATCCAGAGCCATGCGTGCCTTGACGCCGGACAGTCACGGGGAATTCGGTAGTTATGTGATTACCTCACTGTATTACGACGATCCCTTGGACAGGGCACTGCTGGAAAAACAGGATGGTCTGGCCCGACACACCAAATTTCGTCTACGGACCTATGACGGCCGTCAGGATTTTATCCGTTTGGAACGAAAGGTAAAAGAGGGAATTATTACACAAAAGCAGTCAGGGGTTATCACTCCGGAGCAGTTGCCCTTCTTGGGTCTGCCGGAGTGGGACTTAGACCGCTTCAGCGGGAAAGCTTATAATTTGGCAGCACAAATGCTGACAGGCGGTATGCGTCCGGCGGTGACGGTGCGCTATCATCGAGATGCCTTCCTCTTTCAAGGTACGGATTTACGCTTGACCTTTGATACCAATCTGGAGGTTCTGCCTCCGGAGCTGGATGCCCTCTTTGATCGGGACGGTATGGGTATTCCGGTACTGGATGGCAATACCGTGATTATGGAAATCAAGTATGGCAGTTATGTGCCGGCCTTTATCCGCCAGCTTACGGCGGTGCCGACTCGGCAGTTATCCGTATCCAAATATGCTCTTTGCAGAGAGACAACAATGTAAAGGAGAGAGATTCCATGAGTATTATTGATGCAATTAAAAACAGTGTTTTGGAAGGCTTTGACAGCAGCATTACCGTTACTGATATCCTTTTGGGCCTGGGTGTGTCCCTTTTGGCAGGCCTGTTCATCCTTCTGATTTATAAATCCTTCCAAAAAGGCGCGGCGGTCAGCTCTGGCTTCTGTCTGACACTGCTGCTGATTACTTCCATCAGCGCAATGATCGTCCTTACCATCACCTCCAATCTGGCGCTGTCTCTGGGTATGGTGGGCGCACTGTCCATCGTCCGTTTCCGTACCGCCATCAAGGATGCCTCCGATACGGCATTCCTGTTTTGGGCAGTTGCGGCAGGCATTACCGCCGGCGCAGGCTTCTATTTGATTACACTCATTGGCTGCCTGTTTATCGGTGCCATCTGTGTCGTCAGTATGATTGTACTGGAAAAAAGCGCTAAGACCTACCTGCTGGTGGTCAGAGCCGAGAGCCCTGAGATTATGGACAAGGCAGAGGAGATTCTGCAAAGATGCAGAATGAAGTATAAGCTCTCTGCGCTGACCCAAACTCCCGGCTATACTGAGGGCATTTACGAGCTGGGCTTCTCTGAGAGAAATAAAGGCGTTATGGTTGGCCTTAAGAATATTCCCGGCATGAAGACGATTTCTTTGGTGGACTGCCACAAGAGCTGAGTTGTGTGAGAAAACCGACAGATGCAACAATTGCATCTGTCGGTTTTTCAAAAAAAGTTCTTGCATTTTCTCTGTTATATGTTATAATTGGCAATAATATTTTGAAAGGAGTACTCTTGACAACTATGGACGACGGCGACAGTAATTCCGATAATCCTCCTTTGTGTCATAAGTTTGTACAGGCGAAGCGTAGTCCCCACCTGAGGGTGTAGGATATAGGCTTTGCCTTTTGTGCGTTTTTTTAGGAATTTGTGATACAAAATTGGAGGAAAAAAGAAGATAATGAAAGATTCTATTCTATTGACACTGGGGTTGCAGGTGGTGCTGATTGCACTGAATGCAATCTTTGCCTGTGCGGAAATCGCAGTGATTTCCATGAATGACAATAAACTGGCCAAGATGGCCGCAGAAGGCGACAAGCGTGCCGTTCGTTTGGCACGGCTTACCAATCAGCCTGCCCGGTTTTTGGCCACCATTCAGGTAGCCATTACCTTGTCCGGATTTTTAGGCTCCGCATTTGCGGCAGAGAACTTTTCCGGCAGGCTGGTAGACTGGCTGTTGGGACTGGGCGTGCTTTTGGCACCGGATGCGTTGGAGACCATCGCAGTGGTGTTCATTACCATTGTGTTGTCCTATTTTACCCTGGTATTCGGCGAATTGGTACCCAAGCAGGTGGCCATGCGGAAGGCAGAATCCCTGGCACTGGGCATGTCCGGCCTTGTCGGCGGCATTTCCAAGCTGTGTGCACCGTTGGTATGGCTGCTGACCGTATCCACCAATGGCGTCCTGCGGCTGATGGGTATTGACCCTAATGCCCAAGTGGAAGAGGTCAGCGAGGAAGAGATCCGCATGATGGTGGATGCCGGCAACGAAAAGGGAACCATAGACAACGAGGAGCGGGAATTCATTCAAAATGTGTTTGAATTTGACAATCTTCCTGTGGTGGAGATTATCACCCACAGAACCGATATCACACTGCTGTACTTAGAGGATAGCCTTGAGGTGTGGGATCAGACGATTCGTGATACCCGATTTACCTATTATCCCGTGTGCGACGAAACTCCCGATCAGATTGTGGGTGTTTTGAATACTAAGATTTATTTCCGTATGAAGGACAAAACCAAGGAATCGGTTATGGAGCAGGCCGTCACGGACGCTTATGTGGTGCCGGAATCGCTGAAGGCGGATGTGCTGTTCCGTAATATGAAGAAGGAACATGAACAGTTTGCCGTGGTGTTGGATGAATACGGTGGCTTTAGTGGCATTGTTACGATCAAGGACTTAATTGAGGAACTGGTGGGCGATCTGGAGGACGATGTTCTTCCGGAGGAAACCGTGGAAAAAATTATTCTTTTGGAAGAAAATGTTTGGCAGGCAGAGGGCGGTGCTTTGCTGGAGGAGCTTTCACAGGTGCTGGAGATGCCATTGGAATCTGAGGAATATGACACCCTCAACGGCCTTGTTTTCCATCATTTGGGCACCTCTCCTGAGGTAGATTCTGTGGTGGAATTGGAAGGCTTGCAGATTGTCGTTACCAAGATGCACAACTACCAGGTGGAAACCGCTGTCCTTACCAAAATTCCTGTTGTGGAAGAGGAAGAAGAAAATTAAAACGGTTGAATAAGTAAAGCGCGGCTTTTGTCTTAGGGCAAAAGCCGCGCTTTGCAAACAGGAGGCCACATGAAGAATATAACAAAGAGACGGTGTTTTCTCTGTGGTGGGGATGGTCCTTGCAGGTTTCGTTTTAGTGCTGTCGGAGACGGTGCCTGCATTGTAGGTCGTTTTGACACGGGTGGGTACTTCTATAGTATAATGGGCATCAATCAAGGATGTCAAATTCGGCAGTATCTTATAAATTTCAAATAATTAAGATGCACAGTTGCAAATTTTGTGTTATAATGTGTGCAATTACAAACAATCCCATGGAGAGGTCAGAGAAATATGAAAAAAATCGGAAAAGGTATTTCCTATATTTGCTACCGAATCATCCGCCGGCTGGTGTGGCTTTTTTGCCCCAAGATGCCCATTGAGGGACTGGAGAATCTGCCGGAGGAGCCATGTATTGTGGTGGGTAACCACTGCCATATGTATGGGCCGATCTGCGGGGAACTGTATTTCCCCGGGAAACGAAAGATATGGTGCGCCCATCAGATGATGTATCTAAAGGAAGTGCCTGCCTATTCGTTTCAGGACTTTTGGAGCGGCCAGCCAAAATGGACCAGATGGTTCTATAAGATTCTCTCCTACATCATTGCTCCCGTTGCAGTCTGTGTATTCACAAATGCCAACACCATTCCTGTCTTCCGGGATAACCGTCTGATTACTACCTTCAAGCAGACGATTACGGCACTGGAGGATAACGCCAATGTGATTATCTTTCCTGAGTGCTACGATCCCCACAATAATATTATCTATCGTTTCCAAGATCGGTTTATCGATGTGGCCAAGCTGTATTATAAGCGCACCGGCAAGGAAGTGTCCTTCGTTCCGATCTACATTGCTCCTAAGCTGAAAAAAGCGTGCTTGGGCAAGCCAATCCGGTTTAACGCCCAAACGCCCATAGAGCAGGAGCGGGAGCGAATCTGTGATTACCTAATGGAACAGGTGACGGACATTGCCGTGCAGCTACCCCGACACACGGTAGTACCTTATCCCAATGTTTCAAAGAAGTATTATCCTATTAACATTTCTAGTGAGGAGATTGCAAATGAGAAAACCTGTCATTGATTACCGCACACTGCGGATACATAACCTTACCAGCCCTCAGTTTCGTCATCTTTTTTTGCTACTGGGTTGGGTCGTCTATTTTATCTTGTATTTCTTGACCGAGAATTTGATTCCGGCAGAGGATTGCTATCCGGTATGGTGTCCGTTGGACGATGTCATTCCTTTCAATGAGCTGTTTGTCATCCCTTATGTGGGCTGGTATGTGCTGATTGTGATCTCTCTTGGATACTTTTTGCTATACCATGTGGAGAATTTCAAGGGCTTGCAGACATATATTATGATCACCCAGGGATTGGCGATGGTTTGCTATATTCTTTGGCCCAGCCGTCAGGATCTGCGTCCTACGGAGTTCCCTCGGGAAAATGTGCTTACCTGGATCATGGGGATCATCTATGGTGCCGACACCAATACCGGTGTGTGCCCGTCATTGCATGTGGCATACTCCTTGGGTATCGCCTCGGCATGGCTGAAGGAAAAGTCTGCGGCTTGGTATGTCAAGACCATTGTGGTGATTTTTGTGGTGCTGGTGTGCCTGTCTGTGGCCTTTACCAAGCAACACTCTGTGGTGGATATTTTCGCAGCTCTGCCGGTGTGCCTGGTAGCGGAGGTTATTGCCTTTAGAAAGTATTACAAGAACAAGCGCGGGGTGAAAGTATGAAATATCGCAAGGATAAATACGGCAACGACATTTCAGTACTGGGTTTTGGTTGTATGCGGTTTCCCCGCAGCGGTGGCGGCATCGATATGGCAGAAACGGAACGAGAGCTGTTGGCGGCCATCGATGCGGGCGTGAACTATTTTGATACCGCCTACATATATCCCGGCAGCGAGGCAGCCTTAGGTGAAATTTTGGCTAAAAATCAGCTTCGTGAAAAGATTTACATTGCAACGAAACTGCCCCACTATCTCATAAAATCCCGTGAGGGCATGGAGAGGCTGTTCAGTGAACATCTCAAGCGGCTGAAGACCGACTACATCGACTACTATCTTATGCACATGCTCACCGATGTGCAGACTTGGGAAAAACTAAAAAAGTTGGGGATTTTGGAATTTTTGGAGGAAAAGAAGAAATCCGGTGCCATTCGGCAGATTGGCTTTTCCTACCACGGCAATTCGGATATGTTCTGCAAGCTGGTGGATGCCTATGACTGGGATTTTTGTCAGATTCAGTATAATTACATGGACGAGAATTCCCAAGCGGGTCGCAAGGGCTTGCACTATGCCCATGCCAAGGGTTTGCCTGTCATTATCATGGAGCCTCTGCGGGGTGGCAAGCTGGTGAACCGGCTGCCCGAAAAAGCTGCTGAGGAGTTTGCAAAGCACCCCCTGCAGCGCACACCGGCTCAGTGGGCCTTCCGCTGGCTGTGGAACCAAAAGGAGGTAACCTGCGTTCTGTCCGGCATGAACTCCATGGAGATGCTTGCGGACAATGTGCAAACCGCATCCACAACGGAGATAGGGGAGCTGGGCAGAGAAGAGAAAGAAATGCTCGATCGGGTTGTAGCGGCTATCAATGCCAACATGAAGGTGGGCTGCACAGGCTGCGGCTACTGTATGCCCTGTCCCAAGGGCGTGGACATTCCCGGTGCCTTTGCCGCATATAATCGGATGGCCTCAGAGGGGAAATTTGCAGGTCTTAAGGAGCATTTTATGTGCAGTGCAGCGCGGAAGGACTCTACCGCTGCGTCCAACTGCATCGGCTGCGGCAAATGCGAAAAGCATTGTCCACAGCAGATTCAAATCCGGCAGGAACTGAAAAATGTGAAGAAAGCGCTGGAAGGTCCTGTCTACATAACTGCCCGTAAAGTGGTGGAGCTTTTTAAACTGTATTAACGGTATTTGTTATATAGAAATGCGTCACCTGTCTATTCACAGACGGCAATTTGAAAACAGGAAAAGAATTTGCTTCAAATTCTGTAAATTCCATCATAACTGTTATTTAAAATTTGCTTTTATTAGGGAAAAGATTGATTTTTAATTATATTGCGGTATAATTATTATGTATCTTCATCCGTTTATTGCATCAATAGATGGATATAAAAACAAACGGCATCTATGTGTCTTGGAGGATGAAAAAATGTATATCTATAATAACAGTAAATATGGGTGAATAGCCCTTGCGTTTTCAAGTAACAAGAAACGAAAAAGAAGAATTGGAGGCACGCAACGATGAAAATCAAAAACAGATTGATAGCAGGTATTCTTTCTTTGGTTATGGTTCTGTCTTGCGTTAGCGGGTTGACGGCCTGTAAAGATAAACACGATCATGATCACGATCATGATTCATGTAAACATCAATGGGGCGAATGGTCAACCACAAAGGCGGCAACTTGTACAGAAGCAGGTGCTAAAGAACGCAAGTGCTCTGAATGTGAAGAAATAGAAAAGGCCGCAATCAATGCACTGGGTCATGATTGGAATGAAGCAACTTGCTCCGCGCCAAAAACCTGTAAAACCTGTTCGGCCACGGAAGGTTCTGCTTCAGCGCATGCTTATACAGTAGAAGCTGTAAAAGATGAAGCATTGAAGTCCCCGGCATCCACTGAAAGTGCGGCAGTATACTACAAGTCTTGTGCTTGTGGCGCAATTAGCACCAGTGATGCAGAAACCTTTACATATGGCACACCTATCGGACACACCCACAGCTTTACTGTTGAGACGGTAAAGACAGAAGCTGAAAAGTCCTCTGCGACTTGTGAAAAAGCGGCTGTTTATTATAAGTCCTGTTCTTGTGGCGCTGTTAGTACAAATGATGCAGAGACCTTTACAAGCGGTTCTGCACTTGGACATAAGGATGATAACACCGATCACGTTTGCGATAACAATTGTGGCAAGCGCGATATGGGAACGCATGCGGACGCAAACAGGAATCATATTTGTGACTACGGATGCACTACCGCAATTGGCAGATGTGCAGATGCCGATAAAGATCATGATTGTGATTACGGGTGCAGCAAGACCTTCGGTAGTTGTGTAGATGCCGATAAAGATCATGATTGTGACTACGGATGCAATAAGACCTTCGGTGAACATAGCGACGGCAATGATAATAACCACAGCTGTGACTATGGTTGTGGGTTAATTGCTGATTCTGGTTGTTATGACACCGTAGTAGATGGAAAATGCGACGAGTGTGGTGCCGATATCAATCATACCTGTAAGGATGAGGATAAGAATCACGCTTGTGAAATTTGCTCGAAAATGATGGGCAAGCATGAAGATGCAAACAAGGATCATGTGTGTGACTATGGTTGCAATAATGCAATAGGTAACTGTGTAGATGTAGATAAAGATCATGATTGTGACTACGGTTGTAACAAAGTCTTTGGCAGTTGTACCGATGAGGATAAAGATCACGATTGCGACTATGGATGCAACAAGGTCTTTGGTGCTTGTGAGGATGCAAACAAAGATCATTCTTGCGACTATGGCTGCACAAAGAAAATTGGTGAATGTGCGGATTCTTCCGCAGATGATGACCACGTTTGTGATTACGGATGCGGGAAGGTTCTGGAGGATTGCTCCGATAAGGATTCAGATGCCGACCACGCTTGTGATATTTGCGGCAATGCAGATGTGAGCAGTCATAATTACGGTAGCGCAACTTGCGGAAAACCGGCTACTTGTTCTGAATGTGGTGCAACGACAGGAACCACCCTTGCCCATAAGGATGAGAACGTTGACCATATTTGCGACAACGGCTGCGGAAAGAACGACGTGGGTGAATGTGGGGATTCTTCCACAGATGATGATCACGTTTGTGATTACGGATGTGGGAAGGTTCTGGAAAATTGCTCCGATAAGAATACAGATGCCGACCACGCTTGTGATGCATGTGGAAAAGCAAACGTAACCGCGCATGCTTATGTTGAAAACACAGCATTGGCAACCGAGGCAACTTGTGGTGCTGCGGCGACAAAGGTATACGCGTGTAATTGTGGTGACACATATACAGAAACTGACGGTGATGCATTGGCGCATAATATCGCCGGTGTAAAAGCTGAAGAAAGACATGTCGATGGTTGTAAATATGTTTTGGTATATGTTTGTCAGCGAGCCGATTGCGGTGAGGATGTATTTGGCGAGACTGTATATCATCACGATTATGTTGCAAGCATAAGTAAGGCTGCTACTTGTAAGGAACCCGGTGAGAAAACCTTTAAATGTAGTAAGTGTGGGGATACAAGCAAGACTGCAGAGATAATCCCTGCGGATGCGACGGGACATAATTGGGTTAGCGGCGAAGTCGTAAACGGTACAAGAATCGATACTTGTTCTGTATGCACTTCAACGAAGACCGTTATGGTTTCCAATAGCAACTCTGCTTCCTCCAACGCTTCCGATTTGGCGAACACAGACGTTCAGCTTAAAGTTGACGATAATACCAATGCTAACATTCAGCTTGGTCAAGGCGTAGCGGATGCCATAGGTGAAAAGGATATAACGATTTCTGCCGGAGTTGTTGGTGAAAATACCCTTAAGGATATGGGCGTTTCCAATGAGCAGCTTGGTCAGATCGGAAACAATACCGTTTACGACTTTAATATAAAGGACGAAAACGGCACACCCATTTCCAATTTCGGTAAAGACAATTACGTTACAATTACCTTGCCCTACACACTTGGTGCGGGAGAAGATGTAGATAGTATTGCAGTTTGGTTTATAAGCGATACTTGTCAAGTTGATGACTGCGACAAGGGCGCAAACTGCGTGGATGCGCATAAGCTTGTTTCTATTGAGGCTACCTATAATAACGGCTTCGTGACGTTCAAAACCAATCACTTCTCCATCTACACGGTAACAAGACTGACACCTGAAGAGCGATGCGCCCTTTACAAGCACAGTTATGTGGAGCAAGTGGTGGAAGGAAGCTGCACGAAGGATGGTTATGTTCTTCTTGTTTGCGTTCGTTGCCATGACAAACAGATTAAGGAAGGTACGTTGGTAGAGGCTAACGGCCACGACTATTCTGTCGAGACACATGATGCTACTTGCACGGAGAACGGAGAAATTCTCTATAATTGTAAGAATTGTGACCATTCCTACAAAACAAGACTCAACGCAACCGGTCACAGCTGGGGCATTGAGGCGTCCTTAGATGCATCCTGCACGACTGACGGCTATGTTAAGTACGGTTGTAAGAATTGTGCTGAAGAATATACCATAACCTCTGCTAAATTGGCGCACAAATACACGAACACCGTGGTTTCTGCAACTTGTACGGCTGACGGCTATACCATCCACGATTGTGATAACTGTGACTATAGCTATATCGATACGTATGTTGGTGCTCCCGGTCATGCTTACAAGTCTACGGTATGGACTTGGGCAGCGGATTATAGCTCAGCAACGCTTACATTCGTTTGCGAAAACGATGATGACCATGTGATGGTATTGAGAGCAACGATTAAAAAGGAGGTTGTTAACGGAACTTGCTCCAGTTTTGTAAAGACAACTTACACGGCAACCGTTGCTTATAACAACGCAGATTATACTGACGAGAAGGTTGTGGAGTTAGGCACGCCCGATCACAATTTCTCTACCGATTGGTCCAAAGACAGCAATAAGCATTGGCATGCGTGTGTATGTGGCGAAAAGACTGATGTGGCTGAGCATATCTTTGAAAATGCCACCATCACAAAAGCTCCCACCTGCGATGCAGCCGGTGAAAGTGTTGCATATTGTGTGTGCGGAGAAGCAAAAACATCGGTTATTTCTGCGACCGGTGAACACACCTATACCGACGGTGTTTGTACGGGTTGCGGAAAAGAATATGTGAATGATTATTACATCAACCTCATCAATTCTTGGAAGAATATCGACGGTTTTGCTATCAAGATTAAAGATCTCTCCTACGAAGTGAAGGAAAAGGATGCCAATTTGATCGAATCCTTCAAACTGCTTGGTAGTATTAAGCAGATTGACATTGCAGAATTGGCGCTTTATGTTGAAAATGGCGAACTCGGTGGCGCAGCAATCGGTTCTGTTGTTATCTTTAATGGACCTATATCCAATGCGAATGCGGTCTATGAATTCAAAGCAGTCATTCACGAAGGCTTTGTGTATATCAGTGTTGCACACGGAAAAGATGTAGCAAATAAAACGATGAACATCAAGATGTCCGTAGATTCTGCAGTGGAGTCACTGCTTGAAAGAATGGGCATCGAAGGCGAGACGGTTTACGTTTTGGAGTTCTTCAAGGACACATTACTTCCTGCCATTGATACACTTGTTGAAATAAATTCTGAGGATGTAAATGCAATCTTGGAAGATATGTTCAACATGATTTTCACATTTGAGCAGCAAGCTGACGGTTCGTATATCGCAACATTGGATTACGACAAACTGCATGCGCTTAATGAAAATCTCGCAACGAAGCCTGTTGCAGAGGTTATAGACATCTATTTTGGCGAAGGTGCCTTTGACAGCATCGTCGAGTTCGTTCTTGAGGTGCTTGACCTTGAACCTTCCGAAATTCCTGCGTATCTTGATGAGAAGGGACTCAATTCCACTGACCTAATTGCAAAAATCAATGAGCTTGCAAGAAAGACCGGTGCTCCCGACGATTACGATATTATGGATATGCTCAATAGCGATGAGCTTGCGGGAATTACACTGGGAATGCTCGTGTTCGATGTTGAGGATGATTCCTATCTTGATATCGTAAATGAAACCGTTGCAGAATTGCGTGCGACGACACTTTATGATTTGATAGGAGCAGACTCTGCCGGCAAAATCAAAGAGGGCGTGGATGCAGCCCTTGATAGGATGACAGATAGCGTTTCCCTGTCCTTCACAACCGATGCTGACGGAATGTTGACAACGGTTGCTGTTGATGTGGATAGCTTTACCAATGCGGACAGTGAGAATGAAGTAATCCTTAATTTTGGTCTTGAAATCATTATCAATGGCAGAATTGAGGTAACTTGGTCGGATATCATTGAGGAAATTGAAAATTCCATTGCTATGCCCACGGATGACCTGCTTAATGACGATATCATCGCAGAATACCAAGGCGGCGGTTGGGGTGGATATGTAGAATATCAAGGCATAAAATATGAGTACGAAAACGGAATCCGCATTTTTGCTTATAAGCCTTTGTTCGACCAATTGATGTACATAATATCTCAACCGGATTGTAGTGGATGGATAGAATACGAGCTTTGCTACGGAAGGCAGACATATGAATTTATGTTTGCTGAAATAACCGTTGACGGCGAACGCGTTATGCTGCTGATTGATGAATACAGCGGCGAAGCTGTAAAGCTTGTGCAGTCCGAAACCGGATTTACTGCTGTGTTTGAGGATGGCACAGAAAAGACGATTGTTTTTGATTTCTCTGCTACCCCCGACGACCTTGCTAAAGCATATGCGGATATCTACCTTGCTGTTTTTGACAACCCCGAAGGATATGTCAATGCATTTGGTGAGTACGTTCAGTACTATTATAATCCTGAGCTTCAGCAGTATTCGACAAAGTCGCACCATGACTTGCAATATGAATATGAAGTCCTTGGAGATTGTTGCGAAGAAGACGGTTGCAACGTTCGCATAACCTGCAGCAACTGCGATTATTATGCTGCGGAAACGAGATATTGGTGTGATATTGACAAGGAAGTAGAGATTGACCTTTCCCAGTATAGTTCCTGCGGAGGCAGTGCAATTGTTGCCCGTTGCTTAATTTGCGGTAAAATTCGCGGAGTTCACAGTATGAACATTAACTGCGATATGGGCAACGAGATTCAGGAAGAAATTCTTGATGCAGACGGCAAAGCGATTGGTTACAAGTATACTTCCACCTGCTCAAGCTGTGGCCTTGTATTTATCCAACAGAAATGGACTGAGTACCACTCTACTTGTGAATATACAGAGCATGATGGTACTTACATATACAAGGGTGATGCGTGCATCCTTGAATATGTACAAAATTGGCATAACGATGACCACAGGTATGAATATTCGGTTGGTGATGATTTCGTAGATTGCGAACAAGAGCACAAGGTTGTATCTCGTTGCACCAAGTGTGGAGATACCAGCGAATGGTGGACGTCGGAGCACAGATATGAATACAGAGAAGTTGATCTTAGAGACCTTGGCCTTTGCGGAGGCATCATTTGGGACGAATATTGCTCGATTTGTGATGAGATTCTTCATTCAAACGTAGAGGATGTTTGTGCATGGAAATACGTTGAACAAACCGCAGACGGTCACGACAAATATCAGTGTAGTGATTGTGGTGCTGTTAAGATTGAGTACATCCATAAGGGTGAGAAAGATGCAAACTGTAGGTATGAGTATACCGAAATTCGTCGTTATATTGTGAACGATGAGGAAGTTTACAGCTATGAGACCACTTACATCATGATGTTCCATAATTATCAGTACGAATATTCGTTGAATGGCGGTTCTTGTGAAGACGGTTATACTGTGACCAGGTATTGCCCTGATTGCAAGCGTTCGGAAAATTATGAAGACAGCGGCCATCGCTGTGAATCCAAAGAGGCTGATTTTGGCGAATACGGACTCTGCGGCGGATTTATCTATGAAGAATACTGTTCTGTATGTGGTACGGTGTTGTTGGCTCATTTTAAGGAATCTTGCAAATGGAAATATGTGGAAACCACATTGGACGGATATGAAAAATACGAATGTCGCAGTTGCGGAGCAATAAAGCTCGAGTACTATTATAGCGGTGAGAAAGATCAGAATTGTAAATATGAATCTACAGAGATTCGTATTTACATGATGGATGGTAAAGAGGTTTACCGCTATGAGCAAACAAGTATGCAAACCGAGCATGCGTATCAGTATAGCTACAAGCTGAACGGCACCTCTTGCGAAGACGGATATACAAGGATTACAACCTGTAAGGATTGCGGTGTTTACCGGACGGAGACATTAGATCACCACGAAGTCAACGAACAGGAAAGAATTGACCTTACAGAGTTTGGCGCTTGTTACGGATATTTCGTCTATTATTCCTGTGCGTGCGGTCAGGAAAGTCAGTATGATTACAGTGGCTGTGGCGACAATTGGACATCCAACGAGTATTATGATGAAAATGACAGATTGATACACGTTGGAACCGGTACCTGCTCTACTTGTGGACTTCGTTACGATCAATCGTATTATACTGTTGAAGATGCGGCAACCTGTACATGTACTTATTATAACACGATTACCATTAGTATTAACAACGCTCTCATCTATGAAAAACAGTATACTGAGGTGGGAGAGTGCCATAGTGGAAAGGAAACCGTGGAGCTCATTAAGGGAGAGGGTTCTTCTTGCCTAGATGGTATTCTTATTACCAGTAAGTGCGAACGCTGCGGACATGAAGACAGCCGACAGATTAATAGGCACCAGATGTTTGTGAAAGAAAGTATAAATCTTTCCGAGCTTGGAAGCGTCTGTGGCGGTTACGCAACACTGAGTGGTTGTGCTTGCGGTGAACGAATGGAGATGTCCCTTGACCATGACCTTTGTAAGAACGGAACAGAAGAATGTCTCCTTTGGATTGAGGATGCGATTACTGAAGATCAGTATACGATTGAGGGCGATAAGGGCTTTTGGAATGAATCGTATGTTTACATTTGCTCCGTGACGAATCCCGCTGACAAGGCTTGTGGCTACAAGATTAGATATGCTTACTACTGGATGAAGGATGAAAATTCCTGTATGGCATATCGCTACGAGACTTGGCAGTTCGGTTACGATGAGGAAACCGGTACTTGCCAGTACGAGGTCACCTTCAAAACCGGCGATAGCGGAAGGATATATCACAACTACCAGGATAACAGTACCGATAATCATGTTAGATTTGACTGCCTTGATTGCGGAAGCTACTACGAAAGAAAATCGACATACGAAAATGGGCTTCGTGTTAAATACGAAGAACGAGTTTCCAATACCTTGAATAACGAATACGATAAGTATCACGAATACATCGAGGAATATGCGGTTGATGAAGACAACAAGGAGTCTTATCTAACACGTGAATATTGGAAATATATCCACAGTGATGATACGGAATCGTGGGGCGAGGATTCGATTAGTAAGTACGATGGACCCTTTGGTGAAAATGGTCGTAAAGTCATAAGAAATACTTGTGAAAGAAATGGCGGAGTCTATGGAGAAGAATTTGCATACGTTATCTATAAGGGATATGAGTATACAATTTATTCTCTAAGAACGGAAGGCGATGCTTGGTATCGTTATGATTACGCCTACGACCTTGTTGATGGGTGCGTACGTACAACTGTTTATACAGATAGTGCGGGTAAAAACTGGTCGGAACAAGAAGATTGTTGCTTCTTCGACGGACATATTACAATCAAAAAACCTACTTGTTCTCAGAGTGGTGAAGGATATGACGTGTGTGTAATTTGCGATATTCAAACGAAGCCGTATGTTATTGATCCGACTGATCATGGCTGGACTGAGGTTGAGAATGGTTGGTATTATTGCTTCAGATGCGGTCTTGAAAACGCGAATGGAGTAAGCGGTGACATAATCATGGAGGATTTGACCGGGAAGTACGGTAACGATGAGAACTATGTTGTGGGTTACTGTGTCAAAAACGGTGTGAAGTTTACATACTATGTTTGCCTCGTTCTTGCGGACGGTACTGAGATAATCGTTGAAGATGTTGCGTTTACCACGATAGACGGACTCAGTGCATATGCATTTAACAAGGATATGGTTAGCACATATGCCGAATCGAACGGATATACCGATTATGATGTCAAGTTTGTATTTGTCCCTGTCGGTGCGGATGGTAGCTTTGATTACGCAATAACATTTACCGAAACAACGGATATTGGCACGATTACCGACGATGTATCATTCATTGATTATGTTGGAGAAGGTGAATGGGTCAGCTACGAAATTGCTCCTGTGGAGAATGGCACATGGACTTTCACATCTGTATCCGATTTTGATACCTATGCAGAACTCTATGATGCACAGGGCGATAGTGTTGCATTTGACGATGACAGTGGCAAAGAAAACAACTTCTTAATTGAATGTGACTTGAAAGCCGGCGAAATATACACGATCAAGGTTAAGTGGTATAGCAAGGATAAGGCCGGAGTAATGTCGCTCATCTTTACGCAAACTTCTGTTAAATGAGAGCAATGCAAGTTAAATAAAAAATGTCCACCCGTTAGGGTGGACATTTTTGTTGGCGGAGAGTTAGGGATTCGAACCCTAGGTTCCTTTCGGAATCACTAGTTTTCAAGACTAGCTCCTTAAACCGCTCGGACAACTCTCCGTGTTCAACCAATAATACCATTCATCCGGAAAAAAGTCAAGGGAGAATGGTATGATTGATTGGACGAAAACTATTTTCTTGTGCGCAGCTTGTAGAAGATAAAACCGATCGTCATGCCGATAAGATTCAAAATCACATCGTCCACATCAAAGCTGCCCAGCAGGGTAAACAGCTGCACAACCTCCACAAGGAAAATCAGTCCCAAGCACAGGGCAAAAAACCGGAAGTAATTCCGCTGGCTTTTCCACAGCTTGGGAAATAGCCAACCTGCCGGGATGAACAACAGCACATTTCCGGCAAGGTTAATGAAGCAGTGTGCCAGCATGTAATCACTGCTGGGATTTTTTAGCACATACAGGTAGTTTCTGACGGTGTAAAAGGGTGTTAAATTTGTATTTTGCCGCAGTTGTTCCACATAGGGCGTGCTCGCGGACCAACCGTTGGAGCGTCCGAATAGCAGCCATAGCATGACGGCACAGTATACAAGGAACAGAAAACGCCAAAAGGGAGCGGTGTTGATTTTTTGCTTTGCCATGGCTTACCCCCTGCGTTTTTTGGACGGCGCAGCTTTGCGGACAGGCTTTTTTGCCGGTGCTTTGGATGAGCGTACCGGCTTTTTCGCTGATGCCTTGGGCGGTGCGCTGCTGTTACCGGCTTTGGGCGGCACTGCACGAATCAGGCACTTCGGTCCGGAGCCGATTAAATCTTCCCGATGGGCCTTCAGCAGAGCCTCCCGCACCAAATAGTAGTTTTTGGGGTTGCGATACTGGATAAGGGCGCGCTGCATGGCTTTTTCGTGGGGGTCGGTGGGTACATAGACCTTTTCCATGGTTCTGGGGTCTAATCCGGTGTAA
>JBGVPJ010000010.1:0-19612 GCA_045126955.1 Faecousia sp.
CCGGTGTCACACGGGAATCACCCGCTGCCTTAATGCCGGTGTCTGTATCACCAATCCACCAGTTTCCGTTTTCGCCTATACGCGGGATAGCACCATTGGCACCATCTTGGCCGGGAGCACCATTTGCGCCGGCTGCCTTAACGCCGGTGTCTGCATCACCAATCCACCAGTTTCCGTTTTCGCCAATATGGGGGGCAATACCATTGGCACCAGCTTGGCCGGAAGTACTTGAGCAACCTGCTAATAATGATGCCGCAAGAGCAAAGCACAAAACAATTGCTACAATTGCCGTAATTTTGAATTTGCTTTTTCTCATTGTTTTCTCCTTCACCTTTTATCCGTTATTGCTGAGTTTTACCCAAGTGCCGTTATTGTTCACATACAAGTTCCCTTGACAGTAAATATGCTGCTTATTGAAAGAGGTTAGGGGATTTCCGGAAGCGTCGTACAACGCTGCACTGGGCAGGCTATCAACGGAAACAAAGTCGAAATCCTTCACAAAGATGGAAGAATCCTCGGCATTCGCTGTATTGTAATATGTAAATTCTCTACTGCCTGTAAGACCCGATAAGTCGATATAGATATTCGTCGGATTATTAACAGAAGACATCTTTAGCGCAACTGTCGCTTTGCCGGAATTGTTGGAAATATTGACTCTATTACACTTTTCTGTAATAGTGAAGACACTCCAATCCTCGCTTGTCATTTGCGTGTCAGCATGTTCTCCCCAACCATTTTTAGCCAAGGTGTAGTCGATGTTAGCAAACGTATTTCCCGTTACCGCTGTATCGTTGAACATGGTTTCTGTTTTGAACACTCTAAAAATGCTGTCAAATTCATTATCTATAATTCGATTAAATTCCCAGTTATCATATTTACCAAAGGCAATTTTACAATAATCTACAGAGTTATTCATAAAATACATGCTGGCAAAATTTGTTCCTGTGAATAACGTTGTGTGCGCTGTTAATGCTGATTCGATATGGTTGTTCGCAATAATACTGCCATCGCAATCCGTAGCAAATGTGCCGCTCAACTGAACGAAAGCATTTTCAGAAACGTTGGAAAAATTTTGCATGCCGCCCACAAACATGCCGCCGAAGTTTGTGAAATTACATTTGTTAATCCACGAGGAAGAAATTTTGGTTTTTATAAGCGTGCCGGCGTTTTTGGCGTAAAATCTAAGTTGCTCAATAGATAATTTCTCAGGTGCATTTTTGAAAAGCAACTCTCCCTCAAAAACGATGTTATATACATCATTCTCAGCAGAGGAAGCGCTTACCCTTGTAGACACATCTTCTTTGCCATACATGACAATCTTCTCAATGCCTGTGCAGTCCAGCTCCGTTACCTTGTAGGTGTTGCGCAAAAATACAGGTTTTCCTGTTTTTAATGCACTTAGCACTGCTGCGGTATCGTCTGCAACTCCGTCACCAACCGCGCCAAATTTTTCCGGTGTGGTATATTCTGCTATCTCACCATTTTGGCCGGCTACCTCAATGCCGGTGTCTATATCACCAAACCACCAGTTTCCGTTCTCGCCAATATGGGGAGTGGCGCCATTGGCACCGTTTGTTCCGTCAGCACCATTTGGGCCGGCTGCCTTAACGCCGGTGTCTGCATCACCAATCCACCAGTTTCCGTTTTCTCCAATGTAGGGGGTGGCACCATCTTTGCCGGAGCAACCTGCTAATAATGATACTGCAAGAACCAAACACACAATAATTGCTATCATTGCAGTAATTTTGAATTTGCTTTTCCTCATTGATCTTCTCCTTCACCTTTTATCCGTTATTGGTGAGTTGTAACCACGCACCATTATTGTTCACATACAAGTTTCCTTGATAGAAAACATGTTGATTATTGAAAGAGGTTAGCGTAGCTCCACTTGTGTTGAGCAACAAGGGACTCGGCAAACTATCAACAGTAATATAGTCCAAATCTTTCACATAAATGTCAGCCTTCTCAGTCGATGATGTGTTGTAATATTCAAATTCTATTTCGCCTTCCATGCCTAACACGTCGATATAAACATCTACCGGTCTATTAACATCTTTGAAGATTAGGGAAGCTTCTGTCGTTCCGGAATTGCCGGAAATATTGACTCTATTACACTCTCCTCTAATATAGAAGACTGTCCAAGGAGTGTTCTTCATCTCATCGTCGGCATATTTCCCAAATTCCGGGAGACCGGCGCCGATAGTTGAATCCTTTGAAGTGCGATTTATCCTTGAAAAGCGATTTCCTGTTATCGTTGTATCGTTGAACATCGTTTGAAAATCAAACACTCTGAAAATACTGGCAAACCCATTATCCACAATTCGATTGAATTCCCAGTGGTCATATTGAAATGCGATTTTGCAGTAATCTACAAAGTTTCCTTGGAAACTCATTCCTGTAAAATCCGTTCCCTTGAACAATATTACATACTTTGATAATGCTGAATTGATATAGTTGTTACTGATAATGCTATCGGCACAATCCGTAGCAACTGACCCTTGCATCTTGAAGAGGATATTTTCAGAAATTTGGCATTGTTTATGCATACCGCCCATAAACAAACCGCCGAAGTTTGTGAAATTACATTTGTGTACCCACGCGCCATCAAGTTTTGTTGTTATAAGCGTACCGTAATTTTTAGCGAGAAATCTAATTTCCTGAAGCGAAATATTGCCAGGCGCATTTTTAAAAAGCTCTTTTCCTTCAAAAATGATGTTATATGTATCATCGTTAAGAGGGAAGGTACTTAACCTTGCAGTCACGTCTTCTTTACCATACATGACAATCTTCTCAATGCCTGTGCAATCCAGCTCTTTTACCTTGTAGGTATTGCGCAAAAATACAGGTTTTCCTGTTTTTAACGCACTTTGTACTGCTGCAGTATCGTTTGCCTTGCCGTTACCAACCGCGCCAAACATCTCCGGTGTCACATATTCTGCTTCCTCAACATTTTGGCCGGTTGCCTTTACGCCGGTGTCTGCATCACCAATCCACCAATTTCCGTTTGCACCAAGGTGTGCGGAAACAGTACTGTCGATACCATTCTTGCCGTCAGTACCATTTTGGCCGGTTACCTTTACACCGGTATCTACATCACCAATCCACCAATTTCCGTTTTCTCCAATATGGGGGGTGACACCGTCTTTACCGGAAGCACTTGAGCAACCTGCTAATAATGATGCCGCAAGAGCAAAACACAGAATGATTGCTAGGATTGTTTTGGTTTTTCTCATTATTATTCTCCTTCACTTTTTGTTGTATTGTAATCCAACGAAGACTATAATACAATAAAAAGAAACTGTTTTCAAGCAAATTGACATCAGAATGTTAGACAAATATTTTTTGATGAACTTATTCAAATAGCCAAGTTCATAGAAAATGCCACCCAACGGGTGGCCTTTTCTTTTTTTTGTGGAGAAAAACGCTCCACACATGAATTACTGTTATCCGTTATTGGTGGTTTTTACCCACTTGCCATTAAGGTTTATATACACGTTTTCTTGATAGATAATATGTTGCATGTTGAAAGAGGTTAGCGTAGCTCCACTTGTGTTGAGCAACAAGGGACTCGGCAAACTATCAACAGTAATATAGTCCAAATCCTTCACAAAGATGTCAGCCTTCTCAGTCGATGATACGTTGTAATAATTAAATTCTATTTCGCCTTCAACGCCTGACAAGTCGATATACACATCTACCGGTCTATTAACATCTTTAAAGTTTAAAGCAACTTCCGTCGTGCCGGAATTGCCGGAAATATTGACTCTATTACACTTTGCTCTAATATAGAAGACCGTCCAGGGATTGTTCTTCATCTCGTCGTCGGCAAGCACCTCGTCTCCGGATTTAAATTCATTGAGACCGCTGCCAACATATGCATTATCTGAAATACGATTTATCATCGAAAAACGATTTCCTGTTATCGTTGAATCGTTGCAGAGCTTTTGTAAATCAAACACTCTGAAAATACCGGCAAACCCATTATCCGCAATTCGATTGAATTCCCAGTGGTCATATTGAAATGCGATTTTACAGTAATCTACATAGTTACTCTGGAAACACATTCCTGTAAAATTCGTTCCTTTGAACAAAGTTACAAGCGATCGCAAATGCGAATTGAAATAGTTGTTCGTAATAATACTGTCAACACAACTCGCAGCAAATGTCCCTCGCAGCTGGAAGAAAACATTTTCAGAAATTTGGGTCAGAGCATCCATGCCGCCCATAAACATGCCACCGAAGTCTGTGAAATTACATTTCTTTACCCAACCGCTTTTTACTTTTGAGGTTATAAGGGTGCCGTAATTTTTGGCATGGAAACGGATTTGCTCAAGGGAAAGTCTATTAGGTGCATTTTTGAAAAGCACTGCGCCCTCAAATATAATATTATATGTATCATTTTTAACGGGGAAGGTGCTTAATCTTGCAGATACATCTTCTTTGCCATACATGACAATCTTCTCTAAGCCTGTGCAGTCCAGCTCCTTTACCCTGTAGGTGTTGCACAAGAGTACCGGCTTTCCTGTTTTCAATGCACTTTGCACTGCTGCAGTATCGTCCGTCTTACCGTTGCCAACCGCACCAAACATTTCCGGTGTCACGTATTCTACTGCCACAGCATTTTGGCCGCCTGCCTTAACACCGGTGTCTTTCGTACCAATCCACCAGTTTCCGTTTGATCCAATATGGGGGGTAATACCATCGGCACCATTTTTGCCGTTAGCACCGTCTTTGCCGTCAACACCGTCTTTGCCGGCTGCCTTAACGCCGGTGTCTACATCACCAATCCACCAGTTTCCGTTTGCGCCAATATGAGGAGTAATACCATCGGCACCGTCTTTGCCATCAGCACCGTCTTTGCCGTCAACACCGTCTTTGCCGTCAGCACCGTCTTTGCCGTCAACACCCATTTGGGCGGCTGCCTTAACACCGGTGTCTACATCACCAATCCACCAGTTTCCGTTTTCTCCAATGTGTGGGGTAATACCGTCGGCGCCATCTTTGCCGTTAACACCGTCTTTACCGGGAGCATTTGAGCAACCTGCTAATAATGATACCGCAAGAACAAAACACAGAATGATTGCTATGATTGCTTTGGTTTTTCCCATTGTTTTCTCCTTCAATTTTTGATTTCGCTAATTTCGTTATTATAGTATAATAACGAGCTGTTTTCATGCGAAGTGGCCCCAAAAAGTTAGACAAATATCTCTGGCTGAAATTGTTCAAACAACCAATGGGGCTAGCTGATTGTGTAATGCAGGCGGAACGCAACAGCCCACCGGACTGTCGCATTGAGGGGTCCGTGTCCTAGTCCATAAAACAAGAAAGACGCCCGTTGGGTGGCCTTTCTTGTTTTGGTGGAGAAGAACGCTCCACACATGAATTACTGTTATCTGTTATTGGTAGTTTTTACCCACTTGCCATTAAGGTTTACATACACGTTTTCTTGATAGATAATATGTTGCATGTTGAAAGAGGTTAGCGTAGCTCCACTGGTGTTGTACAACGCAGCGCTGGGCAGGCTATCAACGGTAATATAGTCCAAATCCTTCACAAAGATGTCAGCCTTCTCAGTCGATGATGCGTTGTAATAATTAAATTGTATTTCGCCTTCCATGCCTAACACGTCGATATAAACATCTACCGGTCTATTAACATTTTTGAAGTTTAGAGCAACTTCCGTCGTGCCGGAATTACCGGAAATATTGACTCTATTACACTTTCCTTTAATATAAAAGACTGTCCAAGGATTGTTCTTCATCTCATCGTCGGCATAGTTTCCAAATTCCGAGAGACCGCTGCTGACATATAAACTTGAAATACGATTTATCCTTGAAAAACGATTTCCTGTTATCGTTGTATCGTTGAACAGCGTTTGTGAATCAAACACTCTGAAAATGCTGGCAAACCCATTATCCACAATTCGATTGAATTCCCAGTGGTCATATTGAAATGCGATTTTGCAGTAATCTACAAAGTTACCTTGGAAACACATTCCTGTAAAATTCGTTCCTTTGAACAAAGTTGTACGCGATCCTAATGCTGAATTGATATAGTTGTTAGTAATTTTAGAGTCCACACAATTCGTAGCAAATGTCCCTCGCAGCTGGAAGAAAACATTTTCAGAAATTTGGGTCACAGCATCCATGCCGCCCATAAACAAGCCGCCGAAGTCTGTGAAATTACATTTCTTTACCCAACCGCTTTTTACTTTTGAGGTTATAAGAGTTCCCTTATTTTTAGCGAAGAATCGGATTTGCTCAAGGGAAAGTCTATTAGGTGCATTTTTAAAAAGCTCTGTGCCCTCAAATATAATATTATATGTGTCATTGGCAACGGGGAAGGTGCTTAACCTTGCAGATACATCTTCTTTGCCATACATGACAATCTTCTCTAAGCCTGTGCAGTCCAGTTCCTTTACCCTGTAGGTGTTGCACAAGAGTACCGGCTTTCCTGTTTTTAATGCACTTAGCACTGCTGCGGTATCGTCCGTCTTACCGTTGCCAACCGCACCAAACATTTCCGGTGTCACGTATTCTGCCGCCACACCATCTTGGGCGGCTGCCTTAACGCCGGTGTCTTTCGTACCAATCCACCAGTTTCCGTTTGATCCAATATGGGGGGTAATACCATCGGCACCATTTTTGCCGTTAGCACCGTCTTTGCCGTCAGCACCGTCTTTGCCGGCTGCCTTAACGCCGGTGTCTACATCACCAATCCACCAGTTTCCGTTTGCGCCAATATGAGGAGTAATACCATCGGCACCGTCTTTGCCATCAGCACCGTCTTTACCGTCAACACCATCTTTGCCGTCAGCACCATCTTTGCCGTTAACGCCCATTTGGGCGTCTGCCTTAACGCCGGTGTCTACATCACCAATCCACCAGTTTCCGTTTTCTCCAATGTGCGGGGTAATACCATCCACACCATCTTTGCCGTTAACACCGTCTTTGCCGGGAGCATTTGAGCAACCTGCTAATAGTGATACTGCAAGAACAAAACACAGAACGATTGCTATGATTGCTTTGGTCTTTCTCATTGTTTTCTCCTTCAATTTTTGATTTCGCTAATTTCGTTATTATAGTATAATAACGAGCTGTTTTCAAGCGAAGTGGTCCCAAAAAGTTAGACAAATATCTCTGGCTGAAATTGTTCAAATAGCCAAGGGGGCTTTCTGTCTGTACAACGCAGGCGGCAAGCAACAGTCCGCATTTTTAGCGATTCGAGCCCCGACCCATAAAGAAAGGCCACCCGTTGGGCGGCCTTTCTTATTTTTAAATGACGTATATGCGTTATTGTAAAGATTTCTTACTGTTGTACGTTATTGGTGAGCTGTACCCAAGTGCCATTATTGTTCATATACACGTTTCCTTGATAGATAACATGCTGCGCATCGAAAGAGGTTAGAGTAACTCCACTTGTGTTGAGCAACAAGGGACTCGGCAAACTATTAACTGTAATATAGTCCAAATCTTTCACATAAATGTCAGCCATCACGCCTTGCGATGATGTGTTATAATATCCAAAGCTTATTTCGCCTTCAACGCCTGACAAGTCGATAGAGGTATTTAACGGTCTATTAACCCTACTAAAGTTTAGAGCAACTTCCGTCGTGCCGGAATTACCGGAAATATTGACTCTATTACACTTTCCTTTAATATAGAAGACTGTCCAAGGATTGTTCGTCATCTCATCGTCGGCATAGTCTCCAAATTCCGGAAGACCGGCGGCGATATTTGAATCCGTTGAAGTACGATTTATCCTTGAAAAACGATTTCCTGTTATCGCTGTATCGTTGCACATCGTTTGTAAATCAAACACTCTGAAAATGCTGGCAAACCCATTATCCACAATTCGATTGAATTCCCAGTGGCTATATTGAAATGCGATTTTGCAGTAATCTACAAAGTTTCCTTGGAAACACATTCCTGTAAAATTCGTTCCTTTGAACAAAGTTGTACGCGATCCTAATGCTGAATTGAAATAGTTGTTCGTAATAATACTGTCAACACAATCCGTAGCAAATGTTCCTTGCAGCTTGAAGAAAACATTTTCAGAAATTTGGGACAGATTTTTCATGCCGCCCATAAACACGCCGCCGAAGTTTGTGAAATTACATTTCTTCACCCACGCGCCATTAACTTTTGTGGTTATAAGAGTACCGTAATTTTTAGCGATGAATCGGATTTGCTCAAGAGATAATCTTTCAGGTGCATTTTTAAAAAGCACTTCACCCTCAAATATAATATTATATGTATCATTGGTAACGGGGAACGTGCTTAACCTTGCAGTCGCACCTTCTTTGCCATACATGACAATCTCACTCAAGCCTGTGCAGTCCAGCTCTGTTACCTTGTATGTTTTGCTCAAAAATACCGGTTTTCCTGTGTTTAATGCACTTTGCAATGCTGCGGTATCGTCTGCCACACCGTTGCCGACCGCACCAAACATTTCCGGTGTCACACTGGATTCATCCGTGCTCCCAGTCGAGCTTGCATTAACACCCAACAGTAACGGTACTGCGAGCGTAATGCACATGATAATTGCTACGATTGCTAAGATTGCTTTGGTTTTAAGTTTGATTTTTTCCATAGGGTTCCTCCTTTGTTTTTTTCTTTTAAAATACTGGAACCAAGCATTTTTGTCAAGAAAAAGTTGCACAAAGGCCATCCAAATATTCCTCGCCAAATTTGTTTAAAATGCACAAATGCGCTGTTGGAAGCTACAGACAAAAACCAGAACCATAGCCAGCGCTACATAGTCAGGCTGGGCGTTCTGTGCTGCGGTAAGTAAAGGCATAAGACATTGTCCTTTCCAATTTCACCCGCCATAGACGAACCACAGATAGATATACGCGGGAATAATAGCAGCCATTGTAAACGGGATGCCGATTTTGAAGAAATCCGCATTTTTAACGGTGTATCCTTCCTTACGAAGAATGCCAATGCCGGTAATATTGGCAGATGCACCGATAGGTGTGCAATTACCGCCAAGCGTAGCTCCGGACAGAAGTCCAAAATATAGAACCGTGGGATCTACATTCAATGCAGATGCTAAGCCTGCAATCACAGGAATCATTGTAGCCACATAAGGAATGTTATCGATAAAAGCAGAAATTAGCACAGATGCCCAAACAATCACTGTATAGAGGAAGAAAAGATTACCGCCGCCTGCTTGTGCAAGTAGATTTGCTGCAGCATCAATGACACCCTGTTCGGAAATGCCGCCAATCATCAGGAAGAGACCAAACAAAAGACCAATTGTCTCAAAGTCAATTTCCTTCAAAGGAGAGATGATTGCTGACACTTCTCTCTTTTTGACAAAATTATAAATCAATCCAATAACGAGTAATGCGCAGCAGATCAATCCATTCGTGACATCCGGCTTGTTGGGAATAAAGGATGCCAGGATCAACAGTACGATCGTTCCCACAAGCAGAACAGTAGGAACATAGTCGGAAACCTTTGTGAGCTGACCGCTCTTGGGAATCGGTGCTTTTTCTTTACGGAACAGCCAGGCAAGAATCAGCGCAGAAAGGACCGCACCCAGTTCAACGGCAAAGAACATGCCGGGTTTTCCCTGATACCAGAAGAAATCCATAAAACTCATATCCAATGCAGATCCAAGCATAATAGCCGTGGTATCGCCCACCAAGGTTGCTGCACCTTGCAGGTTGGAGGAAACCGCAATACCAATAATAAACGGAACGGGATTTGTTTTTAGCTTTTTGCAGATTTCCAGCGCTACCGGCGCAATCATCAGTACCGTTGCCACATTATCCACAAATGCAGAGATAACACCAGCAAACAGCGCCATCGCCACAGCTGCCCACATCACGTTGGGAACTTTCTCCATGATCAAATCTGCAAGCAATTCAGGCATCTTGCTTTCGATGAATAATGCAACAATTCCCATTGTACCCGCAATCATCAGCAGGACATTAAAATCAATATTGCCCATAATTTTCTCAATAGGCAACATCCCGGTTAATACAAATATCAGTGCAGATCCAAGTGCAATATAGGGTCTATATTTGCTGAACACCAGCATCAAAACATAGGTAACAGCAAACAGAGCTATCGCAGCATACATCATTTAAGCAAAGTCTCCTTTAAATTAGTCGTTTTCCCTGTCATCACCGACAGGATTGCAGATACTGTAGCCAACGTTCACGATGTGGTCAGCCACACGCTCCAGGCCGGTAATGGTAGAAGTATAGTAAGGACTGACCTCCAAGCTGCAATTGCCTTCCGACAGCCGGGAGAAATGCTTGGCGCCAAATGTGCGCTTCATTTCGTCGGTCTGATTTTCCAGCGCAGCCAAGGTAGGCAGAAGCTCCGGATTTTCTGCATCAAAGGCATCCTTTGCAATGGCGATCATGTCGATAACCACAGCATACATTTGCTTGATGTCGGACAAGGCCGTATCGGAGAAGGAAAGCTTCTTTGCAAGCATTTCCTGACCGATTTCGTGGAAGTTTTCTGCATGGTCACCGATACGCTCCAAGTCATTGAGGACATGGAAGTAAGAGCCGATTCTCTGCTCATCCTGCTCATCCACATGAGTGGACAGCTTGATAAGGAAATTCGTCAGCGCACCGTTCGTAAAGTCGATGATCTCTTCGTTCTCGGTAATGCGAGCAGCATTTTCTACCGGATTTCCGGCAATAGAAGTGACGGAAAGACCGATGTTTTCCTCAACCAAGAACAGCATATAGTCGATTTCCTTTTTTGCCTGCATCAGTGCAACGGGAGGCATAGACAAAAGGCGCTCATCCACATATTTCAGTATCTGCTTTGTGGCTTCTGCTTTCTTATCTCGAATCACTGCACAGGAATACTGCACCAGTTGCTTCACAAAGGGCAGCAGAAGCACAGTAGTCGTTACATTGAAGATCACATGGAAAACGGATACCCGCATCTGCAAAGACATAAGATCATTGCCAGGGAACAGCGATACCAGCAGGTTGATCATCGGCTCTTTAAACAGCCAAACAATGGCGGTAAAGAACACCGTTCCCACCACATTAAATGTAAAGTGGATCAGAGCCACACGCTTGGAGTTTGCATTTGCACCAACGGAGGCCAACAGCGCAGTAACACAAGTTCCGATATTCGCACCCAGGACGATGAACAGCGCTAAATCAAGGGGCAGTACACCAGAGCCTACCATGGTAATCACAACGCCGGTAGCTGCAGAGGAGCTTTGGATCAGGGCGGTGAAAATAACACCCACCAAAATCAGTAGCAGTGGGAAATCAATTACGCTGAAGATTCCCTGGAACATGGATTCCACCAAGGGATTTCCAAATGCCTGCTCGCTGCTCATGACATTCAGACCCACAAAAATTAGACCCAAGCCGCTGCACAAAAGACCTGCGATCTTGATCTTCTCCTTTTTGAAGAAGCCCATCATGACGCCTGCAAATGCAAACAGGTACATCAGCATATTGAAATAATCGTTCTTCAGCGCAACCAGTACGCCGGTTATGGTTGTACCAATGTTTGCGCCCATGATAATCGGCGTTGCCTGCATAAGGGTCATAACACCGGCATTTACCAAGCCAATTACCATAACCGATGTTGCAGAGGAGCTTTGGATAATTGCCGTCACACCGGCACCGATACCAACACCGGAGATGCGGTTATTACTGATTCGGCCCAGCATTTTCTTCATGCCTTCACCGGCACTTTTCTCCAGAGCGTCGCTCATAAAGTTCATACCGACAATGAAAACACCCACGCCGGCCAGCAGCCAAATCAAGCTTTGAATCAGCTGTGTAATCTCTACCGAAGTTAACATATTGGTTCTCCTTTCACACAAGGTTGGGAATCAAAACCCATTTCACCCCATTTTAGACTATTATACCACCCCTCGGATTAAGAGACGGCAAATAGTAAAACGGCATTGCGTGATAAACCACACAATGCCGTTTTCTTATTCATTCAGACGATATCCTACACCAAGCTCATTGGTAATATAGTTTTGTTCGCCCTCGCCCGGTTTGTCGCCAATCTTTCTGCGGATATTTGCCATATTCACCTGCAGCTTTTTAATGCTTCCCTCCTGGGCATAATCACCCCAAATTGCCTTGATGATGGCCGCATAGGTCATCATTTTACCGCAGTTTTCAGAAAGGAAAGCCACGATGTTATATTCGGTTTGCGTAAGTTTGATGGTCTCTTCTCTCACAAATACCTGCCGGGCATCATAGTCGATGCGGAGCTCTTTCAGCACAAACTTACCGCCGGGCAGCCGTCCTTCTTCTGCGCTGAACCGGTTATTCCGCAGGATCGCACGCACGCGGGCAAGCAATTCTCCGGAACTAAAGGGTTTTGTAACATAATCGTTTGCACCGCTGTCCAGCGCCAGGATCTTATCTGCTTCGTTTGCGCGAGCAGACAAAACAATAATGGGCGTCAGGGAATTCTGCCGCACAAAGTTCAGCAGGTTCATTCCATCCATATCCGGAAGACCCAGATCCAAAATGATCAAATCCGGAAGATAGGATGCGTACAAGGTTTTGGCATCCGCACATGACCCGGCTACAATGGCTTGGTAACCGGCGGTGTCCAGCATAGTCGCAACAAGATTGCGGATGTTGGACTCGTCCTCTACCAGGAGAATTACATACTTATTCTGCTTCATCGCTGATTTCTTCCGTATCCAAAGCGAACCGGAATACCGCACCTCCTGTTTTCAAATTCTCGGCCTTGATACTGCCTCCATGGGCTTTGATAATCGTCGCGCATACAGATAGGCCGATGCCTGCGTTCTTCTTTTTGCTGTCTGCAACCTCATGCTCGGAAACATAATGCCCGGTAAACAATATATCCATACGTTTGGGATCAATGCCGCAACCGTTATCTGCAATTTCAAAAATAGCAGAGGAGCCAAGGGTGAAAACCCGCAATGTCAGGGAGGTCATTCCGCTGGCATGCTGAACCGCATTTTCCAGTATGTTTACAATGACCTGCTCGATCAAGATTGCGTCCATAGGGATCATGACCACATCGTCCGGAAGTTCCAAAACTACTTTTTGGTTGGGGTATCTCTTTTTGAATTTCAAAATGACCGAATCGATCAGTTCGTCCAGAATGGTAGGTGTTTTGATAATCTTCACCTGGCCGCTGTCTAAGCGGGTAACAGAAAGCAGATTTTCCACCATGCGGATGAGCCATTCAGAATCTTCCTTGATGCCGGTCACGATTTGTGCCTTTTGCTCTTCGGTCATCGCTCCGCTGTTTTCCAGCAGCGTTGTGCTGGAGCCGTAAATGGTCGTCAGCGGCGTTCTCAGATCGTGGGAAACCGCACGGAGCAGATTGGCACGCATGCTTTCCTTTTCGCTTTCCGCTTTCATTGCTTCGTGCTGTTTTAACTTGGTAGTAAGTGCGCTGGTCAGCAACGAGAGCACAATCAGCACGATAGCAGAGATGAAGTTCACCGGGATTGTAAAGTTCAGCGCAAAGTAAGGGAAAGTAAATGCGTAATTAACCGCCAGTGTTCCGGCCACTGCAGCCAGTACGCCATAGATATAGCCATTTGTAAATAAGGAAATCAGAAAGACAGCAAATACAAATACAGTGGTGATATGCTCTTCCACATCAATCCGCAGAAGCAGCAAACTGGCAGCAAACGCTGCGACCAACAGACCTACTGTAACAATGCTATCTTTTATATAGCTGGTATTTTTGCGCATAACATCCCCCCAACTGCCATAGTTTTATTATTTTACCACTTGTATAATTAAGAAACAGCAAATAGTCCATACGTATTTTAGCATCTTTTATAAGCAAAATCTACCTTCATATTTTGGATGGGGCATAGCAAAAAACACCTGGCTGTGCATTTCTGCGTAGCCAGGAGCTTTCTATTAAAGTCATTTCAGTTCTATCATCAGATGTGCGCCGTATTGAAGTCCGTTGAGAAAGGCTTTATGTTCGTAGGCACTACAGAGGCGGCAGCAAAATTATTTCATAGCTAAATTGTTGCTTCGCAACAGCTAAATTACATTCGCCCTAGCTGCCGCAGGCAATTTAGCTGGCGATAGCCAATTTAGCTTGCAAAGCAAATTTAGCTCGCCGCAAGGCGAATATAGCTGAAAAGACCGTAATCGTATCACGATTACGGTCTTTTCATGGTGGACGATATAGGACTCGATTTGCATTTATGCCCCGTGGGGGCATAAATTAGGGTGTTGCCGCCGTCAAGACCGGCGGCAAACAAGGCTCCCCCGGAGCCTTGCATTTAGATGGGTTCGAGTCCTAACTCCAATCATACCAAAAGAAAAAAGCCATCCCGATTGGGATGACTTTTTCTTTTGGTGGACGATATAGGACTCGAACCTATGACCTTCCGCACGTCAAGCGGATGCTCTAGCCAGCTGAGCTAATCGTCCAAAGGCAGGAGTTATTATAGCCAAGAAACTACCGTTTGTCAAGTCTTTTGCATAAAATTCAAAAACTATTTTTCAAAAAAAGATAGGCTCTGTTTCCTCCTGCGTCTGCTCAACCTCGGGTAGCTCAATAGTCATTTCTTTTTTGGGAACAAGGAATCTCCGGATGGCAAAAAGTCCGGCAACCCACCGCTGCGGTAGAGCATAGCTTCGGAAAGGGTGGTTTTACCTGCGTCCACATAGGCCGGCAAGCCAACGGACAAAGGATGTTTGTCATAGATTTCTTCTTGAAAATTCTGTGGCGGCGGCGAGCAAGGCCACAGGCTCATTGGAGAGCAGCTCGTCCTGCACTTGCGCCAACAGAAAATCCAAACATTCTCCCAGCTTGGGACCCGGCGGGAAACCTATGCGCTGCAAATCCCGGCCGTCAATATGTAAATCCTTGACGGTCAGACAAGCCTGCTCTGCCAGCACCTCCTCCAAAAGCTTGCGGAGAGTTTGAAACAGGTCAGTTTTCTCCCCCATCCCCTTGCTGTTAAAATCCGCTTCCTGCAGGGTGAGCAAATCCAAAAGCGCCTCTTGGCCGTACTTACCCAAACGACGGCGCATCAGCCGCTTATCCGGCTCCATAAAGGCCATGTGGTGCGCAACGAGAAAAACCACTGCCTCCCGTAGCGCGGTGGGGGCTTTCAGTTGTGTAAGTACCTCCGCCGCCATTTGAGCGCCGACTTGGGCGTGGCCGTTAAAGTGGCCTCTGCCGTTTTCGTCCTGTATAAAACAGGCAGGCTTGCCACAATCATGGAGAAGCGCCGCCCAACGGAGGGATAGCTTTTGGGGTGTGGCCTCCACCACATGGGCAATATGGGTATACACATCATAGGCGTGATAGGGACTGTGCTGTAAAAAGCCCACACTGGGAGCAAGCACCGGCACTACTTGAGTCAAAACCTGCGCATAATTTAGCAAATCCCGGGCAGAAACCAACGGGAGAAGTTTACATAACTCGTCAAACACCCGTTCCCGTGCCAGCTTGTCCATGGCAGGCGCCATATCCTTCATGGCCTGCAGAGTTTCTTCCTCCGGGGTTAGTCCGTACCGAACAGCAAACCGCACACCCCGCAGAATTCGCAAAGCATCCTCGGAAAAACGCTCCCGGGGGTTGCCCACGGTGCGCAAAATGCCATCTTGCAAATCCCTTTGGCCTCCAAAGGGATCAATATACCCTCGGTTTGGGTTGTATGCCATGGCATTGACGGTAAAATCCCGCCGCGCCAGGTCTTCTTCTATATGCGTCACAAACCGCACCCAGTCCGGGTGGCGGCTGTCTTGATAGCCACCCTCCGTGCGGAAGGTGGTAATTTCCAGCACCTCTTTACCCATGACCACGCCGATTGTGCCGTGCTTTTCCCCACTGCGCACCAGTGTATAGCGGTCGAACAGTTGGGCGATATCCTCCGGTAGGGCGTTGGTGCACAAATCATAATCGTGGGGAGTAAGACCCAACAGCGCATCCCGGACACAGCCGCCCACGGCGTAGGCCTCAAATCCGGCCTGTTCCAGGGTTTTTATACATATTAGGGCCGTTTTCGGAAGAAACATGGTATGCCCCCCTTATTCATCCGGAACGGGAATAGCCAGCATGCAGTAGTCTGTCACCATCCAAAGGCCGGCAGACAGGTAGAACAGACCCCCATCGCCTGGGATACACAGGCAACAGCAGAACAGGGCAGCTTGGCTGAAGAAAGCATATCTCCGGTAATCCCCGATGCCCATGTCCAGCTCTGTACGGTGATAAGAGGCAATCAGCAAGAACAGAGAGGCCAGCATTTCAAAGAAGTACAGCTGCAGCTGGGGTTCAGCGCCCCAGGAGCGGCAGCTTGCTATGGTGCGAACAATGAGAAACAGTGTCACAATGCCGTGCAGAAAACCATGGGGTCTGATACACCGCAAGCGGTATGGGGCGGTGACGAACAGTGCGGCGGCAGCCATCATGCCAAACATGGGTACCAGGAAAATCAACAATCCGGTGGTTTTTAACGTAAAGGCGGAACAGCCCATGCCCAGGGCACCCAATATCGTACCTGTGACGGCAAAACGGGAGCCGGGGAACAGGTTGGTATAGTCCTCCGATGGAACAGCTTTTTTTATACCCATGCCACAAACAAAAAGTGTCAGCGCCAGCAGAAGAAAGGTCAAAATCCCGGCAAGGTGGTTCTCCGGCAGCAGGCCGTTGGAGTCTGCCGCAGAGAAAAGCCAGCACCGCAAAGAAAAGCCTACCGCACCTGTGAATATGGCGAACCAGGAAAACAAACCCGGTTGATATGTCTTTTTCATAAATATGCCCCCCCAAAAAATCAAGACAAGCAACTATACATGCATTATAAAAGTATTATACCAGTCCTCTACAATGATTTCTACCCCTCATTTAGAAAATTTACACTTGTTTCCAATGCTTTTAAAGAGTATAATAAGTGCAACTTAATCCGTAAATGGAGGAAGCAAAAGTATGGTGCGTTATATTCTGCTGGCGGTAGCACTGCTTGCGGCAATTATCATCTGCATAGGAACAGGTGGCTTTGTGGATTTGCATTGGCTGTGGATTCTGCCCGTAAGCTTTATCGGTTGCCTTATCGGCCTTATCGTGCTGTTTTTCCTGATTCTTTGGGCTCTTTGTCTGTTTGTGGATATGAACAAACCTCCAAAAAAGGACAGCAAGCTTTACAGGTTCATGGCCTACACCGCCGCAGACATTGCTGTCTGGGTTTTGCGGATGCGTGTGCATACCAAGGGCCTGGAGCAGATCCCCTCGGATGGACGGTTCCTGTTGGTGTGCAACCATATCAACGATTTAGACCCGGTGACACTGCTTGCCTGTTTTAAGAAGAGCCAGCTGGCCTTCATCTCCAAGCGGGAGAATGCCGCCATGTTTCTGGTAGGCAAGCTGATGCACAAAATTCTGTGCCAGCTTATCAATCGGGAGAATGACCGGGAAGCACTGAAGACCATCATCACCTGCATTCGGCTCATCCAGGAGGACCAAGTGTCTGTAGCGGTGTTCCCTGAAGGGTACACCAGCATGGACGGAAAGCTCCACCCCTTCCGCAGCGGTGTGTTTAAAATTGCCCAAAAGGCACAGGTGCCCATTGTGGTGTGCACCATACAGAACACCAACAAGGTATTCAAAAACGCCCTGCACTTGAAGCCTACAGACGTGCACCTGCATCTGCTGAATGTTATCCGGCCCGAGGAGCTGCAGGGGGTCACCGCGGTGGACATTGCCAACCGGGTGCACACCATGATGGCAGAGGATTTAGGCCCGGACCTTGTTCTGCAAGAAACCCCTTGATTTTACAGCCATTTAAGGCTATAATAAGATGTCATTTGTAAATAATCCGTGTTTTGGAGGATAGAAATATGAAAAACAGCGAAAAAACCCTGGATATGATCGTCAATCTCTGCAAGAACCGTGGCTATGTGTATGCCGGTTCCGAGATTTACGGCGGCCTTGCCAACTCTTGGGACTACGGCCCTCTGGGTGTGGAGTTTAAAAACAATGTGAAAAAGGCTTGGCTGAAAAAGTTTGTGCAGGAATCCCCCTACAATGTAGGTCTGGATGCCGCCATCCTCATGAACCCCACCACTTGGGTGACCACCGGTCACGTGGGTTCCTTCTCCGATCCTCTGGTGGACTGCAAGGGCTGCGGTGCCCGCCACCGTGCCGACAAGCTGATTGAAGCCTCCGAATCCGGCAAAGCCGTGAATGTAGATGCCATGAAGCCTGCGGAAATGAATGATTTCATTGCTGAGCACGAGGATGTGGTCTGCCCTAACTGCGGCAAGCACCATTTCACCTCCATCCGGAACTTCAACCTGATGTTCCAAACCAAAATCGGTGTTACCGAGGACTCCTCCTCTACCTGCTACCTGCGTCCCGAGACCGCGCAGGGCATCTTTGTAAACTTCGCCAACATTCAGCGTACCACCCGGAAAAAGCTGCCCTTTGGCGTTTGCCAAGTGGGTAAGGCTTTCCGTAATGAGATCACCCCGGGCAACTTCACCTTCCGTACCAGAGAGTTTGAGCAGATGGAGTGCGAATTCTTCTGCAAGCCCGGTACCGATTTGGAGTGGTTTGCCTACTGGAAGGACTACTGCAAGAACTGGCTGATCAGCCTTGGAATCAAGGAAGAATCCCTGCGTCTGCGTGACCACGAGCCTGCAGAGCTGGCTTTCTACTCCCGTGCCACCACGGACATCGAGTATCAGTTCCCCTTCGGCAGCGGCTGGGGCGAGCTGTGGGGTATTGCCGATCGTACCGACTACGACTTGGGCCGCCATCAGGAGGCCTCCGGCAAGTCACTGGATTACTACGACCAGGAAGCCAACGAGCACTACATTCCCTATGTAATTGAGCCTTCTTTGGGCTGTGACCGTGTGGCTTTGGCGTTCCTGTGCGAGGCCTACGACGAAGAAGTGGTGGGTCAGGACAAGAACGGCAAGGACGATGTGCGTACCGTTCTGCACCTGCATCCGGCACTGGCTCCTTTCAAGGCTGCCGTGCTGCCTCTGTCCAAGAAGCTCTCTCCCAAGGCTGAGGAAATCTACCACGAGCTGCAGAAGGACTTCATGGTGGACTTTGACGATTCCGGCTCCATCGGCAAGCGCTACCGCCGCCAGGACGAAATCGGCACACCTCTTTGCATCACCGTGGACTTCCAGACCATCGGTGACGAGAATACCCCTGCCGACAACTGCGTCACTGTCCGTGACCGGGACACTATGGAGCAGGTGCGTATCCCCATCGCAGAGCTGAAAAACTACATTGCCGAAAAGTGCAGATTCTAAGCAACGCGCCGGAAATATCGCTTCCCGGTTGGTTTGTTTCATGTATATAAAAAGGAACCCCCCGGTAAAACCGGGGGTTCTTCATATGCGGGCATAGCCCTCTGTTCCTCGCATAACACGTAAACGCGTAAAACGATTTGTCAGTTGCGTAAAGGCCCCCTTGTGTAAAGGGGGCTGGCATTTGCGAGGAACGAGCAAATGACTGGGGGATTGTTCCCTCATTCTTTCGTCTTTTCATTACAATCCCTCCGGCTTCGCCTTGCGGCGAACCCACCTCCCTTTACACAAGGGAGGCTTTCCTCTTTATCACTACTGCTTACTCCTTTCCATAACATCGTCTGTATCTTTTTTATTGCTCACCGCCATAGGCTTTAT
>JBGVPJ010000011.1:0-2134 GCA_045126955.1 Faecousia sp.
GCGCCATCGGCTGCGAGGTCTATTCTGTATCCACTGACACCCATTTTGTTCACAAGGCATGGCATGATGCGTCTGAGCGGATTAAGAAAATCAACTATCCTATGCTTGCAGACCCCACCCACAGCATTTCCAAGGATTTTCAGGTGCTGATCGAGGCGGACGGCCTTGCCGAGCGGGGTACTTTCATTATCAATCCCGAGGGCAAGATCGTGGGTTATGAAGTGACTGCCGGTAATGTTGGCAGAAACGCAGAGGAGCTGCTGCGCAAGGTACAGGCCTGCCAGTTTGTCCATGCCCATGGCGATCAGGTTTGCCCTGCCAACTGGAAACCCGGCGCTGAGACGCTGAAACCCAGTCTGGATCTGGTGGGTCAGCTTTAATGGAAAACTTATATGATGTAATCATTGTCGGCGGCGGCCCTGCGGGGCTGACCGCCGCGCTCTACCTTGCCCGGGCAAAATACCGGGTGCTGGTGCTGGAAAAAGAGCAGTTTGGCGGGCAGATCGCTATTACCCATGAGGTGGTCAACTATCCCGGCATTGCCAAGACCAGCGGCAAAGCCTTGACGGATACCATTCAGCAACAGGCGGAACGCTTCGGTGCGGAATTTCTGCTGGCAGAAGCCACCAGCTTTGACCTTGCCGGGGATATCAAGACGGTGCATACAGGCAAGGGAGACTACCGCTGCTTTGGTATCCTGCTGGCAACCGGTGCCCACCCCAGAACAGTTGGGTTCAAAGGTGAGGAAGCCCACAAGGGCCGGGGCGTTGCCTACTGTGCCACCTGCGATGGAGAATTCTTTACGGGAAAAGAGATTTTTGTTGTCGGCGGTGGTTATGCCGCGGCAGAGGAAAGTGTATTCCTGACGAAATTTGCCCGGCATGTAACGATTCTTGTCCGCAAGGATGACTTCTCCTGCGCCGCATCTGTGGCTGACCAGGCAAAGAACCACGAAAAGATCACTGTGCTAACCAATACGGTGATGGAAGAGGTATCCGGTGAAAACAGCTTGACCTACGCCCGGTACAAAAATACCACCACCGGAGAGGTAACGGAGTACAGAAGCGAGGACTCCTTTGGTGTTTTTGTGTTTGCTGGGTATGCACCGGCTACAGAAGCGGTCAAGGGGATTGTGAAGCTGAATGAGCAGGGATATATCGTCACCGACGCATCTCAAAAGACCAGCGCGGAGGGCGTTTATGCGGCGGGTGATGTGTGCATTAAGCCTTTGCGGCAAGTGGTGACGGCTACCAGTGACGGTGCGCTTGCTGCTACGGAATTGGAAAAATATGTGGCGTCAATGCAGAGGAAGACCGGCCTACATGCCGCTGCACCTGCGCCAAAAGAACGTACAACTGTCACAGTTGACACCCACGAACCCGCGAGCAGGGATGAACTTTTCACCGAAGAAATGCGGCAGCAGTTGGATACCGTATTTGCCCGAATGGAAAGACCTCTTCTTTTGAAACTCCATTTGGATAACCGTCCAATTTCTGCAGAGTTGGAGAGCTTCATAATCGCTCTTACTGCGCTTTCTGACAAGCTGGAGCTGGAGGTGTGCAACAGACAGGCACAGGAAACCTTTGCTCCCTGCGTGGAAGTTTGCTTGGCAGATGGCACGGCAACAGGCCTTGCCTTCCACGGTGTGCCCAGCGGGCATGAGTTTACTTCCTTCGTGCTGGGACTTTACAATGCCGCAGGTCCGGGACAAGCCATTGACGAGGATACCAAGCAGAAAATCGCAACCGTAACAAAGCCCATAGATATGAAAATCCTGGTCACCCTGTCCTGCACCATGTGCCCGGACTTGGTGGTAGCAGCGCAGAAGATCGCCGCAGCCAATCCGAATATCACCGCCCATGTATATGACATTCGTCATTTTGAGAACTACAAGGATCAATATAAAGTCATGAGCGTACCTTGTTTGGTAGTCAATAACAAGGATGTTTTCTTCGGGAAAAAGAACATCCTTCAAATTCTCGATTTGCTATACAAACTGTGACTTGCAGAATGCATGGAAGTACGGAATGGGTACGGCAAACATGGTAGAAGCCGCTGGATGTAGAGCAAATCAACCGCATGCTGCACGATGAACACCGCAGACCGATTCCGCCGAAATTCGATTGAGCAGTTA
>JBGVPJ010000012.1:0-18169 GCA_045126955.1 Faecousia sp.
CGACCGTAAGGCTGACATGCCCTTCCTGATGCCCGTTGAAGACGTCTTCACCATCTCCGGCCGTGGTACTGTTGCTACCGGTCGTGTTGAGCGTGGCGTTATCAACAAGAACGACAACGTTGAGATCGTTGGTCTGCGTGAGGACAATCAGGAAACCACCGTTACCGACATCGAAATGTTCCACAAGCTGCTGGACTACGCAGAAGCTGGCGACAACATCGGCGCTCTGCTCCGTGGTGTAGACAAGAAGGAAATCGAAAGAGGTCAGGTTCTCTGCAAGCCCGGCTCCATCAAGCCTCTGACCAAGTTTGCCGGCCAGGTTTACGTCCTGTCCAAGGAAGAAGGCGGCCGTCATACTCCTTTCTTCAACAACTACCGTCCTCAGTTCTACTTCCGTACCACCGACGTGACCGGCATTATCTCCCTGCCCGAAGGCACTGAGATGTGCATGCCTGGCGATAACGTTGTTATGAACGTTGAGCTGATTACCCCCATCGCTATCGAGAAGGGTCTGCGTTTCGCTATTCGTGAAGGCGGCCGTACTGTTGGTTCCGGCGTTGTTACCGAGATCTACGAGTAATTCTTGCTTCTAAGATGACATCAAATCCCCCAGTCCTTGGACTGGGGGATTTTTTTGTTGAAATTCGTTTTTTTTGCTAGGCTTTTACAAGGCAGTGTGGTATACTCTTAATATAAAATTCTTTTTCAGGAGTGTGATGGATCAGTGAGAGAGCTGCGTTCCAAAATTACGGAAGCTCTGATTTCCGCCCTGCCGATCACACTGATTGTGTATTTGATTTCTTTGTTGCCGTGGTTTAATTTTTCCTCCGCAGAGTTGATTTCGTTTACAATCGGTGCAGTGCTTCTAATTTCGGGTATCGGCCTGTTTAATATGGGTGCGGATTTGGCAATGACGCCTATGGGTGCCCATGTGGGTGCCGGCCTTTCCCGGCAGAAGAAGCTGAGTGTGCTGCTCATCGTTTGCTTTGTCATGGGTCTGCTGATTACCATCGCAGAGCCGGATTTGCAGGTACTTGCCAAGCAGGTGAGTTCTGTGATGAACGGAACGGTGCTGATTTATACCATAGGTATCGGCGTTGGCTTGTTTTTGATCATGGCGGTTTTGCGGATTGTCTTTAAACGACAGTTGGCTACGATCCTTATGCTGTTTTATATGCTGCTGTTTGCGTTGGCACTGCTGTTGGCGGTGAACGACAAATTGGACCTGCTGCCAATGGCCTTCGATTCCGGCGGTGTGACAACCGGCCCCATTACGGTGCCTTTTATCATGGCCTTGTGCGTTGGTATTTCTAGTGTGCTGGGTGACCGACGTTCTCAGGAGAATAGCTTTGGTATGGTTGCACTGTGTTCTGTGGGACCCGTCCTTGCCGTATTGATGTTGGGTGTTTTCTCTACCTCCGAACTTACTTATACATTGCCCGTTTTTTCAGTCAATAATGAAATTTTGGATGCTTTTCTAAATACCGCAGCCCATACCTGCAGGGAAGTGGCATTGGCCTTGGGCATGATTGTGGTGTTTTTTCTTGTCTGTCAGGTTTTGTTTTTGAAGCTTCCCAAGCGGCAGCTTTACCGTATTGCGGTGGGTGTTGTGCTGACATATGTGGGTTTGGTGCTATTCCTTACCGGTGTGAATGTAGGTTTTATGCCTATCGGCTATAAGCTTGGTTTTGCGCTGTCTGGTATGAACCGGTATTTGGTAATCGGTTTGGGACTAGTGATGGGTGTGTTGGTGGTGCTGGCAGAGCCTGCTATCCATGTGCTGAACAAGCAAGTGGAGGAGGTTACGGGCGGTTATATTACCAGAAAAGCCATGCTCACCGGTTTGTGCATCGGTGTAGGCGGGGCAATTGCACTGTCGGTAATGCGAATTCTGTACGATTTCTCGTTGACCTATTATATTATCCCCGGCTACTTTATTTCTTTGGCATTGTCGTTGTTTGTGCCTCCGGTTTATACTGCTATCGCCTTCGACTCCGGCGGTGTGGCAAGCGGCCCTATGACCTCCGGCTTTATTTTGCCCTTTGCCATCGGTGTGTGTGTGGGCGCTCAGGGGGAGGCTGCTGTGCTTCGGGATGCCTTCGGTGTGGTGGCACTGGTTGCCATGGCACCGCTGATTACCATTCAGCTGCTTGGTTTCCGAGCCATTGTCCATAACCACATCCAGGAGAAGCGCGCAATGAAACGAATTTTGGATGCAGACGACCAGCAAATTATCAATTTCATGTAGGGGGGTCAAATATGGCAAATACAATTAATGAATCTGCAATTAAAAAGCTAAAGCTGTTATTCACCGTAGTGGACCGCCCCAAAGCAGAATTCTATTTGGACGTACTCAGTCAGTTTGAGGTGAACTGTCAGCTGGCCGTAGGTGGCAAGGGTACCGCCAATTCGGAGTTGGTGAATATGCTGGGACTGAATAACCAGAAGGCTGTGATTCTCAGCATAGTCCGTGATGACATGGTGGACCAGATTATCAGGTGCCTTGAAGACAAATTCGCTACCATCCGTAACGGCAAGGGCATTGCGTTTGCGGTACCCTTGTCTAGTGTGATTGGTGTGAATATCTACCGTTTTTTAAGCAATAACCGGTAGAAGAAGGAGGATTAAGAATGAAAACTGACAATCATGAAGTGATTTTTGTAATTGTAAATTCCGGCTTTGCGGAGGAGGCCATGGATGTGGCTCGGGAGCAGGGTGTCAGTGGCGGCACAATTTTAAACGCCCGTGGCGTTGCACGGGAGCAGGAGGCAACCTTCTTTGGTATTCCCCTCCACGCAGAGAAGGAGATTCTCATGATGGTGGTGGAGAAGGATATCCGGGATAAAGTGCTCAACGCCCTGTATAGCCGCATGGGTATGGGCCAAAAGGCCCAGGGCATAGCTTTTTCTTTGCCGGTGTCCGATGTTGCGGGCCTGGTGAAATTGCCGGAAGAGGCAGAGAATTAAGCAAAAAAGCACCGCCAGCGGCGGTGCTTTTGCTTTTAAGTTGCGACCGGGTCTGTAAGCCGGGTTCTGTCGTGACAGCCATCTATCTAGACCTGCAATTGCTCACAGGTTCCAGCCACCTCTTGGGGACGGTCGGGCAAACCTATTGTCCCACACACGGTGTTGCTCCGGATAGAGTTTACAGCGTAAAACCCATGTCTCCATGGGCCGGGTGCGCTCTTACCGCACCTTTTCACCCTTACTGAAAGGCAAAACCTTTCAGCGGTATATCTCTGTTGCACTTGTCCTGGGGTCACCCCCGGCGGGCGTTACCCGTTATCCTTGCCCTGTGGAGCCCGGACTTTCCTCACCTGGGCCCTTTCGGAACCCAGCCGCGGCTGTCCAACCCGGTCGCTGGATTATTGTAACGCAAAGTGGGCAGAATGTCAAATATCCGGGTGGATTTTTTAGAATCCATCCGGATGTTGGCTTATTTTTTCCAGGGATGGATAGGAATCCGCTCCAACAAATGCAGATTATATTTTTCCACAATTGCCATAGCCATTGCCTCGCTTTGGGGGTCAACCACATCTGCCGGCGTATGGGCATCGCTGCCTATTACCACTGGGCAGCCTGTTTCGCCTGCAATCTCCCAAAACAGGGGGTTGGGGTATTGCCGTTCGGTCCGAAGCCCCAGAAGATTGATTTCAAGGGGAACTTCCCGCGCGTTGGCTTCCTTGCACAAGCGGCTCATGTGGTCACGGTAGTTTCTCTCATCACCTACAAAATTCAGCAAATCCGGATGGGCAAGATAGGAAAACAGACCGGTGTCCATTGCTTCAATGATTTGATTACAGTACCGTTCCAACAGGGCACAATCCTCCGTGGGGCGGCCGTTGTAGGGCTCATTTTCTTCGTTTCCGCACCAGTGCTGGCCCAATATCATATATTCAATTCCAAACGGTTCAATCAGCTTCAATAAGGCATCCATTCGGTCGGGGTAGTATTCGACCTCAAGACCCAGCCGAATGTCGATTTGGCCGGCATATTTTTCCTTCAGCGCCAAAACCGTAGTGACGTAATCTTGCAATTCCTCGGGATACATCCGCATGTGTGAGTAATAGGTGCCGGGGAATCGAAAGGGGGTGTGGTCTGAAAAACCAAGTACCTTTAAGCCGCCGGCGATGGCCTGTTGCACATATTCCTCCTCGGTGCCCACAGCATGGCGACATCGGGTAGTATGGGTGTGATAATTTTCTAACATGGATATCCTCCGAGTATTTTTTTACATTTTACTATATTAAAAGGCAGCTTGTCAAATGTCTTGCAAATTCCCGCAAGAAGGGCTATACTATATACAAGAATATTTCCGATGAAATGAGGAATGGCTATGGCAAGCTTACTGGAATCGTATTTCACCTCTTTGCGGGGAAAAAATATAGTTGTGCTGGGCTTGGGTGTGAGTAATAGACCCTTGGTGCGTCTGTTGCTGCGTTATGGCTGTTCCGTCGTTGGCTGTGATAAGACGACCCGGGAAAAGCTGGATACGGAAGTGTTGGAGCTGGAGCGGCTGGGTTGCCGACTGCAGGTAGGGGAGGGGTATCTGGAGAATCTCTCGGCGGATCTGGTGTTTCGCACACCGGGCATGCATCCGGCCAATCCCGCTCTTGAAATGCTGCGGCAAACCGGGGCAGAGGTGACCAGCGAGATGGAGATCTTCTTTGAGCTGTGTCCGTGTACCATTTTGGCGGTTACAGGCTCCGACGGGAAGACAACAACCACCACGCTGATTTCCGAAATGCTGAAAGCTGCAGGAAAGACTGTGTGGCTTGGCGGAAATATCGGAACACCCCTTTTGCCTCTTTTGGACAATATGAAGGTGACGGACTTTGCAGTGGTGGAACTGAGTTCCTTCCAGCTAATGGATATGCGCCGCAGTCCCCATGTGGCGGTGGTGACCAATTTAGCACCCAATCATTTGGATGTCCACAAGGATATGGCAGAGTATGTGGAGGCAAAGAAAAACCTGTTCCGTTTCCAAATGACGGATGATGTGCTGATTCTGAACGGGGATAATGACATCACAGCTTCCTTCAAAGGCAACGGCAGGACAAGATTTTTCTCCCGTTTAGGCAAATGTGACCAAGGGGTGTGCTTGCAGGGCACCATGATATGCCGAGACGGCGTTCCCGTGCTGGATACCCGGGACATTGCCATCCCCGGAGTGCACAATATTGAAAACTACATGGCCGCCATTTTGGCAGTGGAAGGACTGGTGGAGGATGAGGTCATCCGCACCGTTGCCCGGGAATTTGGCGGCGTGGAGCATCGGATTGAGCTGGTGCGTGTAAAAAACGGAGTGAAATACTATAATGACTCCATCGCTTCCTCACCCAGCCGCACCATTGCGGGCCTTAATAGCTTTTCGGAAAAGGTGCTCCTAATTGCCGGCGGTTATGACAAGCACATTCCCTACGATGCGCTGGGCCCTGTGATTTGCAGGCATGTAAAGAAACTGTACATAAACGGAGCCACGGCAGAGCAGATTCGCCGTGCTGTGGAGGCATCACCGGAATACTCTCCGTCAAATCCGGAAATTATTGATTGTGGGGACTTTACCACAGCTGTCTACCGGGCGGCAGGGGATGCGGTGCCGGGAGATGTGGTGCTGATGAGTCCGGCCTCTGCGGCGTTTGACCAGTTTAAAAACTTTATGGTCAGAGGTGACTACTTTAAGAAGCTGATTAAGGAGCTGTAATATGGATATTTCCAAATTGACCAATGCGGTCCGGAAGGTACTGCCTCTGCAGTATTGCGGTGCGGTCATTGTGGCGGCAGGAACTGCCTCCCGAATGGGGGGTATTGATAAGGTGATGGCAGAGCTTGGGGGCGAGCCTATGATTGTCCGCACCGTCCGCGCATTTCAAAACTGCGATGCCATCCGTGAGATTGTGATTGTCACCCGGCAGGATTTAATTGTACCAATCATGGACCTGTGCGCCGGCTTTCACAAGGTACAGGCTGTGGTGGTTGGTGGTGCAGACCGTCCGGAATCTGTGCAGAACGGATTTCGCGCTCTGTCCTCTAAGGTGCGCCTTGTGGCTGTTCAGGACGGCGCAAGACCGCTGATTACGGAAGCTGTAATTGACAGAACGGTCCGCGCGGCTCATACCTACGGTGCTGCCGCACCCGGTGTTCCCGTGAAGGACACCATCAAGGTGGTGCAAGGCGGTGTGGTGAAGGAAACACCGGACAGAAGCCGCCTGCAGGCCATTCAGACCCCGCAGGTCTTTGACAGACATCTTCTCAAGGGTGCGCTGGAACAGGCCAAGGCGAACAAAGCGGTCATTACCGATGACTGCTCTGCCGTGGAATTGCTGGGCATGTCTGTGAAGATTGTGGAGGGTGATGAGCGGAACATCAAGGTCACTACCCCGATGGATTTAAAGATAGCGTCGTTGCTGTTGGAGGAAATGAAATGAGGATAGGACACGGCTACGATGTACATCGGTTGGTGGAATGCCGGGATTTGATTCTTGGCGGCGTGCACATTCCCTACGAAAAGGGCCTTTTAGGCCACTCCGATGCGGATGTATTGCTGCATGCCGTTGCTGATGCCCTCCTTGGTGCGGCAGGACTGGGGGACATTGGCAGACATTTTCCCGATACGGATCCGGCTTATAAGGGTGCGGATTCCATGAAGCTACTGGCCTGCGTGGTGGAGAAGGTCCATGCGGCAGGCTACCGGGTGGGGAATGTGGATGTGACCATGATAGCCCAAAAACCGAAATTGAAGGATTATATACCCCAAATGCAGCATAATATTTCAACGGTGCTGTGCATATCTGAATCACAGGTAAATGTGAAGGCCACTACCGAGGAGCATTTGGGTTTTACCGGTGACGGCAGCGGCATGGCTTGCCACGCGGTCTGTCTGTTGGAAGAAGTGTAAGCTATCGACATGGCACGACCACAGGAAACTTGCATCCCTATTATGTAACACAAATATTCCCTCCTGAACATAAATTGGTTCGGGAGGGTTTGTTTATGATGAATTGTATCATAACCTTCCGTTCGGTGACACCTGTCCAACGGGCAGAGACGGTTTTGCATCGGGCGGGAGTGGAATGTACCGTACAGCGCACACCTAAGTGGATGGAAGAGAAGGGTTGCGGCTACAGCCTTCGGCTGGATTGCCGGGATGTGATGGCGGCATCGGCACTGCTGCGGCAAGCCGGTGTTAACTTCAGAAAGGTCTATTCTCTGGGAGAAAACGGCACGCCGGAGGAACTGCATCTATGACTTATCTGGATAATGGTGCTACCTCCTTCCACAAGCCGGAAACGGTTTACAGGGCGGTGCGGTGTGCCTTGGAAAATTGTGCCAATCCGGGCCGTGGCGGCTATACTGCTGCCATGGCCGCCGCCAAAACAGTGCTCCGTTGCCGTGAGCAGGCGGCGGAGCTGTTTCGCTGCCAACCGGAGCAGGTGGTTATGACCTCCAACTGCACTCACGGCTTGAACATTGCCGTTAACACCCTTGTAAAGCCCGGTGCTCGAGTGGTAATTTCCGGGTTTGAGCATAATGCGGTGACCCGCCCCCTCCATGCCCGAAGGGCACAGCTTACGGTAGCGGGCCGTAAGCTCTTTGATTGGGGGGATACACTGGAGGATTTTGAAAATGCCCTCCGCAAGGGTGCAGATGCCGCGATATTTACCCATGTATCCAATGTGTTTGGGTATATTTTGCCTGTTTATGAAATGGCAGAGCTGTGCAAACAATATAAGGTGCCGTTTGTTGTGGATGCGGCTCAGTCTGCCGGGATGCTGCCTGTGGATATGGAAAAACTGGGGGCGGATTTTATCGCTATGCCCGGTCACAAGGGGCTGTTGGGACCTCAGGGAACGGGTTTGTTGCTGTGTGGCAGGGAACCGGAGGCTCTGTTGCAGGGTGGAACGGGAAGTGTGTCCCTGCAGCAGGAAATGCCGGATTTTTTGCCGGACATGGCTGAGGCTGGGACGCTGAATGTGCCGGGAATTGCCGGACTTTCCGCCGGTATTGCCTATGTAAAGCGACGCGGACCGGAGCGGTTGCTGGCCCGAGAGCAGCAGGAGGCAAAACGATGCGGAACAGAACTCCGAAAGTTAGGTTTTCGTGTGTTTATGGGGGAAAATCAAAGCGGAACAGTATCATTTATTCCCAATATGGATTGTGAGGAGGCAGCGCAAATATTGGGAGAGCATGGCATTGCGGTGCGTGCGGGACTTCATTGCGCGCCGTTGGCCCACGAGAGTGCCGGGACCCAGGAAACCGGAACTGTACGCATCAGTTTTGGACATGATGCCGCCCCTTGGCAAACGGGTAATCTGCTACTGGAAGCGGAGAAACTGGCAGAGTAAACGTAAAAAAATTGTGAATAACTATTGCTATCGGCGGCCTAATCCGCTATAATAGAATAGATAATAGGCTTGGTATGCCAAAAGCACAAAAGTGCCGGCTTTGTAGATAGATAGAAGCGAGGAAAGAGGGACGTTTATGGAAATACTGGAATCAATGTGGCTACAAATTCAAGGAATGCGTTGGTCCGATTATTTGGATATCATCCTTGTTGCTTTTTTGATATATAAGCTTTTGCCCATGTTCCGTTCTACGGGAATGGTCCGGATTGCTTGGGTCGTGGGCGTAGTCATTGTGTTGGCTTGGCTTACGGATGCATTGAAGCTACACACCCTGGGCTATCTTTTCTCGGAAGTGCTGACGGTAGGTATACTGGCGCTGGTGGTGTTGTTCCAACCGGAGCTGCGGCGTATGATTGACCATTTAAGCAATGTGAAGCTGAAGCACTTTTTAGGTACGGAAAAGCCTCAGCAGGAGATGGTTCCTGTGATTGCGCAGACGGTCCACGCCTGCGAGCTGATGAGCCGGGAGCGCGTGGGTGCACTGATTGTATTTGCCCGGGACAATCGTCTTGATGAATATTTTAAGACCGGCATTATGATTGAGGGAAAGGTCTCCGAGCAACTGATTCGGAATATCTTTTTCCCCAAAGCTGCGCTTCATGACGGTGCTATGATTATCCGAGACGGCATAATAACCGCAGCAGGCTGCGTGCTTCCTTTGTCCGAAAGCGATCGGCTGAGCCTGGATCTTGGCACCCGTCACCGTGCCGCTGTGGGCATGAGTGAGGTGTCCGATGCGGTGGTTGTGGTGGTTTCCGAGGAGACCGGAGCCATTTCCGTGGCAGTGGGCGGCATTCTCAAGCGCCATTTGGCTCCACAGATCCTTGAGCGCCTGCTTCGCCATGAGTTGTGCCCGGAGGAAAACGCAGAGCAGGATAAGGTGGCGGTAACGCTATATCAGAAGCTGCAGAAAAAGGAAAGGGGAGGAAATGCAGATGAAAAGTAAAGTTTTGGCATTTCTTCTGGCTACGGTGGTTGCCTTTGGCTTGTGGCTGTACGTCATTACCGTAGTGAATCCTGAATCGGAAAAGACCTACTATGAAATCCCGGTTGTTCTGCATAATAAGGAGATTTTGGAAGAGCGTGGTTTGATGATTGTAGGCGAATCACCCAAGGTAACACTGGCACTAAAGGGCAAGCGCACTACCTTAAACATTTTGAATGAAGCCAACATCAACGTGATTATCAATGTGGCCAATATCGAAAAACCGGGCACCCATCATCTAACCTATGACATCTCTTATCCGGGTAATGTATCGAAGAATGAAATTTCAGTTCTCAGCAGTAGTACGGATTTGATTACTGTGAAGGTAGAGAAGAAAATTAAGAAGACCTTTCCTGTAGTGGTGGACGACCGCGGAACATCCGTACCCGATGGCTTTATAGCGGTTCAAAAGGACATCTATCTGGATCGCCCCAGCATTGAAGCTTACGGTCCGGAGTCTGTGATGCAGCACATTTATCAGGCAGTTATCGAAGTGGATTTAACCGGCCAGACCAAGACCCTAATCAAGGAATGTCCGTACACATTGTGTAATAAGGAAGGCGTGCCTGTGAATGCATCGGGTGTTATCACCAATGCAGAAAAGGTAACATTAAGGATAAAAATTCACCGCTTGAAGGAAATTTCTTTGGTTGTGGAAATTATTGACGGTGGTGGTGCCACACAGCAGACCAGTCCCATCAAAATTGACCCACAAACTATTTGGGTATCCGGCGAAGACCAGCTGCTGGAGAGTTTAAGCAAACTGGTCATCGGAACCGTTAACCTGGCGGAAATATCGGAGGATACAACCTTTGAATTCCCCATTGTTATGCCGGAGGGTGTGGACAATCATACCGGCGTTAAGCTGGCAACCGTGAGAGTGGACGTCCCGGAGCTAATGACAAAAGCCTTTAATGTAACCACCATTACGCCTATCAATGTGCCGGTGGGCATGGAAGCGGATATCATTACCCGGGCCCAATCGGTGACGGTTCGCGGTCCTGCTGATGTGGTCGAAACCATGAAGGATACGGATATTTCCCTTGTTGTGGACTTCTCCAAAGTGCAGCCCGGAATGCATACATTGGAAGCCGGAGTGGTAATCAGTGATGCATTCCCCGGTGTGGGCGTAATGGATACTTATGAGATAACTGTCACACTTCGTGTGCCGGAACCTGAATCGGAGCCGGACCCGATGAGCCTATGAATTTATAGGACGAAAAAACCAGCGAGTTTCTAAAGAAAAGAGGAAAGCGCCTTGATTAAAAGTATGACCGGCTATGGCCGGGCCGTGGAAACGGTAAACGGCCGTGAATTTACCGTGGAGCTTCGCTCTGTAAATAACCGCTATTTGGATTGCTCGGTGCGCCTGCCAAGAATTCTCACCTTTGGCGAGGAAGCAGTGAAGCAGGCGGTGAAAAACGCCATATCCCGCGGTAAAGTGGATGTATTCATCTCCGTCCGCAGTGAAAGCGGTGATGAAGTTCAAGTAAATCTAAATAAAGCAGTGTTGGAGAGCTATCTGACAGCTATGCGTCAAATGGTGACGGAATACGGTGTTGCCGATGATATCAGCGTTTCTGCCGTATCCCGTCTGCCGGAGGTATTCTCTTTGGAGAAACCGCAGGTGGATGAGGAGCAGCTGTTGGCGGATATGATGGCGGTGCTGGAAAAGGCACTTGTGGAGTACGATGCCATGCGGAAGACCGAGGGCGAGGCTCTGGATCGGGATTTGCGTAGCCGCGGCAATACCATTTTGGAGTTGGTTGCGCAAGTGGAGCGGGGCAATGCGCAGACCGTGATCGATTACCGCACCCGTCTTGAAAATAAGCTCAAAGAAGTGCTGGCCAATACTGCGCTTGATGAGAGCCGCATTCTCACCGAGGCGGCTATCTTTGCCGATAAGGTTGCTGTGGATGAGGAGACAGTCCGTCTGCGCAGCCACCTGCAACAGATGAACACCATGCTCACTGCCGGAGGCGCTGTTGGCAGAAAGTTGGACTTCCTGCTTCAGGAGATGAACCGGGAGGCCAATACCATCGGCTCCAAGTGTACCGATGTGAATTTGGCCCGCATTGTGGTGGATATTAAGGCGGAGCTGGAAAAGATTCGTGAGCAGACCCAGAACATAGAGTGAGGATGCCATGAAACTGATTGGAATTGGATTTGGCAGTATGATTGCCTCTCAGCGAGTGCTTGCCATTGTAGAACCGGATTCGGCTCCCATTAAGCGTGTAGTACAGGAGGCCCGGGATAGAGGTATGCTGATTGATGCCTCCTACGGACGAAAGACGCAGGCGGTGATTCTGATGGATACCGACCATGTAATCCTTTCGGCACTGACCACAGAAACCTTGGCTACCCGCTGGGAGGACAAGCAGGAGGAGAAAGACAATGGGTAAACTGTTCGTAATTTCCGGTGCCTCCGGTGTGGGCAAAAGCACAGTGCTGTCTAAGGTAATGGCAAGCCGTTCGGATTTGAGCTTTTCCGTGTCAGCCACCACCCGCAGTCCCCGTGTCGGTGAGGTGGAAGGAATGAGCTACTACTTTGTCACCAAGGACAAGTTCCAGAGCATGATTGAAAACCATGAATTTCTGGAATATGACGCCCATATGGATAACCTCTATGGCACTCCCAAGGCCCAACTGGAGGAGAAACTCCAAAAGGGCAGTGTGATTTTGGATATTGAACCAAATGGCGCTTTTAATGTGCGCCGTGAGAAGGAAGATGCGGTGCTGATCTTCATTGCGCCTCCTTCGTTGGAGGAGTTGGAAAGCCGTCTGCGTGGCCGGGGCGACACTTCAGAGGCGCAGATTCAAGTGCGCCAAGCCAGAGTTGCCTGGGAGATGGAGCAGAGCAAGCACTATGACTATGTTGTAATTAATGACCGGGTGGATACCTGCGCCCGGGAAATTTTGGAAATTATTGCCCGTGAGGCAGATTGAAAAATTGGAGGAAATATATTATGTTATACCCCCCTGTAGCAGATTTGCTGAAAAATGTTGATAGCCGTTACCTGCTGGTGAATGTGGTTGCCCACCGTGCAAGACAGATTGCAGTTGAGGCTGAGGCTCTCCAGGAGGAACTGGAAGATAAGCCTGTTACCTTGGCAATCAAGGAGGTGGCTGCCGGCACATTGACCGCTACCTTGAAGGAAGCTTATAAGCACTAAGATACGGCAAAGGGTTTCTTTTGCCGGTAAAGGAGGGGTTTTATGATAGCAAAAATTGCTGTGTCTGCGGCTACTTTTGCCATTGACAAGCCCTATTCCTATACCTTCCCGGAGGATATGGGACTTGCACCCGGTATGCGGGTGATGGTTCCCTTTGGACGTAGCAACCGCCATACAGAGGGCGTGGTGCTGGCTTTGGAGGAAGGGAAGGCCGACGGCTTAAAGCTTGTGGCCCGTTGTCTTGATGATGGGCCTGTGCTTTCGCCTGCTATGCTTCGCTTGGCGGCATTTATGAGAGAGCGGTATTTCTGTACCTTTTATGACGCCATCCGAGTGATGCTTCCAGCCGGTCTTTGGTTCCAAAGCAAGGACACCTATACCCTAACCGAGGACCGTAGCTGGCAGGAGAAAAACCTCCGTCAGCCGGACGGAAAGCGGATTTTGGGGGAACTGCTTGCTTGCGGCGGTGCTGCAGAGGGCAATGCGTTGCGGCAACTGATTCCCGACGAAGAAAGCTTTGAGAGGGCAGTTTCCTACCTTGTGGGCAAAAAGTGGATTACCGCGCAGCGGGACTTTCTGCGCCGAACCTCAGACAAACAACAGCAGATTGCTACATTGGCAGTTTCCTCTGAGGAAGCGCTGGCCTATGCAGCAACCCGACCCAGATCAGCGGCCATGCAGCGCAGTGTGCTGGAACTGCTGTGCGGCATTGGCTCTGCCCCGGTGAAGGAGATTTGCTATTTTACCGGCGCCAAGCCTTCCACGGTGCGCCGACTGGCAGAGTTGGGTTATGTGGAACTGTCGGAAAAAGAGGTGCTTCGCTGTCGGGAGATTCGTCCGGCAGTGCTAAATGGCCCTCTGAAATTAAATGACGAACAACAGACGGCTTTTTTAGGCCTAACCCACCAAATGGAATCGGATACCCCCGGTACAGCGCTGTTGTACGGGGTCACCGGCTCCGGAAAGACCTCTGTGTATATCAAATTGATAGAGCGGTGCATAAGCAGTGGCAAACAGGCAATCCTGTTGGTACCCGAGATTGCGTTGACACCCCAGCTTTTGGGACTGATGGCAGCCTACTTTGGTGACGAAGTAGCGGTGCTTCACAGCAGCCTGCCGGCCACGGAGCGGTACGATCAGTGGAAACGGGTTCGTTCCGGGGAGGCAAAGTTGGTGGTAGGTACCCGTTCGGCCGTATTTGCACCCTGTTCCAATCTTGGCTTAATCATATTGGATGAGGAACAGGAGCACTCCTATAAATCGGAGAATACCCCCCGATATCACGCCCGGGAGGTGGCCCTGTGGCGAGGCCTCAAAGAAAAGGCTTTGGTGCTTTTGGGGTCTGCGACTCCCAGCATTGAGAGCATGTTCTATGCAAAATCCGGTGTTTACCGTCTGTATACTCTGCGTAGCCGCTTTGGCGGTCGCGCCCTTCCCAAGGTGGAAATAGTAGACATGCGGCAAGAGGTGAAGCTTGGTAACGATCTGTCTCTAAGCTACCCTCTGCAAAATGCCATCCGAGATACGGAGCAGGCGGGAAAACAGGCAATCCTGTTTCTAAATCGTCGGGGCAACAGCCGTGCACTGGTGTGTGTGGATTGCCGGGAATCTCCGGAATGTCCCCGTTGCAGCGCAAGGCTTACCTATCATAGTGCCAATGAGCGGCTGATGTGCCACTACTGCGGCCACTCCTTACCGGCTCCCAGTCGTTGCCCCAAGTGTGGCGGACCTATGAAGCGCATGGGTACCGGCACCCAAAAGGTGCAGCAGGAGCTACAGGAGCGCTTTTCCGACATCCGGGTGGAACGGATGGATGCCGACACCGTGTCGGCAAGCAACAACCACGAGATGATTTTGGATCGGTTTCAAAAGGAACATATCCCGGTGCTCATCGGCACCCAAATGGTTGCCAAAGGACTGAATTTGCCGGATGTAACCCTTGTTGGCGTGCTGGATGGGGATCTGAGCCTGTATACCGATAGCTATCGTGCCGCCGAAACCACCTTTAATATGCTGACTCAGGTGGTGGGCCGTGCAGGCCGCGGTGATATGGAGGGCAGAGCCATGATTCAAACCTTCGTGCCGGAGCACGCAGTGATTACCATGGCGGCGAAGCAGGATTATGACAGCTTCTACAATTTGGAGATTAGCCTGCGTAGGCAGCTGGAGAGTCCGCCCTTTGGGGATTTGGCGGTGATTACCCTAACCGGTCAGGAGGAGGCAAGAGTCCTCCACGGTGCAGCCAAGCTCAAAAGCAGTCTGCACACATTGCTTCAAAAAACTGACTATCAGAATGAGCACTGCACGATTTTGGGGCCTGCCCCATGTCCTGTGCCTAAGATAAATTATAATTACCGTTATCGTCTGACCCTGCGGTGCAGGATGAGTAGACCCCTACGGTTGCTGCTGGCCCATCTGCTGCGGCAGTTCTCCCAAGACAGAGAGAACAGGGGTGTATCTGCCTTTGTTGATGTAAACGGTTTCGATTAGAAAGGTAAGAGTAATATGGCACTTCGTAAAATTTTAAGCCATAGAAATCCGGCGTTGCACAAAGTCTGCAAGCCTGTGACGGAATTTGACGGAAAACTCCACAGACTGCTGGATGATATGCGGGAAACCCTTTTGGATTCCGGCGGTGTGGGGTTGGCAGCTCCCCAGGTGGGAATCCTGAGACGTGTGGTATTGGTTGACACAGGTGATGAAATTTTGGAACTGATCAATCCCACACTGGTGGAAACCGACGGTGAACAAATCGGCGCGGAAGGCTGTTTGAGCGTGGAAGGAAAGTACGGCCTTGTGAAGCGTCCTTACTATGCCAAGGTCCGTGCCCAGGACCGCAACGGCAACTGGTTCGAAGCAGAAGGAGAGGAACTGACCGCCCGTTGCTTCTGCCATGAGCTGGACCATTTGGACGGCATCCTCTATACACAGGTGATGGAGCGGTGGCTGACAGAGGAAGAGCTGATGGGCGATGAGGAATAATCGTTAGGAGGAATCCTATGCGCGTTGTATTTATGGGTACGCCGGATATTGCGGCGACCTGCCTGAAAAAGATTCTGACCGACGGCTTTCAAGTAGTCGGTGTCTATACCCAGCCGGACCGGCCCAAGGGCCGCGGCATGAAAATGGTTTGCTCCCCGGTGAAGGAAGTGGCGCTGGCAAACGGCATCCCCGTATTCCAACCGGAAAACTTCCGGGAGGAGGAGACCGTCCGACAACTGCAGGAATTACAGCCGGATGTGGTGGCTGTGGTGGCCTATGGCCGCATCCTGCCCCAAAAGGTGCTGGACATTGCCCCAAAGGGCTTTATCAATATCCATGCCAGCTTACTGCCACAGTACCGTGGCTCTGCTCCTTACCAGTGGGCGGTGCTGGACGGCTTGACGGAAACCGGTGTGACGGCGATGTATTTGTGTCGGGAGATGGATGCAGGTGATGTGATTGCCTGTGAAAAGACCCCTATCGGACCCGATGAAACCGCCGGAGAGCTGTTGGACAGACTGGCCGTTTTGGGTGCCGACCTTTTGAGCAAGACCCTTTGCTGTGTGGAAAAGGGGACTGCCTGCGGCACTTGCCAGGATAGCAGTCAAGTCACGTATGCCCCCATGCTGGACAAATCCATGTGCCCCATTGATTTTAATAAAACCGCCCGCCAGGTGCATAACCATGTGCGCGGTTTGAATCCCTGGCCGGTGGCAACGGCCGATATTCAGGGAAAATGCTTTAAGGTGTATACCACCGCTGTTGTGGAGAATCCCACCAATGCCCCTGCCGGCACTATTTTGGGACTGACCAAGACCGGTCTGCGAATTGCCTGTGGCGAGGGTGCGGTAGAAATCCGTGTCCTGCAGGCGGAGGGCGGCAAGCGGATGGCGGCACCCGATTATTTCCGCGGTCATCCGCTGGAGGCGTAATATGGGCGCCAGAGAAACCGCCTTAAATGTGCTGATTGCCTGCCGGAAGGATGGCGGCTGGTCAAACGGAGTGCTGAAGGAATACACAGCCCGCGACCGGCTGGACAGTCGGGACAGCGCCTTGGCGGCACGGCTGTGCTACGGGGTGCTGCAAAACCGGAATTACCTTGATTTTTATCTCCGTCAATTGCTGACGGGTAAAATAAAGGATTTGCATCCTGCTCTTCGGGATATTCTCCATTTAGGCCTGTATCAGATTTACCTGATGGACAAAATTCCCGAATCTGCGGCGGTGAATGAATCCGTGGAGCTTGCCAAGAAGTACTGCCGCAGGCAGCGAAATGCCTCCGGCCTTGTGAATGCGGTGCTTCGCAATGCTGTCCGTACCAAGGGCAGCTTGAAAGAGCCCACCTCTTGGGAGGACAAATACAGTCATCCGGGTGAGCTGATAAACCTTTTGAAGGCCTATGTGGGCAAGGAACGCTTGGAGCCGATGCTCCGGGCCAACAATGCAGTTGCCCCCATGTCGGTGCAGGTCAATACCCTGCGCATAACCCCGGAGGCATTGCAGGAACGGCTGGAAACAGAGGGCGTGACTGCTGAGAGCCATTCGTGGCTTTCCGATTGCTTGATACTCTCCGGTACCGGAAACATTGAACAGCTGCCCGTCTTCCAAGAGGGACTGTTCTATGTGCAGGACGGTGCGGCAAAACTCAGTGTTTTGTGTGCAGATTTGCAGCCGGGACAGAGCGTGTTGGACTGCTGTGGAGCCCCCGGTGGCAAGAGCTTTGCCGCCGCAGTTGCCATGAAAGGGCAGGGGAGCATCATCTCCTGCGATGTCCATGCCCATAAAATAGACTTGATTGCCAAGGGCGCCGCCCGACTGGGCATGGAAAATGTTACCGCCAGGCTGCAGGATGCCACGGAATTCTTCCCGGACTGGGAGGGACGGATGGACACTGTGATTGCGGATGTGCCCTGCTCCGGCTTCGGTATCATCCGAAAAAAACCGGATATTCGCTATAAAGATTTATCTGCTATGGCAGAGTTACCGGCTCTGCAAAAGAAAATTTTGAACAACGTGGCCCGCTATGTAAAACCCGGCGGTCTGCTCTTATATTCCACTTGTACCTTGGTGCGGGCGGAAAACGAGGGTATGGTGGAGGAATTCCTCCGTACCCATCCCGACTTTACAACAGAACCCCTGCCTCTGCCCCATCCATTTTCCAAAAACGAGAGTGGTATGCTGGCACTGGTGCCCGGGGAATATGACACAGACGGTTTCTTTATCTGCCGTCTGCGGAGAAAAGTATGAATCATCTAAAATCCATGACCATCCCGGAAATTGGAGGGGTACTGAAGGAATTGGGTCAGCCGGCCTTTCGGGCCAAGCAGGTCTATTCCTGGCTTCATAAGGGTGCGGGTAGCTATGAGGAGATGACCAATCTTCCCAAAGACCTGCGGGATACCTTGGCAAACCAATACCCCATCTGCGCTCCGGAGGTGGTGCGCAAGCAGGAATCTCAAAAGGACGGAACAATCAAATATCTTTGGAAGCTTGGCGACGGAAACTGTGTGGAAACAGTTCTTATGCGCTACCACTATGGAAACACGGTGTGCATTTCCACAGAGGTAGGCTGTCGAATGGGGTGCGCTTTCTGTGCATCCACCCTAGGCGGTCTTGTGCGGAAAT
>JBGVPJ010000013.1:0-23477 GCA_045126955.1 Faecousia sp.
GGGTAAGCGCAGCGCAGTCGGCGGTAGTGAATGACAGCCCGGTGGGCTGTCAGAGCCGCCGACCGGGCTCGCCTCAGCGAGCTGTCACCGCACTGCGGTGACTGGGGGATTGTCACTACGAGTACAACCCCTCTGTCACGGCTTAACGCCGTGACACCTCCCCTTACACAGGGGAGGCTTTCCGCTGCGGCGGGACTGGGCATAGCTAAAGCTTTTTGGAACCCCCAGCCGTGCTGGGGGTTTTCTTATACAAAAATGCACCCCAAAAGTTTGACACTTTTGGGGTGCATATCATTGTTGGGAGCCAAATAAATTGTTGCGTTATTCGCTATCGGCCATTTCCTTCAAGGCGTCCTTGCGGCTGAAGTTTGCACGGCCCTTCTCGTCGAAGCCCATGAACTTGACCCAAGTCATGTCGCCCAGATTCAGCACGTCTTCAACCTTTTCCACACGGCGGTTATCCAGCTTGGAGATGTGCACCATGCCGTCATGGCCGGGAGCAATTTCCACGAATGCGCCGATGGGCAGGATTCTGACAACCTTGCCGTAGTACAGCTTGCCAACCTCGGGAACGAAGCAGATGTCGTCCACCATCTTCTTGGCGGCGTAAGCGGCGGCGGAGTCCACAGCGGAGATGAAGACAGAACCGTCGTCCTCAATATCCACCTTGGCACCGGTGTCGGCACAGATCTTCTGAATGGTCTTGCCGCCGGAACCGATAACCTCGCGGATCTTGTCCACGGGAATCTTCAGACTCAGCATCTTGGGAGCATACTCGGAAACCTCAGCGCGAGGCTCGGGGATGCAAGGAATCATGACTTCCTCCAAAATCACCAGACGGGCCTTGCGGCAGCGCTCCAAAGCGTCAGCGATGATTTCCATGGTCAGACCCTTGTTCTTCAGGTCCATCTGGATGGCGGTAACACCCTCAGTGGTACCGGCAACCTTGAAGTCCATTTCGCCGTGGAAGTCCTCAACACCTTGGATATCGGTGAAGGTTCTCCATGCGCCGGTCTCCTGGTCGGAGATGAGGCCGCAGGAAATACCGGCAACGGGCCGCTTAATGGGCACGCCGGCGTCCATCAGTGCCAAGGTAGAGCCACAGATAGAGCCCTGAGAGGTGGAGCCGTTGGAGGACAGAACCTCGGACACCACACGGATGGAGTAAGGGAACTCCTCAACGCTGGGAATCACAGGCAGCAAAGCCTTTTCGGCCAGCGCACCGTGACCAATTTCGCGGCGGGAGGTGGAACGGGCGGCTCTTGCCTCGCCGGTAGAGAAGGCGGGGAAGTTGTAGTGGTGGATATACCGCCGGGTTTCCTCGGGGTAGATGGTGTCCATCTTCTGAGCAGCAGAGAATGTGTTCAGTGTGCAGATGGACAGAACCTGTGTCTGACCACGGGAGAACAGACCGCTGCCGTGTACTCTGGGCAGCAGACCGACCTGAGCATCCAAAGGACGGATATCATCCATGCCACGGCCGTCAACGCGCTTGCCTTCCAGCAGCCACTTCTTAACAACCTTCTTCTGCATCTTGTACAGGCAGACCTCGATATGGGTTTCAAAGTCCTCGTACTTCTCACCGAACTTCTCCTGGAAGTCCAGTCTTGCAGCGGTGAGGCGCTCCTCACGGACGTTCTTATCGTCGGTATCCAAAGCATTTTCAATCTGACCCAGACCGTAAGCCATCAAATCGTCCAGCAGCTCGTGGTTCACGGCGGCCTTTTCGAAAGTGAACTTGGGCTTGCCGATTTCAGCCACGATGGAGTTGATGAACTTCACGATTTCCATATTGGTCTCGTGGGCCACACGGATGCACTCATAGACGATGGCTTCGGGCGCTTCGTTGGCTTCGGTTTCAATCATGACCACCTTCTCGAAGGTGGAGGCGATGCACACGAAGCAGTCGCAGGCCTCGCGCTCGTCGGCGGAGGGGTTGACGATATACTTGTCACCCAGGTGGGCAACGTTGGTAGTAGCAACAGGTCCGTTCCAGGGCACATCAGAGGATGCGATGGCGATGGAAGCGCCGAGAGAAGCGACTACTTCCACGGGGCACTCGTCGTCATTGGCGAGAACGGTGCAGGTAACGACGGTGTCGTTACGCAGCTCTTCGTCAAACAGAGGACGCATGGGACGGTCGATGATACGGCTGTTCAGGATGCCCCGGTCGGAGGGCTTGCCCTCGCGGCGGTTAAAAGAGCCGGGAATGCGGCCTACGGCGTACATTCTCTCTTCAAACTCGATGGTCAGGGGGAAGTAGTCAATGCCGGACTTGGGGATGGGGTTGCAGGTACAGGTGGTGAGCACCACGGTGTCACCGTAGCGGCAGATGCACTCGGCGTTGGCCAGCTCTGCTACCTTACCGGTCTCCACGGTAAAGGGGCGGCCGCCGATTTCCATCTCAAAAACCTTGTGATTGGGGAATTGTTTGCGAGTAATCATTGGTAATAACCTCCTATATTTTTTGTGTGTTCGGGAGGTTTAGCACTTGAATCAGCCGTCGATGGGTCAACAACTCATTCAACTGCTAAAGATACTCCCGACGGACAACGTGTGAATGGCTTCCCTTTGGGAAGGCTGTGGATTCGTAAGAACAGGGGCGACACTGTCGCCCCTGCAAATTTCTTACTTACGGATACCCAGCTTGGCGATCAAAGCACGGTAACGGTTGATGTCCTTCTTTGCCAGATAGTCCAGCATCTTGCGGCGCTTACCAACCATCATCAGCAGACCACGACGGGAGTGGTTGTCGTGCTTGTGAGTACGCAGATGGTCAGTCAGCTCGTTGATACGGGCGGTCAGAATGGCAACCTGAACTTCAGCAGAACCGGTGTCACCCTCGTGGGTTGCGTTTTCCAGAATAACCTGGGTCTTTTTCTCCTTGAGAATCATTGTGTTTTCCACCTTTCAATATTGTTCCCGGAAGCCAAGTAGGGGTCAGTGGAATCCCGTTTGGGTTTCTCCCACCACTGAGCAACGGGCATTAAATTGTACCGGCCAAAGCCAGCCCGACTATGATATCATGAATATTCCCAAAAGTAAAGTACTTTTATTCACTTTTTTCAAAGAAATTCCGGGTCTGTTGGGTATTTTTTAGAATTTCTTTCTGCAATTCCGGGAGGCTGGAGAATTTTTTCTCCGGTCGCAGGAATTTATGAAATGCCAAGGCAAGGGTCTTGCCGTACAGGTCGCCGTTAAAATCCAGCAGAAATGCCTCCACGGTTACATTCTCACCACCCACGGTGGGGCGGGTGCCGATATTGGTCACCGCTATATACTCCGTGCCCTCCACGGTCACCTTGCATGCATACACGCCGAACCGGGGAATGAGCAAGCCCTCAGGCAGATGCAGATTGGCGGTGGGGATGCCTATGGTGCGCCCCAACTGTTTTCCGGATACCACTTCACCTGTTAGAATGTGGGGATGCCCCAACAGCCGGTTGGCCTGTTCCAGCTCTCCTTTTTCCAGAAGGGTGCGGATGTGGGTGGAGGAGATTTTCTTCCCGTCCATGGTTTGCTCCGGCACAACCACACAGGGAAGACCCTTTCCTCTGCAAAATTCCTGCAAAATTTGGGCACTTCCCTCCCCTTTTCGACCAAAGCGGTAATCCTCACCGCACACAAAGCCGGCGGCACCCCGATCTTCCAGACCGCGCAGAAAATCCTGCCAAGGCATGGACAAGGTCTGCCGGGTGGTCTCATACACAACCACCTCCTCCATGCCGTATTGGCGCAGAAGGGCAACCCGGTCATCCCCGGTGTTAATCATATTCGGTTGCAAATTTTGCAACAAAGTGCTGGGCGGGACATCAAAGGTGACCGCCGCAGCCCGGCAGTTTCCTTCCGATGCCAATCGGCAGCACTGTGCCAGCAGCGCTTGATGACCCAAATGCACCCCGTCAAAAAAACCCAGGGCAAAAATTTTTCTCTCGTTCATAACCCTTCTCTTTTCATCGTTACACACCGAAAAAGCTCTTTATAGTTGACATAACACCGTCCTCCACCTTGGCCAGCATGAGAAACTCTCCCTCTTTGCTGTAGGCCCGGTAGGTGCCATCGGCAAGGTCAACGGTAAAGGAATTGCCGTTGCGGCAGCGCAGCTCCTGCTTTTGCGTCAAAGTGACGGCCGGATGGCGGGCAAACATGGTGTCTACCCCCCGCAGGTATTGTCCGGGACGGTCACTGTTGATGAGGACATCCAGCGCAACGGCCTCCGATTCCGTGTAGCTGCCGGCACGGATTCTTCGAAGAGCCGCCATACAGCCGCCGCAGCCCAGCGCCTGTCCGATGTCCTTGCACAGGGTACGGATGTAGGTGCCCTTGGAACAGTGTACCCGCAACCGGACATCTTCCCCCGTCCTACCCAAAAAATCCAGGGAATGGATGGTAATGGTTCGGGGTTCGCGAGCTATCTCCCGTCCTTTTCGTGCCAAATCGCAGAGCTTTTGTCCGCCTACTTTAATGGCGGAGTACATGGGCGGAATCTGCTGAATTTCGCCTCGGAAACGGGCCAAAACAGCCTGGATGTCGCCGTCGGTCACCGAAACTTCCTTTTCTTCCAGCACCGTGCCGGTGATATCCTCGGTGTCAGTGGCGATTCCCAGCCGCAGAACGGCCTCATAGGTCTTTTCTGCATGCTCAAAAAACTCCACGCCCCGGGTGGCACGGCCCACAAATACCGGCAGAACACCGGTGGCCATAGGGTCCAATGTGCCGCCGTGACCGATGCGGCGGGTTTGAAAGACACCACGGAGCTTGGCGGTCACATCCTGACTGGTCCAGCCCTGGGGCTTATCTACAATTACAATTCCGTCCATAGTTTCCTCTTATTATGTGGGCGGCGAATCTTTCACCGCATATGTGCGTTTTGAAGACCTCGCAGTATACACGATACAGCGTCGGCCTTCAACCTTCATCTGCGGCGAAATTTTTCGCCGGTTTCAATTCGGTTTAGATTTTGGACATTGCTTCCTTGATCGCTTCTACTGCTTCATTCATAGACATCTGCATACTGGCACCGGCGGCGCCTTTGTGACCGCCGCCTCCAAATTGGGCGCAGATGGCGGCTGCATCGTAGCCGGGCACCGCCCGGACAGAGAGCTTGACCCGTCCGACGCCATCCTCCCGGAGGGTGGCTGCAATTTTTACCCCCTCAATTGTCCGGGGGAAGCCGGAAATGTTTTCCATATCGTCCTCACGCAGGCCTAGCTCTGCCTCCACCGCTTTGGGCAGCGGGCAGATAACCGCCGTGCGGTTATTCAAAAACATGGCATGTTCCACTATATACCCCTGCAGCCGCAGACGGCCCAGAGAATTGGTCTCAAACAGGGCTTGGTTCAAAGCAAAAAGATTTCTGCTCACAGCGGCACAGTCGGCGGCCACCCGGAAGGTGTTCGGGGTGGTGTTGGCATAGCGGAAACAGCCGGTATCCGTGGAGACAGCGGTATAGAGGGCATCGGCCATAGGCTCATCTAAAACCGCACCCATCTGCTGTAAAACCCCATAAACTATTTCGCCGCAGGCCGCAGCATCCGGCTCTACCAATGCATATTCCGTAAAGGAAGCGGCCGTTTCGTGGTGGTCAAGGCGCAGAGAAATCCGGTCTGCATATACAGAAAATGCCTCCGGCAGCATACCTTTTGATGCTACATCCACGGTAATCAGAATGTCGCCGTCAGCCACCTGCTCGGTGGTAAGCCCCTCGTGGAGGTGGGCGTATTTTTCTGTAGTTTCAGGGTTTGTCAGAATGTGGGCGGTTTTTCCCAGCTGCCGCAGTCCTCTGCACAGCAGAGCGGCACTGCCTAAGGTATCTCCGTCGGGACGGCGGTGAGTCAAAATGGCAAAGCCGTCATGATGCGTCAAAAAGGCGGCAGCTTCATTCCTCGTCATCATCGTGCTCTACCTCTAAAGAGTTAATAAGCTTCAGCATTTTGGCACCGTAGGTGATGGAGTCGTCCAACGCCCAGGTAAGCTCCGGGGTGTAGCGCAGGTTCAGCGCCCGACCCAGCTCCCGGCGAAGATATCCTCCGGCGGATTTCAGGCCCTTCATGGCATCGGCGGCCCGCTCCTCTTGCAAAAAGCTCACATAGACCTTGGCGTAGCGCAGGTCCGGAGTGGTTTCCACATGGGTAATGGAAATCATGGTGTCCTGCACCCGGGGATCTTTCAAATTTCTCAGAAGGGAGGCAAGCTCCTTTTGGATTTCTTCGTTGATTCTTCCGATTCGATTGGACGCCATAGTACATCCTCCTAATTTTGGTTTATGGTCCTCCTTCGGGGAGGCATGCTGTTAAAACGGCGGATAGCGAACATGCCCGCTATCCGCCAGTAGCTTAGCGCTTAATTTCCTGCATGGCGAAGCACTCGAAGATGTCGCCTTCCTTGATGTCGTTGAACTTGGCAACACTCATACCGCACTCATAACCGGCGGTGACTTCCTTGGCAGCATCCTTAAACCGCTGCAAAGAGCCGATTTCGCCCTCATGAATAACCACGTTGTCCCGAAGTACACGCACCTGCGCATCTCTTGTGACCTTGCCGTCCTTGACCATACAGCCTGCAACGGTACCCACAGCGGAGACCTTGTAGGTCATACGCACCTCGGCGTGGCCGATAACCACTTCCTCAAACTTGGGTGCCAGCATGCCCTTCATGGCGGCCTCAATCTCGTCGATGGCATCGTAAATCACTCGATAGAACCGCATATCCACGGCAGTCCGCTGAGCGGAGGCCTGTGCACCGGCATCGGGACGGACGTTAAAGCCCACAATAATGGCACCGGCGGTGGAGGCCAGCAGGATATCGGATTCGTTGATGGCACCCACACCGGTGTGGATAACCCTCACACGAACCTCCTCGTTGGAAATCTTCTCCAAAGAGGCCTTCACGGCTTCGGCAGAGCCCTGCACGTCGGCCTTCACAATCAACGCCAGCTCCTTCATCGCGCCCTCCTGCATCTTGGCAAAGAGGTTATCCAAAGTGACCTTCTGCATAGCGTTGGCGGCGGCATCCTTTTGAGCCTGCTTCCGCTGTTCCACCAGCTCTCTGGCCATACGCTCGTCGGTAACGGCGTTGAATTCGTCACCGGGGGCGGGCACTTCCGCAAGGCCGGTAATCTCCACAGGGATAGAGGGGCCGGCAGTCTTTACAGTGCGGCCTTTGTCGTTGGTCATCACACGGACACGGCCCACGGCAGTGCCGGCGATGATGATATCGCCCTGATTCAGAGTGCCGTTTTGCACCAACAGGGTTGCAATGGGACCGCGGGTCTTGTCCAGCCGTGCCTCAATGACCGTACCCTTGGCGCGGCGGTTGGGATTGGCCTTCAGCTCTTGCACTTCAGCAGTGAGCAGAACCATTTCCAGCAGGTTATCCAGGCCCATTCCGGTCTTGGCGGAAATGGGACAGATAATGGTATCGCCGCCCCATTCCTCGGGAATCAGGTCGTACTCGGTCAGCTGCTGCTTAATCTTATCGGGGTTTGCTTCCGGCTTATCCATCTTGTTGATTGCAACGATGATGGGCACCTTGGCTGCTTTGGCGTGGTTGATGGATTCGATGGTCTGGGGCATAATGCCGTCGTCGGCGGCTACCACCAGAATGGCAATGTCCGTGCACATGGCACCGCGGGCACGCATGGAAGTAAAGGCGGCGTGACCGGGGGTGTCCAGGAAGGTGATGGGCTGGCCGTTGCACTCCACGGTATAAGCACCGATGTGCTGGGTGATGCCGCCTGCCTCACCGGAAGTGACGGAGGTGTTCCGGATGGCATCCAAAGTGGACGTCTTACCGTGGTCAACGTGGCCCATAACCACCACCACGGGTGCCCGATTCTGCAGCTCATCGGCAGTATCGGTATGGTCGTCAATGATTCGCTCTTCGATGGTGATGGTAATCTCCCGCTCCACTCTGCAGCCCAATTCTGTGGCCACAAATTCTGCGGTATCAAAGTCGATGGCCTGGTTAAGGCCGGCCATAACGCCGTTCTTCATCAGAAGCTTAATGACCTCGCCGGCGGTCTTTTTCATTCGGGAAGCCAGCTCACCGACGGTAATTTCGTCGGGAATCCGTACGGTAACGGGAGCTTTTCTAGCCACTTCCATTTGCAGACGGCGTAGCTTCTCCTGCTCTTCGTTTTTGGATTTGTTGCCCTTGCTGAATTTGTTGTCCTTTTTGTTGTTCTGCTGCTGGCCCTTCTTGGCAAAGCGCTGCTTACCGCCCTGGTAGTTCTGCATGCGCTCGGAAACCAAATCGTCCACCCGGTCATCAAAACGGGAAACATTCACCTGCACGGCAGAGGTGTCCACCACCCGGCGCTCCCGCTTCCGTTCCGGCTGGGCAGGCTTTTGTGGCTTTTCTGCCTTAGGCTGCTGAGGGGCAGGCTGCTGGGGCTTGGGTTCGGTTTTCTTCTGCTCGGGCTTTTTCTCCTCGGCTTTCGGCTGAGGCTTTGCCTCAGGCTTTTTCTCCTCGGCCTTTGGCTGGGGCTGCACAGCAAATACCTCTGCGATAGAGGCAACTTGGTGGGTTTGTGTCATGTAATCAAAGATTACATTCAGCTCCTCCTCGGTGAGCACCTGGGTGTTGGATTTGGGTTTTTCAAAAAACTTGCCCATCACCTCGGCAATATCCTTGGGTGTCATGCCAAAATCGGTGGCAACCTCTTTCAATCGATACTTCACTAAACTCATATACGAAACACACCTCCAAAATCAATGTTCCTTCTTGGCCTTACCCTTGTAACCCATGGCCTTGTTCCGGGCATGGGCTTTGGCCTCCTGCTGGTGTTGCCGGATACGCTTCGCGCGTTTTTCCAGGCTTTCCAGTTCGGCCTTGTAGCGGTCCGGCTGACCCAAGGCGTTCAAAAAACCCAGTGCCAGCGCAGGGTCGGTAAATGCGGCCAGAGCCAGTTCGGTGCGGCCGATGGCCTGCCCCAGCTGGTCCTTGGAAAAGGGAACGTTCAAACAAATCTGTTCTGTGCCGGCCACAAAGCTACGGGCTCTGCGCCGGGTATGGTCTGTGGCATCACTGGCCACAATCACCAGTCGGGCCTTTTGTGCCCGTGCGGCCGCACCCACCGGCTCTTCGCCCAGTTCAACGCGGCCGGCCTTGCGGGCCAGTGCCAGATAATTCAGCGCTTTATCCATTACCGGCCTCCATTTCCCGTGCGAGGCGGTTATAAACCTCCTCAGGGATGGGAACCTCCAGACTGCGCTCTAAGGATTTGGCTTTTTGTGCCTTTTTCAGGCATTCTGCATTGGGACAGATGTAAGCACCACGGCCGTTGAGCTTGCCACCAAAGTCCAGACTGACCACGCCGTCCGTACCCCGGACCACACGAATCAGTTCCCGCTTGGCCTTGCGCTCCCGGCAGCCCATACATTGCCTTTGAGGAATCTTCTTTTGCATTATGATTCCCTCCTGCAGTCAATTATTCCTGCGCTAAGCTGGCAGGCTTGATGTCGATTTTCAGGCCTGTGAGGCGGGCAGCCAGTCGGGCGTTCTGACCTTCCTTGCCGATGGCAAGGCTCAGCTGGTCGTCGGGCACTACCACGCGGCAGGCCTTGGGGTTGATGGGATCCAGCTCCACGCTGACCACATCCGCAGGACTTAAAGCGGCCTTTACGTACTCGCAGGGGTCTTCGCTCCATACCACGATATCAATCTTCTCGCCGTGCAGCTCTTCTACGACGGCTCCCACACGTCCGCCTCTGGGACCGACGCAGGCACCCACGGGATCCACATTCTCCATGGCAGCCCGGACAGCGATTTTGCTGCGGGAACCGGCCTCTCGGGCGATGTTGCGGATTTCCACTTGTCCGTCTGCAATTTCCGGAGTTTCCAGCTCAAACAGCCGGCGTACCACATTGGGATGGGTACGGGATACATGAACCAAAGGTCCGCGGTTTGCCTTGTGTACTTCCAGCACGTAAACACGAATCAAATCGCCGGGTTCATAGGTCTCGCCGGGAATCTGCTCGCCGGTGCGAAGCACGGCATCGCTCTGCTCGTTGCCCTGACCTATGCGCACGAAGATGTCACCACTGGGGTCAACCCGCAGGACAGTACCGGTGAGCAGCTCCTGAGATTTGGAGGAGTAGCTTTCGTAAATGGCGCCGCGCTCGGCCTCACGGATGCCCTGAATCACCACCTGCTTGGCAGTCTGGGCGGCAATACGGCCGAATTTCTGAATGTCCACGGGAATATTGACGGTGTCACCCACCTGAATATCGGGATTATAGTTCCGGGCGGTGTCGATGTGGATTTCCACGGCGATGTCTTCAATTTCCTCCACGACGGTCTTGACCAAGTACATGGACAGACCTTTTTCACTCAAATCCACCACCACATTCTCTGCGGGGATATCCCGGTGATCCTCCCGGTCTTTCCGATACGCATTGGTGAGGGCTTGCTTCAGCCGGTCCACCATATAAGTGACGGGGATGCCCTTCAGTTTCTCCAAGTCCCGCAGGCTGGCAAAAATTTCAGCGCCGATATCCACCTTGGGCTCTTCCGTCTTTTTGGTTTTTCTCTGTGCCATTGTCGTTTGTTTCCTCCTATATCAAAAAGTAAAGTGTATATATTTTCTGTAATTGCCCGGAACAGGAAATTAAAACTCCACACGAAGCCGCACCAGTGCGACTTCGGATTTTTCAAAGGTGACGGTCTCTTTTCCCGCCTCCACAGTAATCTTTCCGTCCTCGTAACCACGGAGTATGCCGGGGATTTCCTTGAGACCGTTGCGGGGCCGGTATAGCTTTACCAACACCGGGCTTCCCATAAAGGCCTCAAAATCACTGGGCTTCTTCAGCGGTCGCTCAATGCCTGCCGAGCAGACCTCAAAATGGTAGCTCTCCGCAATGGGGTCTTTCTCATCTAAAATGGGATCAATCATGCGGTGGATTCTCTCGCAGTCGGCAACGTCCACGCCGCCGTCCTTGTCGATATAGACCCGCAGGAACCGCTCGGCACCCTCCCGAACGTATTCCACATCCCAAAGGCTGCAACCGGCCTCCTCAACAAGAGGTTTGGCAAACTGCGTTACCAATTCTGTCACTTTCAAGCAATTACCTTCCTTCCAAAAGTACTCAAAAAAGAGAGGGGCGCGCCCCTCTCTTTCCAAATGTCAAATCTTACCTTCCGCAATATTATACCACCGAAAGTCTGATTTTGCAAGAGGGGTTTTAGGGAAAATCGGATATTTTTTCAACATTTTTCCCGATTTTTTCTGAATTACACCCTCAAATGATGCCTTCTGGCGGTAAACCCTGCACATATTTGTGATCCCAGCTGTCGTCAAACAGTCCCATAGCCGGGGTGGCGCAAGCCATATCCTCTGCCAAGGTCTGCAATACACGGCGGCATTCCAGAGATTCCAGATAGAAATCGGGAATGGCCTCTTCGCCCAGCTTTGCTCCTAAAATAGCGCCGGTGATGGCACCCACGGCGGCACTGAGACCGGAGTGGTTGACCGCAGTGATGATTGCCTCATCAAAATTAATTTGGTAGTTTAGGCAGGCAAACATGGCACCCGCCAAACATTGGGCAGCATCCAAACAGACCAGCTGCTCCATGCCCTCCTGCGGACTGACGGTGCCGGCCTTGGCAAGGGCGATGGCGCCCCGCAGCTGTTGGGCCAATTGCTCCGACTGGGGGAAACGGTGGCGGAACTGACCGTCCATGACCGCAATAGCCTGTGCAAACTGCGCCTCCAGCGCCTGCGCAGGCTCCTGCAGAATGCCGGCAATCGTATAGGCCAGCACCACGCCGGATAGGAAGGCTTCCGGATTTCCGTGGGTCAGTGCAATCAGCTCTCCTGCCAAGGTGCCCATCCTGTCGGCGGCAATCCGCTTAGGGTTGTAGAACATACCGGCGGCCACGGCTGAGGTGATGGCGCCGGGGGCGTTGTTGTCGTTTTTGGGGGATTCCATAGTGCCGTAGGCTTCCAGACGCAGGTTGTCCAGCATGCGCGCATCACGGCAGTGACGGCGGCGGAATTGGGGCAGCTTGGCCACCCAGCAGAAGCTGGTTTCCGGATCTCGGTAGAAGTGCTGGCTTCGGGTCCATTCCCGCAGTGCCAGCTTTCCGTAACGCACATAGTCGCTTTTGCCTCGGGAGACACTCAGCAGCAAGCCGTTGCACAAAAAGGTCGCAATTTGGGTAAAGGAGGTGACCTGTGCATATTCCTGTGTCTGCAAATCAAATCCCAGCAATCCGTTGGGGCCGTAATTTGCCTGAATGTCCTTCCAAGATTTATCGTCAATGGTATAACCCAGGGCATCGCCTATGGCCAAACCCAATAGGCATCCCCGGTATGCGCTGCGCATATCCTCCATTGAAGTCACCTCCAAAACAGCTTGATACGTTATATTATATACATATTTTCCCAAAATTGCAACGAAAAAGGAGAGAAAAGTTGTTTATTTGCCGAGAAGAAAGACCGTTGTATAAATTTGTGTATTTTCTAAATGAGAATAATTACTATTGACAGATTGAAAACAGCATGCTATACTTTAAATGTAAATAAGAAATATTCTCATTTAGAAAGGAGATACATTATGGATACCTCCACAAAACAATTCCGCAAGCGGAATGCAATTCTGGCCTATCTTCGGCAGACGAAAGAGCATCCATCCGCCGAAATGGTGTACAATCACCTGAAGCCGGAGTTTCCGGACATGTCGCTGGGTACCGTGTACCGGAATTTGGCCATGTTCAAGGAGCGGGGCGAGATTATCAGCCTCGGTGCGGTGAACGGTGTAGAGCGGTTTGACGGCAACACCATGCCCCATGTCCACTTCATCTGCACCGAATGTGAGGCGGTGGCGGACCTGCCAAAGATTGCGGTTCCCGAGGATCTGAATCAACAAGTTGTAAATCAAACCGGCGGCCACATCAATATGTGCCAGCTGACGTTTATGGGCCAATGCCAACAGTGCCTAAAAAAATAATTTAAGGAGAATAACATGAAAAAATTTATTTGTAAAGTTTGTGATTATATTTATGAGGGCGATGCGCTTCCCGAGGATTACGAGTGCCCTCTGTGCGGCGTCGGTCCTGAGGATTTTGAAGAAATAAAAGAGGAAGATACTGAGAAATAATCTCCAATGGCATATTGAAAACGTGGAATAATATGGTATAATCAATTGCGAGAAAATCCCTAAAATTATATTTGGAGGAAATTACAGATTATGTCCAGTTATCAGACCATGAAAACCCCCGGTGACCTCAGTTGGTTTACCCACGACCGATTCGGTATGTTCATTCACTTCGGTATTTACGCTATCCCTGCTCGTCATGAGTGGGTTAAAAGCTATGAGGAGATATCTGAAGAAACATACGACACTTATTTCAAGTACTTTAATCCCGATTTGTGTGACCCCAGAGAGTGGGCGCGGCAGGCAAAAGCAGCCGGCATGAAATATGCCGTGCTGACCACCAAGCACCATGACGGTTTCTGCCTGTTCGACTCCGCTTATACAGATTACAAATCCACCAATACACCCTACGGCAAGGATATTGTCAAGCAATACGCCGATGCCTTCCGGGCAGAAGGGTTGCATGTGGGTCTGTACTATTCCCTGTTGGACTGGCATCATCCCGATTTTACCATTGATTGGTACCACCCCAGAAGAAACGACCCCAAGGCACAGGAACTGAACAAGGGTCGGGATTTGGATCGGTACGCAGAGTACATGAAGAATCAGCTTCGTGAGTTGCTGACCAATTACGGCCGCATCGACATTCTTTGGTTTGACTTTTCCTACCCCGACCATGTGGAGAGTCGCTTTATCGCTGACAAAAAGCCGTGGATGGAGGCAAAGGGTGCTGAGCAATGGCACTCCCGGGAGATTATCGACATGGCACGGGAGCTTCAGCCCGGTATCATCATCAACAACCGGGCAGGCATTGAGCAAGACCTGTACACCCCCGAGCAGGCCCATGATCTGAAATGGATTACCCATAAGCAAACCGGCGAGCTGGTCAACTGGGAGATGTGTCAGACCTTCTCCGGCTCCTGGGGTTATAACCGGGATGAGATGACTTGGAAGAGCCCCGAGATGCTGATTAAAATGCTCATCAGCACCGTATCTGAGGGCGGCAACCTGATTCTCAATGTGGGACCCACCGGTCGCGGCTGTCTGGACTACCGGGCAGAGGAAACCATGGCAGGGATTGCCCAGTGGATGAAGTACAACGGCCGTTCCATTCACGGCTGCACCAAAGCCGAGCCGGAGTTTGTAGCCCCCCGGAACACGCGTTTGACCCAAAGTCAGGACGGCAAGCGGCTGTATATCCACTTGATTGATTATCCCTTCCGAGGCTTTGAGATGGCCAATTTGGCCGGCAAGGTTGAGCATGCCCAGTTCCTGCATGACGGCAGTGAAGTAACGATGTGCGACAGTTTGGAAGTGGCCGGTGTTGTACACCGTGTGTCCGACAATGGCATTCTGTTTGTACTCCCTGCGGTCAAACCCAAGGTCACCGTACCTGTCATTGAACTTTTCTTGAAATAAAGGAGACACCAAATGAAGGCACTGGAAGATTTTCAGGTTAAGAAATTTTTGTTTCAAGAACGGGAAGCGCAAATCATTTACCCCGACTGTGCGCCCAACGGCAAGCTGATGCTGAAGCTGGAGTATTTGGATGCTTTCCCCAATTTTGAGATTGCCATGCTGCAGCGGGGTTATACCCTGTGCTTTGTATCCCATCCCACCCGGTGGGCACCGGACAGTGAAACCAAGGTGGTTGCGGAATTTGTAAAATTTGTAGCTGCCGAGTTAAATATGGAGCCCAAGGTTATTTGCGTCGGCATGAGCTGTGGCGGTCTGCAGGCAACAAGACTTGCCGAGCTGTATCCGGAGCTGGTTAGCGTGCTGTATTTGGATGCGCCGGTATTGAATATCCTCAGCTCTGCAGGCTTGGGAGAACGCCATACTGAGAACTTTGAGGCCACGTGGCAGGAGCTGGTAAACACCTATGGCTTCAGTCGTTCCACCGTTATAACCTTCCGCGGCAGTCCGATTGATCATATGGAGCCTCTCATTGAACACAAAATTCCTGTTATTATGCTTTACGGCAACAGAGACGTTGTGGTGCCGTATCTGGAAAACGGCAAAGTGCTGGAGGAATATTACCGTGCTAACGGCGGTGATATAAAAGTTATTTGCCGAACCATGAGCGGTCACCATCCCCACAGCCTGCCCGATCCCACGCCTATCATCGAGTTCGTGGAAAGCCGAATCAATTTATAAGAAATTAGGGTACCCGAAGTGAACTGCCCCGGTTTGCGCTGTCCGCACAAACCGGGGCAGTCTAAAAAACTGCTGCCTTTTCTTTTTAAAAAATTTTTATAAATAAGAATAATTCCTATTGACAAATAGAAAAACATGTGCTACTATATGGGTGTAAATAAGAATGGTTCTTAAATAGAACCGAAACGCAAGAAACATAATAAAAAATAAAAATAATTTTTGGAGGAAAATATTATGAAAAAGTTTGTTTGTTCCGTTTGTGGTTATGTCCATTCCGCTGAAGAGCTGGCCGCTGATTTTAAGTGCCCCGTGTGTAAGGTTCCCGCTTCCAAGTTCGTGGAGCAGAAGGAAGAGCAGAAGCTGGCTGCTGTCCATGAGTACGGTGTTTATGGCCAGACCGTGAAGAACAACCCCGACATCTCCGAGGAAGACAAGAAATTCATCTTCGATCAGCTGATGGCTAATTTCAACGGTGAGTGCGCCGAAGTGGGTATGTACCTGTGCATGGCTCGGATTGCCCATCGGGAAGGCTATCCCGAAATCGGTCTGTACTGGGAGAAGGCAGCCTACGAAGAGGCTGAGCATGCTGCCAAGTTTGCAGAGCTGCTGGGCGAGGACCTGGAGCCCAACATGAAGGCCACCACCAAAGACAACCTGGCATGGCGTGTTGACTGCGAGTTCGGCGCTACCGCCGGCAAGTTTGAGCTGGCTAAGTGCGCAAAGAAGAATAACCTGGATGCTATCCACGACACTGTCCACGAGATGGCTCGCGACGAGGCCCGCCACGGCGTTGCTCTGAAGGGCATGCTGGACCGCTACTTCAAGTAAGCTATGGAAAATTACACGATTTGCAATTGCATGCAGGTGACCCGGTTTGATGTAGAGAACGCTATGGAAAAATGCGAAAAGTTTTCCGATGTGGAAAAGACCTTCGACCAAGTCCAGGCCATTACCCACTGCTCTACCGGCTGCGGCGGCTGCCACGATAAGATTCTGGAAACCATCTCCCAGATTATGTACCCATAAAACAGAACAGGACCCGGAAACGGGTCCTGTTTTTTGATGCCAAAAATCACAAAATTTCCTCATTGCTTTTTTCAATTTATTAGCTATGACACTGTCCACGAGATGGCTCGCGTCGAGGCGCGACATGGTAAAGTATTCGAAGGTCTTCTCACTCGTTATTTCAAGTAATATTTGATTGAACAATCACCCAAGATGTGCTACAATAACGGCAGCATATCTTTTGTTTCGAGGTGATTTTATGAAGAAAATTGTTATACCAAAATTTTCAAAGGTATCCTTAATTATCTCAATCATATTATTCTGTGCATATCTTTTTATTAGAATTTTAATAAAATTTAATACTTATATATATTTATTCGGAGTTAGCACACAGGAAATTATGCCTTTTATCACGATGCCCTGTGTTGCTTTTACAATGAGTGCTGTTGCTGTTTTGCTCTATAAAAACATTGGTCACAAAATTTTAGTTGCATCTGTAGCGGTTATTCTTTCTGTTTTCGTTCTTTGGTATATGCTAATAGGTTATGCTTTTTCTCCATACAGTAAATATTTTGAATATATGTCTGATGACAAAGAACACCATATTGTAGTCAATGAATGCTCCTTTCTTCGTGCAGGTTGGGGCTATATTTATGAGAAAACCTCTTTTTGTACCATGAAGAAAGTAGGCTACTATTCTACCGATGATGGTTATTGTCCTTTTTCAAAGGATGCTTTTTACTTTGTTTGGAATGAAAACGATTTTGAATTACACTTTCCCTTTATTGGTAGCAAAAACGAGAAAGATCGAGTTGTCAAAATGGAATATATAAAGTAGTTTTAGCGTGATAAAAGTGTGATTTTATAAATTCACATATTTAAACCCTTGAAGTCAAGCGGTTTTCGGACATAGTTTCAAGACGAAGCCCGGCATGGTAAAGCACGAAAAGGTCTGCTCAACGGGTATTTTAAATAAGAAAATATTGTAAGACTAATAAAGATATGCTATTATAATGGTAGCACATCTTTTGTTTTGGAGTGATTTTATGGATTATATTTTTAGTAATAAAAAGAAAAATATAGTTGCAATTTGTTTTTCGGTGTTTTATATTGTAATGCTAATTTTGAAAATAGACTTTCGTGTATCGCTTTTTCAAAATCTCAGATACGCAGTAAACTCTCTTTTTGTATATTTAACACCCATGATTGCTCCTGTATTTATATTGATTCTCATTTTTACTTATAAAAAGGATTATAAATTCAAAACTTGGTTATTGCCCATAGCCTTCGGTGTGAATTTGATTTTATTTGTTCTTATACAAATTTCTAATATTCCGAATATGCAGGTATTAAATTACCTTTATGGGTTAAAACAGCTCCCCACCTACTTATGCTTATTTTTGATGTGCGTAGCCATCGCTTTAATGTTTTTAGGAACATTATCTAATTTAAAGCATATAAATTTGTTGAAATACGGGGCGTTGGGTTATGCTATTTTATGTTTATGCTCAACCATAATCGATTTTATAAATATGGGAGGTTTTGCATATATACAACTTGTACTAAATGGATACTACGCAGTAAGTATAGCTGTAGTTGCTTTAGTACGGGAGGTATCATGTGTACTGTTTTATGTGGGAATTTTTATTTTAACAACCAATAAAAAGACCACAGATTTAGTGTGACAAAAGTGTGATTTTGAAAACACAAAACTAAAAACCCTTGATTTAAAGTGGTTTTCCGATGTGGAAAAGACCTTCGACCAAGTCCAGGCCATTACCCACTGCTCTACCGGCTGCGGCGGCTGCCACGATAAGATTCTGGAAACCATCTCCCAGATTATGTATCCATAAAACAGAACAGGACCCGGAAACGGGTCCTGTTTTTTGATGCCAAAAATCACAAAATTTCCTCATTGCTTTTTTCTATTTATTAGCTATAATATAGCCGTTAAGAGTTTTAAAAATGAGGATTTACTTATGACTACTGCAACCGCTCCCCGGTTGGGGGAGAATAAAATGGGCACCCGACCTGTGGGAAGACTGCTGTTTTCCATGGCACTGCCTTTGGCGATTTCCATGCTGGTGCAGGCATTTTACAATGTGGTGGACAGCTACTATGTGTCCCGTATTTCCGGGAGCGCCGTCACCGCACTGGGTCTTGCCTTTCCCATCCAAAATCTGCTAATTGGCTGCGCCACCGGTATCGGCGTAGGTATGAATGCCCTGCTGAGCAAATCACTGGGTGAGGGCAATCAAAAACAGGCCAACCAGGCCGCCGGCAACGGCATTTTCCTGTCTTTGTGTTTCTCACTGGCTTTTGTTATCTTTGGCTTTGTGGGTGCCACGGCCTACTATGAAGTGCAGTCAGATGTGGCAGAGACCATCCAGGGCGGCGCTGCCTATATCTCCATTTGTTCCATTTTCAGTCTTGGCATTTTTGTGGAGATTTTGGGTGAGCGACTGCTGCAGGCCTCCGGTCGCACGGTGTACACCCTGTTCACACAAGGCCTTGGTGCTGTGCTGAATATCATTTTGGACCCGGTGTTTATTTTCGGCTTTGAGCCTTTGGGTATCGCACCCATGGGCATGGCCGGCGCTGCCGTGGCCACGGTAATCGGTCAGTGGGTGGCCGCTATTATGGCATTCGTCTTTAACTTTACCTGCAACCCGGACATCCGGTTGAAGCTGAAGTACCTGCGTCCCCGGGCCGCGGTGGTTGGAAAGATTTTCTCCGTGGGTATCCCCTCTATTATGATGATGGCCATCGGCTCGGTGATGAATTTCGGTATGAACCAAATTTTCCTTGGCTTCAAGGACTATGGCGAGACCGTGGCCGGTGTGTTCAGTATCTATTTCAAACTCCAAAGCTTTGTGTTTATGCCTTTGTTTGGCATCAACAACGCCGCTATTTCCATCATTGCCTACAATTACGGTGCCCGCCAACCGCAGCGGATTACCAAAACGCTGAAGCTGAGTATCTGCACAGCGTTGACAATTATGTGTGTGGGCCTTGCGGTTTTCCAGCTTTTGACGGATCAACTGTTGGGAATTTTTGAGCCCTCCGACAGTTTTATGACCTTGGGACGGAGCGCACTGCGGATTATCAGTCTGCACTTCCCTATTGCCGCCATCGGAATTGCTCTGGGCGCCAGCTTTCCGGCACTGGGTAATGGCCTTTATTCTACTATCACCTCCCTGTGCCGTCAGCTGATTGCACTGTTGCCGGTAGCCTATCTGCTGAGTCTTACCGGGAATGTCCACGCCGTATGGTGGGCCTTTCCCATCGCAGAACTCGTCAGTGTAACGGTGTCGCTGATTCTGTATACCAGGCTCTACAAGAGAAAAATTAAGTCTTTGTACAGCACCGCTCCATAAAGCACAAAAGGACACAGGAGAAATTCTGTGTCCTTTTTGATTTACAATAGTTTTACGATTGTTTCTTTGTACATCCGTATTTTCCATACAAAAATGCCCCCCGTTTGTGATACGATTGTATCGCAAACGAGGGATAAACGGCAGTTTTTTGGACCTCTAAATCAGCAGAGGTATGCCAAGGGATACCTCTGCTGATTAGCTTTCCATCTGCTTGCCCAAAAACCCCGCAACGGTCTGCGCCAGTTTTTGGTCGACCTCGGTGACGGGGGCACTGTCGTCTCCCATCAAGAGCATAACACACCCCATCAAATCCCCCTGGCTGAGGATGGGAGAGGCCACACCCAGTCGGTATTTCTCAGAGCTGTCGGTGGGCCGGACAGGGGGATCACCGGGTTTATAGCGATAGTGGATGCGTTGCTCCATGAGCTTGTCCAGCTCCGGGGAGTTTGGCTTGTCTATCAGATCCCGTTTGGGCGCGCCGGACAGGGCAATAATGACATCTCTGTCGGACACGGCGGCAATCCGCCCGGTGCTGGCACCGATAGAATCGCAAAGCTGTGTGGCAAAATCCTGCAAGTCGCTCATGGGGGAGTATTTTCGAAAAATCACACCCCCGTCCTTCTCGGTATAAATCTCCAGCGGATCGCCCTCGCGGATGCGAAGGGTGCGGCGAATTTCTTTCGGAATCACAATACGCCCGAGGTCGTCCACCCGACGGACGATACCAGTTGCTTTCATATATATCTATCTCCTTATTTTACAAATTACGCTGTTAGTATCTGCAAACAAAGGTCAATTATACCGCAGGATTTACTTTTTGATTTCGACGTGCTATAATAAAAGAAAAGGCGGTGATTTTATGGCAGACCCCATTATTGAACAATTAGATAATTTTCAAGCATTTAGAGTTGACGCATATTGCGAGGGTTATCCGGATGTTATTTTTGAAATCATTTTAGATTCACAACCAACGCAAGAACAAATAGTAACCGCTGTTAGTGCTTTGGAGCAATTTGTTACCAAATACAACAAACGCCATTTTTTGAAACCTATTCATTATGTTTCTGATGTTGATAGTTTACCCGATGGCGATCACCCAAGAGGGATATACATACATGTTGATTTTGGCAACAGCTCTCCCACTGCTCTAATTGCTGCAGTTGAAACTTTAGAAAAAACGAAACTACCTATTTTTAGAGTTGCCTTGCAATAAATTCATCTGTAAACACATAGCAAAAGCGAGGTGAAACATATGTCATTATTCAAATTCTTTCACTCAACCAAAACGCTCGAAGAAGATATTCAAAGAGAAAAAGATTGTATTTTAAGAATTAAGCAAGCAGTTAGCCAAAAATGTGGCATTGATAATTTTATAGATTATGACGATTTTACCGTTGCTTTTGCTGGCTCAAAAGATAATATGGAACTAATGCTTGAGATTTGCACACAAAAATGTGATGGTAAAAAATATTTATACGCTTCTGTTGATGACGAGGTTTCGTGGCAAGAGTGGGATTTCGACAACCTTGACGAGTTTGAGAATAACATTGTTGAGCATATTGCAAACAGAGTAAATCGCACAATTAAAACCGTTATCCAAAAAGTAAAACACGAAAGTTATGCTGAATTTGTATACTATCTTGAATCAAGCACAAATGAATGGATTTTAATAGAATCTGATAAAACCGAAGATAAGTTAGTTTGCTTTATTGCCGCCAATAAAACCGAAAGCACTGAAACAATTAAAACATATAAATTGGAAAATTAATCACAAAAGCGAGGTGAAATTCACCTCGCTTTTGCTATGTATAAAAACCGCCATAAAACCCGTTTTTGACACTCTTGTGTTCAATAGGGCAAACCATCGAAACCCCTAGTGTTTATTCGAACTTCAAGCGGTTTGCCCTATTATAACACAAGCCTCGATTCTACGAACTATTCCTGTTGCTTTCATAATATATAAATCTCTCCTTATTAGCATTTTGTAGGGGCGGGCGCCCACGACCGCCCGTGAGTTTGCGCAAAGCCTGACGGGACGTCGAAGGCGGTCTCGGCTGCTGCCTCGGTCGGTGCTTCTGCTTTGCAGAGGTGTCCACCGGACACCCGCACCGTCCCCTACATCACAAATTTTAAATCGTGATGTTATTATTTGTGATCAAATGGAATTTATACTGTGAGAATTTACTTTTAAAATTAAATATGCTATAATAAATTAAAGGCGGTGATTGGGTGAAAATTTCTCTTGTTCTAAAAGAAAGTATTTATGACTGCAAAATAAAACTATCCGATTCTCAGGGTGAACGATACTACTATATTTCAGCTTTATGCGAGGAAGGGATGACTTCCTCTTCAATCACAGCAGAAGTTTTTGATAATGAGTTTTCTTTATCTCTTATTCCGATAACAGCAGATGTAAAATCCGTTTTAGAAGAAATCGAGGAGAATGATTGGAAAGATAAGCTTGCCAAAAAGGCTACCGGCTTTTTGATGAATTCTCTGGATAAGATGATTCTACGCGTTGGTTGTAACTATCATATTAAGGGTTTACAAGATGGTGACCGTTTGGATATCACTTTGCAGAACTATGTTTTTGGAACGTTTGACAAATTTGACATATTAGAATTAGTTCCAATGATTTATTCATTTTTTGAAGTGAGAAATTTCAATGATTTTTATAAATTAACCGACGCTTATGAAACCAATCGTAAAGACGTGCTGAAATTTGCTAAAACGTTTGCTTTTGCCGATGTTCTTGGAAACGGATTTTTCCTAACTCTATTTACATATCCAATACAAGTGAGCAGAGTCAAACGCTTGACAAAAAATAAAAAAATATCAAAAGTTCTTACTAATTTTAATAATTTAACCGATACTGAGCGACAACGCTTTCTTGAAAAACAAGAAAAGTTCTTTGACAGATGACAAAAGCGGAGTGAAATTTCACTCCGCTTTTTGCTATGTATAGGTCAAAATATGCTGTTTTTTGTTAAAAATTTTTTTCAAACCAGAATTTCCTAAACCCTTGATTTGACGGGCTTTTTCGCGGTTTTTCTTAGGTTTGGACATGGAATTTCCCTTAAAATTTCCCTTACGAGAAATTTTAAGGGAAAGTTTTTTGCTTATATGCTGTTGATTTTGATGATTTTAAGGGAAGGTTTTGAGGCTTAACCGGTCTCTAATTTGTCAAGAAGTTTCACACAGTTCCGTTTGGAGTCGCGAGCTGCATGGGCATACACGTTCAATGTCATGTTCACATCGGAATGACCAAGCAATTCTTGTACTTCCTTGGGCGTTGCGCCGAGCGAAAGCAGGTTACTCGTATACGTGTGACGGAGTCGGTGAAAATGAAAACCTTCAAGGCCTTCAAGAGTCTCTCCGATAATTGTACACTGCTTGATGATATTCTGCGGATGGATAAATCGACCATCGGCCTGCCTGCACACGAGATCAATTCCGGTGTACTCCAAAGGTGGGATCTCATAGGCATCAAGCTTATAGATCTCGTAGTGGATTCTTCCGTTATCGTTGACCTTTGTGAAGTAGTTCCTTTGGTAATAGCTTCCGCAATCTCTTTCAGCCTGCTGCTGTTGCAGTCTGGCTTCTCGCAGTATTTCCGTAAGCGTGTTACCAAAGTCGATGGTTCTCACCTTGCTGCGCTTGGTTGGGCCGATCTCCATTTTGTGTCTTGAACTGTTATAGGATAGACTTCTGCGGACGGTCAGATATTGTTTCTTCAGATCAATGTCTTGCCAGGATAGGGCACATGCTTCGCCAAGACGAACGCCTGTGTAATAGGCGATTTGTATCGGAAGAATAATCGGCTCGTACTTGGTACCCTTAA
>JBGVPJ010000014.1:0-26047 GCA_045126955.1 Faecousia sp.
GGTTTCGGCGGCTTCGGCGGCTTTGGCGGTTTCGGTGACTTCGGGGACATCTTCGGAGATATCTTCGGCGGCGGCAGAAGCCGCGCGGCTTCCCAGAACGCACCCTGCCGGGGCGAAAATGTGGTCTCCCGGCTGGAGCTGACCTTTGAGGAGGCTGCTTTCGGTGTAGAAAAGGAAGTTGCCGCCCAACGGATTGAAAACTGCTCCGTTTGTAACGGCACCGGCTCTGCCGATGGAGCAACAGAGACCTGCTCTCAGTGCCGCGGCACCGGTCAGGTGCGTACCACCCAAAACTTCATGGGCATGCAGATGCAGTCCCAAACCACCTGTCCTCAGTGCTCCGGACGGGGCAAGATTATCAAGAATCCCTGTAACACCTGCCGTGGTAAGGGCAAGGTGCGCCGCACCAACAGAATCAATGTGAAGGTACCTGCCGGTGTGGATGCGGGACAGACCGTCCGCGTGCGCAACGAAGGCTGTGTAGGCTTTAATGGCGGCCCCAACGGGGATCTGATGGTGGAAATTTACATCAAGCGCCACCCCATTTTTGAGCGAGACGGTGTCAATGTGTACTGCGAGGTACCCATCACCTTCACCCAGGCAGCACTGGGTGCAGAAATTGAGGTGCCTACCTTGGACGGCAAGGTGAAGTTTGAAATCCCCGAGGGCACCCAAACCGGCAAATCCTTTGCCCTCACCGGCAAGGGCATCCCCTATGTGAACAATCCCAAGCGCCGGGGTGACCACCGGTTCAACGTGGTGGTGGAAACGCCCACTAAGCTGACCCGTGAGCAGAAGGATTTACTCCGTCAGTTGGATGACTCCCTGGACGGAAAATCCAATCCCAAGCGCAACAAGTTCTTCGATACCATTAAGGACTTCTTCGACTGATATCTGCAAGCGTGACCACAAGGGCCTAACTTGCTCTGTAACGGCAGATACGGACTGTTTTTTGGATAGAATAAACCCGGAGGGAATCCCTCCGGGTTAAAATTTTGCTTGTATGGCGGAAAGTCCCCGGGCAAGCACATCAGCACCCACACCGGCCATGGCAAAGTACCCTACCTCGGTGGTGCTTCCGTGGGGCACTGCCCAAGCACCGGCATCGGTACCGGAAGCCAGCAGGCCGCCCATGGCAGAAAAGGCGGCCACATTCTCTAAGGCACTGTCTAAAATTCGCTGTACATCTGTTTCTGAGAACCGCCCGGTGCCCCGCAAATTGCCGATGGTGGAGAGTGTGGGCACCCACACGGTGCCGCTGTCTTTCATGGCCTGCAGCGCGGCTGTATCCAAATACGCACCATGCTCCACCGAGTCTACCCCGGCCTCTGCCGCCGCCCGGACGGTAGATGCCCCATTGGCGTGGGCCATCACCGCCATGCCCTCCTCCTTAGCAATGTGGATAAGCTCGCCAATCTCTTTTTCGTCAAGTCCCGGCTGTGTCAGCACTCCAAAATGGTTAAAATCCATCAATCCGGATATCATGATTTTAATAAAATCTCCGCCGGAATCCCGTATTTGCGCCACTAAGGCCGCATATTGGGACAAATTTTCATAGGCGGTGCCGATAAAACTGCCGTAATGGCCAATATGACAAAGGGGAGAAAGGGGTGTGCGGTAGGTGATGCCGTACTCGGCCGCCAGTTCTCTTGCTCTTGCACCCACACCCCAGCGGTCACCCCCGTCCCGAAGGTAGGTATAGCCTAAATCTTGATACCGACCCAACATTTCACGAATATAGCAGTCCTCAGGCTTTGCACTGTGACGGTGGATTGCCTGTTTCCAGTCCACCCCGTCCAGCACCATATGCATATGACAATCTCCAAGCATTTTCTCACATCCTTTTCATAAGTATAGCAAAGGAAAAGAAAATTGTAAACTTTTTTATAACCCCTCTTGCAAAGCTGGTAATGTTTGGTACAATAATATATTAAGCAAGGATTTTCCAAGAGGAGGAACGACCTATGATAAGTCGGCTTGCCCGGAGCATCCGGGAGTATAAATGGGCGGCAATTTTAAGCCCTGTGTGCATGATCGGTGAAGTGTACATGGAGGTGCAGATTCCTGGGGTGCTGTCCAAAATTGTGGACTACGGCGTGGAGCTGCAGGATATGAATGCGGTACTTCGGTATGGTGCCCTGCTGGTGCTGTATGCATTGATTTCTCTGTGCTTTGGCGTGGCCTCGGCAGTATTTGCCTCCCGGGCTGGTACCGGTTTCGGCAAAAATCTGCGGCAGGATATGTACCACCGGGTACAGAATTTTGATTTTCACAATATTGATAAATTCTCAACATCCTCCATCGTCACCCGACTGACCATGGACGTGGCGAATCTGCAGATGGCCTTCCAAATGTGCATCCGTATGGCTATCCGCTGTCCCATGATGTTGATTCTGGCCTCCACAAAGGCTTTTGCCATCAGCCCCCGGCTGTGCCTCATTTACGGCATTGTTCTGCCGCTGCTGGCATTGGCGCTGTTCACCCTTATCAAGCTGGTGCATCCCATTTTTGAGCGGGTATTCAAGACCTACGACCGTCTTAACAACGTAGTACAGGAGAACCTTCACGGCATGCGGGTGGTAAAATCTTTTGTCCGCGAGGAGGAGGAAACCCGGAAATTTACCGATATTTCCGGCGCTGTGTACCAAGATTTCAAAAAAGCCGAGCGGATTATGGCCTTCAACAATCCTTTTATGCAGTTGGCTATCTATACCTGCATTCTACTCATCTCCTATTTGGGCGCCACCATGGTAGTCCAATCCGGCAATAACCCCGATTTGGGCCTAACCACCGGTCAGCTCAGCTCCATGTTCACCTACAATGGCCAGATTCTCAGTTCTCTTATGATGCTGTCCATGGTTTTTGTCATGCTGACCATGACCCGGGCGCCTCTGCGCCGTACCTATGAGATTTTAACGGAAACCCCCGATTTGGACCAGCCGAAGCAACCGGTTACAGAGGTGGCTGACGGCTCTATCTCCTTTAAGGATGTGTCCTTCCGTTATGCAAAAGAAGCCGACCGGAATGCATTGGAGGATATCAATCTGGATATTGCCCCCGGTATGACGGTGGGCATTTTGGGCGGTACCGGCTCCAGCAAATCCACCCTTGTGCAGCTGATTCCCCGTCTTTACGATGTGACCGAGGGTCAGGTGCTGGTGGGCGGCGTGGATGTACGGGATTATGATATTCATGCCCTCCGGGATGCGGTTTCCATGGTGCTGCAAAAGAATGTGCTGTTCTCCGGAACCATCAAAGAGAACCTGCGTTGGGGTGACCCCAACGCCACCGACGAGGAGATGGAGCACGCCTGCCGTCTGGCTTGCGCCCATGATTTTATCATAGGCTTCCCCGACGGCTATGACACCCACATCGAGCAGGGCGGTAAAAATGTCTCCGGTGGACAGAAGCAGCGGCTTTGCATTGCACGGGCGCTGTTGAAAAAGCCGAAAATTTTGATTTTGGATGACTCTACCTCCGCTGTGGATACCCACACCGATTCCCTTATCCGCAAGGCCTTTGCTGAGGAGATTCCCGGCACCACCAAGCTGATTATCGCCCAACGGGTGGCTTCGGTGCAGGAAGCGGATATGATTTTGGTGCTGGACGGCGGCAAAATCGCCGCAAAGGGCACCCACGAGGAGCTGTTGAAGACCTCTGCTATTTATCGGGAGGTCTATGATTCCCAGACGAAAGGAGGGGACGAATAATGCCTCCTGTAAGATTGAGTGGGGACGGCCGCAAAGCCAAGAACCCCAAGAAGACCATCGCCCGTCTGCTGGGCTACATGGCAAAGTATAAGGCAATTTTGGCTGTTGTGGTGGTGTGTATTCTTCTCACCTCTCTGGCACAGACCATGAGCTCTAAGTCTCTGGGTACACTGATTGACAATTATATCAGGCCGATGCTTACGCAGGATACCCCGGATTACAGTCCGCTGATTCGGTATCTGATCGGATTGGCGCTGCTGTACTTGCTAGGCTTACTGTCTGCATTCTTTTACAACTACCTGATGGTGGGTGTCACGCAGGGTACCCAAAAAACCATCAGAGACCAGATGTTCACCCACATGCAGCGGCTACCCATCCGTTACTTCGATACCCATCCTGTAGGCGACGTGATGAGCCGTTATACCAACGACATCGACACCCTGCGGCAGATGATTTCTCAGTCCATCCCACAAACCGTGTCCTCGGTGGTCACGTTGATCGTGGTGATGGTAACTATGCTGTCCACCTCCCTGATTCTCACCGGTGTGATGGTGGTGACAGTCTTCGGCATTGTGATGGTCACTAAGTTTGTCACCGGCCGTTCCGCCAAGTTTTTCATTGCCCAGCAAAAACGGTTGGGCGCCCTCAACGGTTATATTGAGGAGATGATTGAGGGTCAGCGGGTGGTTAAGGTATTCTGCCATGAGGATACCTGCAAAAAGGAATTTGACGCCCTGAATGAGGATTTGCGGCAAAATGCATTTAAGGCCGGTGCTTTCTCCAACATGATGGGCCCTGTGAATAACAATCTGGGTTATATTCAGTATGCAATTTTGGCCATTGTGGGCGGTTTGATTGCCATTAGCTCCGGAGAGAAGCTCCTGAGCTTGGGTGACTTGGTGACCTTCCTGCTACTGAGCCGTTCCTTTAATATGCCTATTAGCCAGCTTTCCAACCAAATTAACGCCATCGTTATGGCGCTGGCCGGTGCGGAACGGATTTTTGAGCTGATGGATGAATCGGAGGAAGAGGACAACGGCTATGTGACATTGGTAAACTGTCGCATTGCCGAGGATGGCACCGTCACCGAATGCAGTGAGCGCACCGGCTATTGGGCATGGAAGCACCCCCACCAGGCTGACGGCACCGTCACCTATACCAAGCTTACCGGTGATATCACTATGCAAGAGGTGGACTTCGGCTATGTGCCGGAGAAGACCGTGCTCCACGACATCACCCTCTATGCCAACCCCGGCCAAAAGCTGGCCTTTGTTGGTGCTACCGGCGCCGGCAAAACCACCATTACCAACCTGATTAACCGGTTCTACGACATTGCCGACGGCAAAATCCGTTATGACGGCATCAATATCAATAAAATCCGTAAGTCTGACTTGCGGAGAAGCTTGGGTGTGGTGTTGCAGGACACCAACCTGTTCACCGGCACGGTGATGGACAATATCCGTTACGGCAACCTCGCCGCCTCCGATGAGGAATGTGTGCAGGCCGCCAAAACCGCCAATGCCCATGACTTCATCACCCGTCTGCCCGAGGGCTACAACACCATGCTCACCGGTAACGGCGCCCAGCTCAGTCAAGGCCAGCGGCAGCTGATTGCCATTGCACGGGCGGCGGTAGCAGACCCCCCTGTGATGATTCTGGATGAAGCCACCTCCTCCATCGACACCCGTACGGAGGCGCTGGTGCAGAAGGGCATGGATGCCCTCATGCAGGGTAGAACCACCTTTGTGATTGCCCATCGGCTGTCCACAGTTCGCAATGCCGATTGCATTATGGTGCTGGATAAGGGCCGTATCATTGAGCGGGGCACCCACGCAGATTTGATTGCCCAACAAGGCACCTACTACCATCTCTACACCGGCGCTTTTGAGCTGGAATAAAGAAAATGACTCCGCAGGAATATTCCTGCGGAGTGTCTTTTTACTGCTGTATTCTGAAAACCGCCATGCCGGGGGCTTCCAATGCCAGCTTGCTCACTTGATAAAGGGTTTTGGCTACCTCTGCCCGGGTCATGGCATCGTTGGCGCCCAATACGACACCGTTTTCTGCCATAACCGTCAAACTGGCGGCGGCCCAAGAGGGCAGTGCCTCATCCTTGGCGGCGGTTTGCTCTGCCTCCAGTACTTTACTGCTGACGGTCAAATCCAAGGCGTTTTGCAGCACCACTGCTGCTTCTGCGCCGGTAATGGGGTCAGACAGGGAAGCGGTATTCTGCCAATTTGCCAGCAGACCGCTGCGCTGGGCAGCAAGCAGATACGGCTTCAGCCACTGGGGTGTGTTGGCAGGCACTTGTGCGCTGTCTGTGTTCTCCAGAGGGATATCCAGCACTTTTATCACCATGGCAAGAAATTCCCCGCGGCTGATGGTTTTTTCGGGATAGAAGCAGGCACTGCCGCCCACCTGCTCGCCTACAAACAGACCTGTGTTCCGCATCCACTCCGCCTCGAACCGACAGGAATGGCCTGCGGTGTCAGCATACTGACGGGCATCGCTGGGTTTGAGAATCTGCACAGTGACGGTGGCCTCACGGGAAACATTCCCGGCAGGGTCCGTGGCGGTGTAGGTGAAAGAGTCCACACCCACCTTGTTCTTTTTTGGCGTGTAGGTGAAGGTGCCGTCTCCATTTACCTCCACAGTACCCCGTTTCGGTCCGCGGACCACGGTAAAGGTAAGCTGCTGAGCCTCCGGATCATTGGCCTTCAGAATACCGTCGTTGGACAGATTCTTATAGGTTTCAATGGAGGAATCCTGTGCCACAGGGGCCTTGTCCTCCTTGCCACGGATGCCGAGGGTCATGGTGGCTGTCTTCTCTACCCGATTTTTGTAGATGGGCAAATAGCTGATGACGGCTTGGGCATCCTCTTGGGTACGCAGGGGATGGAAGGTCATCTGGCTAAGCTGACTTGCGGTGAGAATGTCACCGGGGCGCAGCACCCGGGTGCCCAGCAGTACGGTGCCGGATTTGGGGGAGGGCAGACCGGTGATACAGATGCCGGCCAGCGGCTCCTCCTCTGTGGCAAACTCCTGCCCGGTGAAGCAGTACACGGTGTCACAGTCCACCTGAGAGGCGGTGGCACCGATTCCCAGCCCCAGCAGGCAGCACAGTGCCAGACAGAAGCCGATAATACGAACTCGAATCATGGAAAAACCTCCTGTTTTTGTGTTCGCAGGTATTGTTTGCCAGCAGACGCAAAAATATACAGATAAACATAAAAATAGTCTTGGGGGCGTCATAATATCCGGCCGGTCATCACAGATTAACGTATCATACATTACAGCAATATATTTAACAAAAAAGCGGAAGATTGTTTAGGGACGGTTTTAATCCCCTTGCAAACGCAAAGCAAAGTGCTATAATATAAGGGTAAAGCGAAAACCAAGGAGGTTTATACCAATGCAACAATTTTTAGCCAATCTTACTTACTTTGCCACAGGTAAGGTTCTGCCTGCAGTGATTATCACCGTAATCGGAATTTTTGCAGTCATGCTGGTGATGAAGATATTGGAGGCAGCACTGAAAAAAACCATGCTGGATCCGCAGCTTGTCCGGCTGTTGCTGGGTGTCATCAAGCCTGTATTGTACTTGATTCTCGGTCTGATCGTAGCTTCCCGTTTGGGCATCGATGTAACCAGTGTTGTGGCACTGGCAAGCGTACTGACTTTGGCCATTTCACTGTCCCTGCAGAACGCCTTAAGCAACATTTTCGGTGGCTTCACCCTGCTGCACACCAAGCCTTTTACCGCAAATGATTTTGTGGAAATCGCAGGTAAGTCCGGCACTGTAAAGGAAGTGGGCCTGGCCTACACCAAGCTCGTCACCCCCGACAACAGGATCATCTCAATCCCCAATTCCGCTGTGGTAGCGGCTGAAATTATCAATTTCACTGTCACCGGCACCCGTCGTTTGGAGATTGCTGTTACTGCTTCCTATGATGCCAAGCCTGCTTATGTGCTGGAAACCCTGCTGTCCATGGCAGATCTGCCTCTGGTACTGAAGGATCCGGCTCCCTTTGCAACCGTAACCGACTATGGCGACCACAGTATCTCCTATGTTCTGCGGGTGTGGACAGCCACAGCAGACTACTGGACTGTAAATTCTCAGATTCGGGATAACCTCAAGGATACCTTTGACGCCCGCGGCATCGAAATGACCTATCCTCACCTAAATGTCCATATGCTGGAGAAATAAGGAACATAAAAACAAAACAGAATAACAATGGGGCGGCCTCACAACCGGGTGGGGCCGCCCTAAAAATTATGGCGGCCGGCTTTGCTTCGGCCGCATATCGCAAATTACGCTGTCCAGAACAGGGTTGTCCGTCCACTACACGGGGGAAAAACAGTTTTTTGTATCTTGGCCAAAACAGATAACTAAAAATCATGAAATAGCTATTGACAATCAGCTGACCTTATGATATTATCATATCACCACAAAGAACGGAGGTGTGATTGCAATGAACTGGACAATTCCCGGCACGGTGCTCACCGCACCCCGTGAAGATGCCGGACATATCGCGGAGCAATTTCATGCCATGTTTATCCCCGGAGGCATGGTGCTCAGTCAGGTTTCCGCCATCACCGGTCTGGAAAGCTATATTATTCAGAACTGGGTGAAGCGCGGCTTCCTTACCGGCCCTCAAAACAAGCGGTATACTCTGCGTCAGCTGTGCCGCATTATTAACATCAATATGCTCAAGAGCGTTCTGCCCTTGGAGCGCATCTGTAGCCTCCTTGGCTATGTGAACGGCCAACTGGACGACGAAAGCGACGACACGATTGACGACTCCGTGCTCTACTTCATGTTTGTCCGCTTGGCCGCCCGGTCCAAGGAGCTATACCAAGCAGAATTTCGGGAGTCCATCCTTGACGAAGAGCTGGCGGACTATGTGGAACCGGTGCCCGGCGCTAAGGTGCGGGTGAAGGAGGTTCTGCGGATTATGCTCACCGCATGGCTGGCCGCCCGAATGACCCAAGAGGCTGAGCAGATGTTAAGCAACCTGCAATCTACGTAACAGAAAGGAAAGATGTAAAATGGAAAAAAACGGAACCTACAACTGGTCTCCCAACAAAAAAATGCCTGTCAACATGAAAAGTATCCGAAACACCATTATTGCTGTGGCGGTGATTTTGGTGCTCATTATTGCAGGCACCACCTGCTTCTACACTGTCGATGACAAGCAGCAGGCAGTCATCACCACCTTCGGCGCCGTCACAGAGGTGACCGATGCCGGTGTCCACTTTAAACTGCCCTTCGGTATCCAACAGGCACACAAGGTAGATGTAAATGTCTATCAAAAAATCGAACTGGGCTATACAAGTGCGAACAACGACCTTGGGTATGTGGCAAAACCCGAGGAAAGTGCCATGATTACCGGCGACTACAACATCGTAAATATCGACTTTTTCGTGGAATATAAGGTATCCGACCCGGTGGCGTACCTGTTCTCTTCCCAAAAACCGGAGGAAATTCTGAAAAATCTCATTCAGAGCCAGGTGCGTAATGTAGTGGGCTCCTCCAGTGTGGATGCCGTGCTTACCGACGGCAAGGAGAACATCCAAATGCAGGTAAAGGATCTGGTGACAGAGATTTTGAATGAGTACAACATTGGTTTGACACTGGTGGATGTGAAGATTCAAGACGCCGATCCTCCCACGCAGGAGGTTATTGAGGCCTTCAAGGCGGTGGAAACTGCCAAACAGCAGGCTGAAACCGTGGTCAACGATGCCAAAGCCTATCAAAATGCTCAGCTTCCCCAAGCACAGGCCCAGGCGGATAAGCTGATTCAGAACGCAGAGTACCTAAAGCAAAAGCGTATCAACGAGGCCATCCAGCAGGTGGCAATGTTTAAAGCTATGTATGCCGAATACGCCCAAAATCCGGAGATGACCCGTTCCCGGATGTACTACGAAGCGATTTCCCAGATTCTTCCCGGCGTGAAGCTGTATATCAATACCGCCGGCAGCAGCTCCGATGTGCAGATGCTTCTGCCTTTGGAGCCCATGACTTCCATAGGAGGTAAGTAACCATGAAAAAAAGTGTCATTATTGTAGCCATTGTGCTGTTGCTGGTTATTGTGGCGGCCAACAGCTTCTATACTGTCCGTGAAAACCAATACGCCTGCGTGGTGGAGTTTTCTAAAATCGTGTCAACCACCGACCAGCCGGGTCTGCACTTTAAGGTGCCCTTCCTGCACTCGGTGAAGTACTTCTCCAGTGCCACTCAGCTCTATGACATTCCTCCCTCCGAGGTGATTACCCTTGACAAGCAGAACATGACCGTGGACTGCTATGTGCTGTGGGAGGTTTCCGACCCTCTGAAGTTCTATCAGACCCTTGGAAATGCCACCGTGGCTGAGCAGCGGCTTGGTGACCAGACCTACACCGCATTGAAGAACGCCATGGGTACCCTGGCACAGGCGGACATCATCAACATGGAGGACGGCGGCAAGCGCAATGAAATTTACGACGGCATTGCCACCACCGTGAATGAAAAGGCACAGAACTACGGCATCAATGTGCTGGATGTGAAAATCAAGCGCTTCGACCTGCCCGAGAGCAACCTGAATGCGGTCTACTCCCGTATGATTTCCGAGCGGAATCAGATGGGCTCCAAGTTCACCGCCGACGGTAATTACGAGGCTTCCATTATCCGCAACGATGTGGATAAGCAGGTGAACATCATGGTTTCCAACGCCGAAGCCGAAGCTGCAAAGCTGGAGGCCGAGGGTGAGGCCGAGTACATGCGAAAGCTGGCCGAGGCCTATGACAGCGACGACAAGAAGGAGTTTTACGAGTTCATTTTGGCACTGGATGCCCTGAAGCAGAGCCTGAGCGAGGGTGAAAAGACCGTTATTTTGGATGCCGACTCCAAGCTGGCACAGATTCTCGCCGGTAAGTAATTGCCATGAAAAGATTCTGTGTGCTACTGGTGCTTGCAGGAATTGTGATGCTGTTTTAAATAACATCCGGTGGGAGATTCCACCGGATGTTTAGAAAGGAGCCGCTTATGGCAATGTTTCAGCGCAAATTTACCGGCGATTTCGACGCTCTTTTGGCAAAGGTGGAAAAAATCGTGATGAACGGAAGCATTTCCGCCTCCATGGAGGAGCGCGTGGATTATAAAACCGCCCAAGGTCGATGCAGTGTCCGGGTTTTCGAGCGGTACAGCTACGCCGGCGGCAACCGGGTGAGCATGAATGTAACTCTGTTTCAAGCCGGTCCGGAGATTCACCTGTGCGCCATCACCTCCGGGGGCAGTCAAGGCTTGTTTTTCAAGCTGAACACCTGGGGCGAAGAGACCTTCCTGGAAACGCTGGAAAAAGAACTGTAACTAATCATAACCACCGGCCGTGCCGGTGGTATGCACAGGCCCCCTTAGGGCCTACAACCTGCCGAGCCTATAGGCTCATCGAGTTTTCTTTCGCTTGCGTGTGGTGCCCCACCACCGCAGATGCGGTTAGGTGCGCACTAAGGCCCCCTTGTGTAATGGGTAAGCGCAGCGCAGTCGGCGGTAGTGAATGACAGCCCGGTGGGCTGTCAGAGCCGCCGACCGGGCTCGCCTCAGCGAGCTGTCACCGCACCGCGGTGACTGGGGGATTGTCACTACGAGCACAACCCCTCCGTCACGGCTTAACGCCGTGACACCTCCCCTTACACAGGGGAGGCTTTCCGCTGCGGCAAAACTGGGCATAGCGAAAGCTTTTTGGAACCACCGGCACAGCCGGTGGTATTCTTATACAAAAAAACAAAGCCTGCGTATGCAGGCTTTGTTTTCTCATGTAAATTAAGCTTCCAGATTGATGCCGGTGTCCTTGCTGAACACATGGCAGTTGTGACCGCCAAAGTTGTAGGAAATAGCAGTACCGGACTTCAAACCGGCAACCTCGGCCTCGGTCATGTCCATGGTAGCAACCACAGCCACGATATCCTTGCCGTGGGAATTCATGTGCAGGTGGATGGAAGAACCCATCAGCTCGTGCACGTCGATGGTTGCATCAACGCCGGAATCACCGATGGTGATATGCTCGGGACGAACACCCAGAGTGACGGCCTGCTCAGCAACATTATTGGCAGCCAGGGCAGCCTGCTTTTCTTCGCTCAGCTCAACCACATGGCCGTGCAGCTCCACAGCATACTTGCCATCCTTCTTCAGCAGCTTGGCATCGAAGAAGTTCATCTGGGGGGATCCGATGAAGCCTGCTACGAACAGGTTATAGGGGTGATTAAAGACCTCCTGAGGAGTACCGATCTGCTGGATGAAGCCGTCCTTCATGATGACGATACGGTCGCCCAGAGTCATAGCCTCGGTCTGGTCGTGGGTAACATAAATAAAGGTTGTATTGATACGCTGGCGCAGCTTAATAATCTCAGCACGCATCTGGTTACGCAGCTTGGCGTCCAAGTTGGACAGAGGCTCGTCCATCAGGAAGACCTGAGGGTCACGGACGATAGCACGACCAATAGCCACACGCTGACGCTGACCACCGGACAAAGCCTTCGGCTTACGGTGCAGATACTCGGTGATGTCCAGAATCTCAGCTGCCTGCTTAACCTTCTTGTCAATCTCGCCCTTAGGGGTCTTGCGCAGCTTCAGCGCAAATGCCATGTTATCATACACAGTCATGTGAGGATACAGAGCATAGTTCTGGAAAACCATAGCAATATCACGGTCCTTGGGCGCTACGTCATTGACCATTCTATTGCCAATCCACAGTTCGCCTTCGGTAATTTCTTCCAGACCTGCGACCATACGCAGAGTGGTGGACTTACCGCAGCCGGAAGGACCGACCAGAACGATAAATTCCTTGTCAGCGATTTCCAGGTTGAACTCCTGAACAGCCACGACACCCTTGTCAGTGATCTGCAGGTTGGTCTTCTTGGAAACGCCTTCCTTTTCTCTCTGCTTTCTGGCCTTCTTCTCCTCATCACCCATGTAGGGATAGAGTTTCTTGACGTTCTTCAGTGTTACAGTTGCCATACGTTTACGACTCTAAGCATACCGACTCCTCGCGTATGCTCTCGCTGCCGGTCAAAATAATACCGCGCAGTATTACGACAGGTCTCCACACTGCCGCACCGTGAGTCAGACGGGGTTTATTTTCCTCCTTTTTTTACGTCATAACCTCTATTTTGTGGAGTAGAGGTCATGCGTAGGGATGGTAATATCATACCACAAGAATCCGCAACCGCCAATTGTAAATTGTTACAGAAGTTTCCTTTATATTTTGTGCGTTTTGATATATTTTCCTGAGCAAATTGCCCCTACGCAAGCCCTCCGTCGGTTTCGGAGTCGAAAACCGATAGGAAAACTCCGTGCGCTGTGTTGCCGTTTGAGCCATCGCTGCCATATCAGTTGCAAAACAAGGGCATCAAAGCCATTGTAAATCGGGGCTAAGCTGCAAACGTCGTTCATAAGCAGATTCCTTCTGCAAAAAAGCCTTTGTTTCTTTTACATGACAGTGCCTGCTTCACGGGCCGCACCACAGAATTTTATCCACAGGTCGAAACCCGTCGAAAAGTTTGGTTTTCTGCTATTTTTTGCGAATAAAGTCGTTTTTTGTCGAGCAATTGTTTTTATTTTTCCTTGCAAAAAGCAAGCCGTTATGCTAAATTATATTTGTCGCAACGCGGTAGGCCGCCTACCAAAGAGCAGCAGGCATGTCATCTGCTGAAGGGGAAATCTCAAAAGTCAGGAGAGGAAGTTATGGACAATCACACCTCCGTAGTCATTGCGGACAATTCGGAAGAATTTTGCAGCAGCCTTACCGCCGCCCTACATCAGACTAACCGCTTTCGGGTTTTAGGCACAGTCAGCGATGGGGAGCACGCCATCAAAATTGTGTCGGAGCGCAAGCCGGATATATTGGTGCTGGATATGATGCTGGCAAAGAAAGACGGCATCGGCGTTTTGAAAGCCATCAACAGCCCGGAATGCAAACCCACTGTGCTGGCCACCTCCGGGTTTATTACCGATTATGTGGCAGCGGCAGCTGCCAATTTAGGCGTTCGGTATTTGATGCTGAAGCCCTGCGATATGAGCGCACTGGTGGAACGGTTGGAGGAGATTCGCGGCGGGGAGAGCCTGCGGATACCTGCATCCCGTCACACAAACCAGCAGAATATTGAAACCATGGTCACCAACATCATTCACGAAATCGGCGTCCCCGCCCATATCAAGGGCTACCAATATTTGCGGGAAGCCATCATCATTGCCGTGGAGGATATGGATGTGATCAATGCCATCACCAAGATTCTTTACCCCCAGGTGGCAAAGGCCTTCCAGACCACACCTTCCCGTGTGGAGCGAGCCATCCGCCATGCCATCGAAGTGGCCTGGGACAGAGGGGATTTGGACACCCTGCAAAGATTTTTCGGCTATACCGTCAGCAACACCAAAGGCAAGCCTACCAATTCGGAATTTATCGCCCTCATTGCGGATAAACTGCAGCTGCAGATGAAATCCGCCGGTGTGGCAAATTTCTAAAAATATGACACAACCCAAACCGCCCCCATCTCATTACGAGGTGGGGCATTTTTTGTTGGGTCTATTGACGCATAAAATATAATGAAGTATAATGGAATTCGTATCCATTTGCATTTACAAAGTATAGGAGGTAACCGATATGAAAATGCTCTTGGCGATTCTACTTATTTGCACACTTACAATCTTAATAGCAGCACCTGTTCACGCAGCCAATTCCACCGATATTGTAATGGGTACGCCTACCATAGATGGAAAATTGGACGATATCTATCTGGAATCCGCATGCCACAATATCGCCGAAACTTATGTTTGGTCTTGGGGCGGCTTTTCTAAAGGCGATGACATGCCCAGTACCGGCTGTGTCTATTTCCTGTGGGATGAGAATTATTTATATCTTTGTGGTATTGTGAACGACGCCACCCCTACTTCTACGAAAGAATGGGGACCGATTTGGCAAAATGATGCCATCGAGCATTGGTTCATTGAAACTGTGGACTATGAATCCGTGAAATTCAAGGTCCACCATGCCGGAGATGGCACCATTTTTCTCGCCCTTGATGAGGTCGACCAACAGCCACCCTTTGATAAGTCCAATATGTTTGGCGTCAGCACTTACACCGATACCGGCTATATCGTAGAAACTGCAATACCGTTTACAGCTCTGAAAGCCGGAAGAACTTTTACATACTCCGGTCAATTAAACGACATCTGGGATTCTAACTATTCAACCGGATATGCGAAAGGCTCTCAAAAGCCACGCATCACCTTCACTTGTGTTGCTGATCCCACTACCGAGAACACAGAGCCTACCGAGAACACACAGCCTACCGAGAATACTCCTCCCGACGAAAATCTTAATCCCACAAAGCCTGCAAACAGCAATATCATCACACCCATTATTGTTGCTGCCGCCTTGTGCCTGATTGTCGTAATTGCTGTCCTAATTATTAAGGCGAAGAAAAAGAAATAAAGGGTGACTGCAGCACGGTCACCTTGGCACAAGCAGAAAAATCAGCCGGCGGTGACAGCTCCGGCAGAATTCAACGATAAGGAGTTATTACTATGGAAAACGAAGAAATCCTGCAGGAGGAAGAGGCCTCCATCCTGACACTGACCGACGAGAACGGTGAAGACATGGACTTTGAATACTTGGATTGTATCGAGTACCAGGGAAAGGAATACTTGGTGCTGATGCCTACAGAATCCAACGACATCGTGATTTTGGAGGTACAGCCGGTAGACGAGGAAAACGAGAACTACCTGGCTGTGGAAAATGAAGAAATCCTGGATGCCGTCTACGGAATTTTCAAAGAGCGCTACAAGGATGTCCTCCAATTTGAAGACTGATAAAAAAACCACCCGCAGGGGTGGCACCGAATAAGGATGCTATCGTAGGGGCGATTCACGAATCGCCCGCAAAAACACAAAGTACGGCAGAAGGCTTGTCCTTCTGCCGTTTTTATGCTATCATTGCAATGGTGATATATTATGGAGAATCAATTGCCCACTAGAAAGCCATTGCGAATGTCCCATTATGATTACAACACTCCAGGTGCATACTTTCTCACCTTTTGCACCCATAACCGAAAGCATTTCCTATCCCGCATCGTAGGAGCGACTGCCGAATCGCCCGAATCCCAATTGACCACCAGCGGTAAGATTGTAGCGTCGGTTATGCAAAATATTCCCGCGCATCTCCATGTGACCATTGATCGGTATGTGATCATGCCCAACCATGTGCATTTGATAGCAGTCATTACGGAGGAGGATGTGCTGCGGGAGATTTGTGAATCTCCCCTACAAAGCAGATCCATCATGTCAAAGTTGATTGGTTATATCAAAACGAATGCATCCAAGGCGATTCGGCAGCACTATGGTGATGTTGCCGTTTGGCAGCGTGGTTATTATGACCATGTGATTCGTAACCGAGAAGATTATGCTGCACTGGAAGAGTATATTCAAACAAATCCCCTCCGCTGGGAGTTGGATAAGTTATACGCAGAAGAATAAGGGGTTTGGGCTTGCCCGCTGCGTTTGTGGCACAAATGCGAAACTTGCGATAAACGGCCATATACATCCGAAACAAAGTGCGGTGTTTGCATGAAAAAAAGATTTCTATATTGACATTTTGATAAAGTGAACCCCGACAGATAGCATCTCTGTCGGGGTTCGTCTTTTGATGAGGTTTGCGGGCGATTCGTGAATCGCCCCTACGATAAAATAACATCCTTATTCGGAGCCGCACAAGGGGTGGTTTTTTTCATCCAAACAGTCGTTTATCCAATCCTCGGGTGCGGATGGCATAGAACAGTGCACTTCCCAAAGTCAAAAGCACCGCCGCCTCCCCGATGAAGACATACAGTGCGTTCAGCCAAAAGCCTCCGCCAATATACACGCTCAGCTCCCATCCTACCAACACCCCGTTGCCTACCGCCGGCAGGAGCATGGCCGGCAAGGGATACCCCTTCACGGTCACGGGGTGCAGGCCGTACATCCCTGCGGTAGCCAATAAGGTAGCAAGGCTTCCCACCAAAAAGTCCAGCGGCAGTGCCCCGGCAAAGCTGATGTTAAAAAGCATACAGCCCAAAGTTAACCCGGGAATTGCCGCGGGAGTGAAAAGCGCCAGCACACACAGTGCCTCCGATGCCCGAAACTGAATGGCCCAGGAGGCAGAGCCGGGGATTAAAAAATTCTGTAAATAGGTCAGCGCCACATACAGCGCACCAATGAGCGCGCCGTGGGCAAGAAATCGGCTTTTTCCGGGCATACGTTCCTCCAAAATAAAAAATGGGCACACCCGTGCCCACAAACAAAACGAGCGCATACTGCGCCCATCTTTCTCCCTAGTTTTGTTTACCGACAGGATGGTCACGAACTGTCCTATGAATTTTCTCCATTATATCCGGCTTTTTATCCGGTGTCAAGCCCCGTTTCCTATGGTAAATCCCTCTAAACAGGGAATTTTTTATAATACTTTCGCTTTTTCCTCTGTTTGTGCTTGCTCTTTTATCTCAGGATGGTATAATTGCTTCAGAGGATTATAAAAATCGGGTGATAATCATGAAAAAAATGCTATTCATCTTAAACCCCTGCGCCGGTATGCGGAAGGCAAACCGGGTGCTTGTGGATATTCTGACGGTATTTAACCGGGCCGATTACGATGTGCACACCTATATCACCGCCGGCCCGCAGGATGCAATCTCTGCAGTAAAAAAGCTTGCCCCCGGCATGGATGTAATTGTCTGCTGTGGCGGTGACGGCACATTTAACGAGACCATCACAGGTCTGCTGGAATCGGGACTGGACCTGCCCATCGGCTACATTCCCGCCGGCTCCACCAACGATTTTGCCAGCTCTCTCAAGCTTCCCTCCGACCCTGTGGCCGCCGCACGGAGGATTGCCGAGGGAACACCCCAGCACTACGATGTGGGTCAGTTCGGCAGTCGATATTTCTCCTATGTAGCCTGCTTTGGTGCCTTTACCAAGGCCAGCTACAGCACGCCTCAAAGCGTAAAGAACGCCTTGGGTCACACCGCCTATGTGCTGGAGAGTATCCATGAGCTGTCCCAAATTCGGAAAATCCATGTACAGCTAGAGCTGGACGGGGATGTTTTGGAGGGCGATTATCTGTTCGGCGCTATATGCAACTCCACCAGTGTGGGCGGTATCCTCACCCTGGACCCCAATCAGGTGGATATGGGCGACGGCATGTTTGAGGTACTGCTGGTGCGGGCACCTAAGGATTTAACGGAAATTGCCGAGTGCATTGCCGCCGTGCAAAAGCAACAGTACAACTGTCGAATGATGACCTTCCGCAGTGCCGGGCAGGTGACTGTCCACGCAAATGCGGATATGCTGTGGACGCTGGACGGAGAAAAGGAGCAGGGCCACGAAACGGTCACAGTCAAAAACCTCCACCACGCCATCCGGCTGATAAAATAAGGAGCAAACTATGCACAATTCCACCCTTTGCTAAATCACCCGTGGGGACGAGGTTCTGATGCTCCACCGGGTCAAAAAGAAGAATGATGTGAATCAAGATAAATGGATTGGCATCGGCGGCAAATTCGAGTCAGATGAAACGCCGGACGAGTGTCTGCTCCGTGAAGCCAAGGAGGAAACCGGCCTGACGCTTACCCATTGGAAGTGTCGGGGTGTGGTTACCTTCTTAACCAACGGTCCTTGGGACGGGGAATACATGTACCTGTTCACCGCCAACGGCTTTGAAGGAGAGCTCAAAGCCTGCGACGAGGGGGATTTGCGCTGGGTCAGCCGGAAGTTTTTGGACAGCCTGCCCACCTGGGAGGGAGATAAGATTTTCCTGGACCTTCTGTGGGCGGACGCTCCCTTCTTCCTACTCAAGCTGCGCTACGAAGGCGATAGGCTGGTAGAGGCCGTTTTGGACGGAAAAAAACTGAAATAACATGAAAAATTTTTCACTTGCCATCCGGCGGCGTTTATAGTAAGATGTCGGTACAAAATAGAAATAACAGGTGCTCAATCATGAAAATTAAAACCAAACAACTTTCCTATGAGCAGGTTATGGCACTGCCCCGACCAAAGCACCGCAATCCCTTAAAGCCTATGTTTTTACTGCAGCTTATCATACGGCTGTTGGCAATTTTGGACCTGTTCCCTACCAAATTTACTTATGAAACCCATGGCATGGAGAAAATCGGAAAGAAAGAGCCCTGCCTCATTCTTATGAATCACTCCAGCTTCATCGATTTAAAGATTGCCTCCCGGATATTCTTTCCCAAACCCTACGGCATTGTTTGCACTTCCGACGGCTTTGTGGGAAAGGGGCTACTCATGCGGCTGTTGGGCTGTATCCCCACCCAAAAATTTGTCAGCGATGTGGCGCTGATTCGTGACATAGAATACCTATTGAAGAAGAAGCGCACCAGTGTGCTTATGTTCCCGGAGGCCGGCTACTCCTTCGACGGCACCGCCACCACTTTGCCCCGGAAGATGGGCGTATTGCTGAAAAAGTTGAATGTGCCGGTGGTCACAGTGATTACCCAAGGCGCTTTTGCCCGGGACCCTCTGTACAACTGTTTGCAAAAGCGGAAGGTCACTGTCCGCGCGGATGTAACCTGTCTGGCAACCCCACAGCAGATTAAGCAGCTGTCGGTGGCCCAGCTGGATGAACTTCTGGACAGTGCTTTCTCCTTTGACAATTTCCGCTATCAGCAAGCCCATAAGATTGTGATTGACGAACCGTTCCGGGCAGACGGTCTGAACCGGATTCTCTATCGGTGCCCCCACTGCGGTGTGGAGGGACAGACCGTAGGCAAGGGCATTACATTGACCTGCCAAAGCTGCGGCAAGGTGTATACATTGGACGAATACGGCTACCTCACCGCAGAAAATGCCGCCTTTACCCACATCCCCGACTGGTACACATGGCAGCGACAGCAGGTGCGCCGGGAGCTGGAGGAGGGCACCTATCGGCTGGAAAAGGATGTGCAAATCGGCATGCTTGTGGACACCAAGGCGCTTTACATGGTAGGCTCCGGCAAGCTGATTCACGATGAAAACGGCTTCTGCCTCACCGGCTGCGACGGAAAGCTTCATTACACCCAAGGTCCTTTGGCCTGCTATAGTCTGAACGCGGATTACTACTGGTACGAAATTGGGGACATTATCTCTATCGGCAACAAGGATGTCCTCTATTACTGCTTCCCCTCCGGAGGGGATGTGGTTACCAAAACCCGTCTGGCCGCCGAAGAGCTGTATAAGTTGAAAAAGCACCGTAAAATCCCTGCCGCATCGTCTATTTGAAAGGAATGCATATGGAAACAATCATTGAATTACTGAAATCTGTGCTATTCGGCATTGTGGAGGGTATCACGGAGTGGCTGCCCATCTCCTCCACCGGCCACATGATTCTGCTGGACGAATTTATTAAATTAAATGTATCGGATGCCTTTTACGAGATGTTTCAGGTGGTGATTCAGCTGGGTGCCATCGCTGCCGTGCTTGTGCTGTTTTTCCACAAGCTCAACCCCTTCTCCCCGAAAAAGGATGCCGCCCAAAAAAACGACACCTGGCAGCTATGGTTTAAGGTTATTGTGGCAGTACTGCCATCGGCGGTCATTGGCCTGTTTTTGGATGACTGGATGGACGAACACCTGTATAACTATGTGGTGGTTGCCATTGCGCTGGCAGTATACGGCATTGCCTTCCTTTTTTTGGAAAAAGAGAATGCCACCCGGGGCAGACAGATTGAAAATGTCTATGCCATTGACTATAAAACCGCACTCCTAATCGGTGCGTTTCAGTGTCTTGCACTGATTCCCGGCACCTCCCGTTCCGGCTCCACCATTTTGGGTGCCATACTGCTGGGCGTGGGCCGCAGTGCCGGTGCGGAGTTTTCCTTCTTTTTGGCAATTCCCACCATGCTGGGTGCCAGCATGCTGAAGCTACTCAAGTATGCAAAAGACATTGCAGAGGGTGTGGCCGCCGCCCCCAACGGGACAGAATTTTCCGTACTGGCAGTGGGCTGTATCGTGAGCTTTTTGGTAAGCCTGCTGGTTATCAAGGGCTTGACGGAATATGTCCGCACCCACAGCTTCAAGGTCTTTGGTATCTACCGCATCGTTCTCGGCTTGTTGGTACTGGGGTATTTTGTCATCACTGCAATATAATGCTGTTTCCCTTCATGACAACCGAAAGAAAAATATCAAGTGGGTTACGCCAAGTAACCCACTTAACTGTATAAAGAAAGGACAAGTATCATTTGCAGATACCTGTCCTTTCACTGTTTTACGAACACTCGCCCAGCAGCAGCGCAACCGCAATAAACAGCAAGGGATTTTGGGTCATTTGGCTCCGGAAATAAGCCAGAAGGGATTTGACGGGAGCGTTTCTTTCTGCTATACTGTATACTGATATATTATGGATACGAGGTTTTTTTCTATGAGAATGCGTAAAATGAAGAACCTGGACAGCCGGATGGAGGCTACAAGCGCCTATCGCATCGGCAATCCGGCAGAATACAAGGGAAAATGGCGCACCTTGAAAGAGGATTGCGCGGCTCTGTGGGTAGAAGTAGGCTGCGGCAAGGGAAAATTCACCGCTGAAACCGCTGAAGCAAACCCCGATGTGCTCTTAATTGCCGTGGAGCGCTGTCGGGAGGCTATGGTGGTAGCCATGGAAAAGGCCCAAAACATGGGTCTTAAAAACGTGTTCTTTATCGATATGGATGTGGCGGGCATTGAGGAGATTTTTGCCTCCGGGGAGATGGATCGGCTGTTTATCAACTTTCCTGACCCTTGGCCCCGTAAGAAGAATGCCAAACGGCGGCTGACCCATCGGAGCTTTTTGGATAAGTATTGCCGTACCGTCCGGGAGGGCGGCGAAATCCACTTCAAAACCGACAATGCACCGTTGTTCGAGTACAGCTTGGAGGAGTTTGCCGCCTGCGGTCTGCAGGTAAACAATCTCACCCGCAACCTCCACGAAAACGGCATTGTGGGCATTATGACCGGCTATGAGGAGAAATTCCACGCCCTCGGCACCCCCATCAATCGGTGCGAGGTGGTGTGCAATCCCTTCCTCTTGCCCAAGGAAGAAAAGAAAACAGAGGAAGAATGATTCTGTCCCCAAAGGAGGGATATTATGACTTACCACGCAGGAAGTGCAGAGGTCGTCGTCATCGGCGCCGGCCATGCAGGCATTGAGGCGGCACTGGCCTCTGCCCGACTGGGACTGAGCACCATCCTTTTTACCATCAATTTGGATGCCGTGGGCAATATGCCCTGCAATCCCGCCATTGGCGGCACCGGCAAAGGTCACCTTGTCCGGGAACTGGATGCACTGGGTGGGCAGATGGGCCTTGCGGCGGATGCGGCCTGCATCCAGTATCGGATGCTAAACAAGGGCAAAGGCCCTGCCGTTCACTCCCTCCGTGCCCAAGGCGACCGTCGGCGTTATCAGGAATATATGAAGCACACCCTGGAAAAGCAGGAGAATCTGCAGTTAAAGCAGGCGCAGATTGTGGAGATTTTCACAGAAAACGGCGCTGTCACCGGCGTGCAAACCAAGCTGGGCGCTGTTTATGATGCCAAAGCCGTGATTATTGCCACCGGCACCTATTTGGACAGCACGGTGATCACCGGCGAGTCTGTCCAGTCCGCCGGCCCCGATGGGATGCATGCCTCCGTGGGTTTGGCAGACAATTTGCGCGCCTTGGGACTGCCTCTGCGCCGGTTTAAGACCGGCACACCCCCCAGAGTCAACCGCCGGAGCATCGATTTTTCCAAAATGGAGCTCCAGCCGGGGGATGAAACGCCCGAGCCCTTCTCCTTCCGCACCACCCATCCCCTGAACAATCAGGCGGTATGCTACCTTACCTATACCAATGAGGAAACCCATCGGGTTATCCGAGACAATCTCCACCGCTCCCCTATGTACGACGGCACCATCTCCGGTGTGGGACCCCGGTACTGTCCCAGCATTGAAACGAAAATCGTCCGCTTTGCGGATAAGAGCCGCCATCAGCTGTTCATTGAGCCCTGCGGTCTGGACACGGAGGAGATGTACATTCAAGGCTTTTCCTCTTCGTTGCCGGAGGATGTGCAGATAGAAATGCTCCACACTGTCCCCGGTCTGGAGCATGCGGAAATGATGCGTCCGGCCTATGCCATTGAGTACGAGTGCGTGGACCCCACCAGTTTACTGCCCACATTGGAATACAAAAAAATCTCCGGCCTGTACGGTGCAGGCCAGTTCAACGGCTCCTCCGGCTATGAGGAGGCGGCGGTACAGGGCTTGGTGGCCGGTATCAATGCGGCTTTGAAGCTTCAAGGCAAAGCCCCCCTCATTCTCACCCGGGATACCAGCTATATTGGCACTCTCATCGACGATTTGGTCACCAAGGGCACGGAAGAGCCCTACCGAATCATGACCAGTCGCAGTGAGTACCGCCTTTTGCATCGGCAGGACAATGCCGACCAACGGCTGACCCATATCGGTGCCGCCGTGGGACTGGTTCCTCCGGAGCGACTGCGTCAAGTGGAGGAAAAATACGAGGCCGTTGCCCGGGAGCTTCGCCGATTGGAGGCAAAGGGCGTGCCGGCAAGCAAGGCTTTAAATGATATGCTTGCTTTGCGGGAATCCACTCCCGTGGAAAACTCAGCCCGTCTGGCGGATTTGCTCCGCCGCCCTCAGGTAACGTATGCCGATATTGCCCCCTTTGACCCGGACAGGCCGGCGCTTCCCGAAGCGGTCACCCAAGAGGTGGAGATTCAGGTGAAGTACGCAGGATATCTGGCGCGGCAGGAAAAGCAGGTGGCGGAATTTAAAAAAGAGGAGGCACGGCTGTTGCCGCCCGACTTGAATTATGATTCCATCGCCGGTCTGCGACTGGAGGCGCGGCAGAAATTAAACGAGATCCGTCCCATGTCGCTGGGACAGGCAGGGCGAATTTCCGGCGTCAGTCCGGCAGATATCGCCGTGTTGCTCATCTATTTGGAGCAGACGAAATAAGTGAACCGTAGGGGCGGCCATTGGCCGCCCCTCTGATTCGATATATAAAATTGAATGGAAATTTCCCTGCGTATCTGCTATAATAGGCGCAAAGGAGGTGTTACCGTGGCGAAGCTATCCGACCCCATTACCATCTTAAAAGGCATCGGCCCTACCAAGGCCAAGCAGTTTGCGGCCTTAAATATCTTCACCCTTGAGGACCTTATCTGCCATTTCCCCAGAGGCTATGAGGACAGAACAAAGCTGGTCCCCATTGAAAAGCTGGAGGTGGACACCCCGGCTTGCTTCAAGGCCATGGTGATGAACACCCCCAGAACCAGCCATATCCGCAAGGGACTGGACATCACCCGTGTGCAGGTAGCAGACACCACCGCGCGGCTGACCCTCACCTTCTTCAATCAGAAATTTACCGCCGAACAGCTCCGATACGGCAAGGAGTACATCTTCTACGGCGCAGTGTCCGGAGATTTTATCGGCTATAATATGACCTCCCCTGTCTTTGAGGAGCTGGACAGCGCACCCTTAACCACCCGTCGGGTACTGCCCGTTTATCCCTTAACCGCCGGCCTTTCCAACGCCTCTATTTTGAAGGCGGTGCGGCAGGCGCTGGCCATTTGCGACCCGCCCCGGGAGATTATCCCGGAGGGAATACGGGCGCAATACGGCATTTTGCCGGCGGAACGGGCCTATTACGCCATCCATGAGCCTGCCTCCATGGAGGAGGCGGAGCTGGCGAAAAAACGGCTGATTTTCGAGGAATTTTTTGTATTTTCCGCAGGCCTCTCCCTGATGCGTGCCGCCCGTACCATGAAGAAAGTGCCTGCCTATGAAAATTGTGATTTATCCGATTTTTACAAGGCACTGCCCTTTACCCTCACCGGTGCGCAAACTCGGGCCATTGGGGAGATTGTTGCGGATTTGCGCCGGGGTACACCCATGAACCGGTTGGTGCAGGGCGATGTAGGCAGCGGCAAAACCATGGTCGCCGCCGCCGCGGCACTGCTTGCCATCCGAAACGGCCATCAGGCCGCCATGATGGCACCCACGGAGATTTTGGCAGAGCAGCATTTTGCCTCCCTTTCCAAATTGCTGACGCCTTTGGGAATATCGGTGGCTCTGCTCACCGGCTCACAAACCGTAAAGCAGAAGCGCATCGCCCGGGAGGCTATCCAGTCCGGACAGGCCCAGCTGATTGTGGGCACCCACGCACTGGTGTCGGAGGCCACCGTATTTGGGGATTTGGGACTGGTGATTACCGACGAACAGCACCGCTTCGGTGTCTCCCAGCGGTCGGCGCTGGCAGGCAAGGGCCATGACCCCCATCTGTTGGTGATGTCTGCCACCCCCATCCCCCGGACACTGGCACTGCTCATGTACGGAGATTTGGAGGTGTCTATTTTGGATGAGCTTCCCCCCGGCAGAGAGCCTGTGGATACCTTTTTGGTCAACGAGAGCTACCGCCCCCGCATCAACGCCTTTATCCGCAAGCAGGTAGCGGAGGGACACCAGTGCTATGTGGTATGCCCTGCGGTGGAGGAGAACGAGGCGCTGAATCTGAAGGCCGCGGAAGCCTGGGCGCAGACCCTGCAGCAAACCGTATTTCCGGATTTGCGGGTGGCGCTCCTCCACGGACAGATGAAGGGCGGGGAAAAAGAGGAAGTTATGTCAACCTTTGTGGCAGGACAGGCGGATGTACTGGTGGCCACCACGGTGATTGAGGTGGGTGTGGATGTGCCCAACGCCACGCTGATGGTCATTGAGGACGCCGATCGGTTTGGTCTGTCCCAGCTGCATCAGCTTCGGGGCCGTGTGGGTCGGGGCAAGGCAAAGAGCTACTGCATCCTCACCTCCCAAAACAAAAATCCCGAAACCGGGGAGCGGCTGAAGGCTCTGTGCAAGACCACCGACGGCTTTCAAATTGCCGAGGAGGACTTGCGTCTGCGGGGTCCCGGCGATTTCTTCGGTTCCCGGCAGTCGGGACTGCCTGTGTTCCGTGTGGCAAACTTAAGCTGTGATTTACAGACCCTCAAGGCTGCCCAGCAAGCATCTGCGGACTGGATTGACCGGGAAGGCACGGCAAATACCCCGGAATCGGAGGCACTGCGCCGCCGCATCGGTCAGCTGTTTGCCCGTTCCGAAGGCACTATGAACTAGTCATTATTTTTTGATAAAGCGATAAATCGCATCGTGTATTCAAAAAGGAACCCCCCGGTAAAACCGGGGGGTCTTCATATGCGGGCATAGCCCTCTGTTCCTCGCATAACACGTAAACGCGTAAAACGATTTGTCAGTTGCGTAAAGGCCCCCTTGTGTAAAGGGGGCTGGCATTTGCGAGGAACGAGCA
>JBGVPJ010000015.1:0-3065 GCA_045126955.1 Faecousia sp.
GTATACCCAAATTTCCTGCGGTAAGGTTGCCGTCACCGCACTGATTATCCCACTGGCCGCCTTCCCCTTTGCGGGACAGCTGTACTTAAATCGGGAGGCTGTTTTGGCTGCCGACTGGCAGGCCTTGCGTCCCTATCTTGCCGACGCGCTGATGACTTTAGGACTGATTCTTGCGGTGTTTGCCATCCGTATTCACCCGGCAGGAGAGTACCATCCCACCTGGGGTGATCGGACAGACGGACGGCGTATCCGCACCGAGCCTCCCATGAATCAAGTTTCCCCATACCTCATGATCAGCCGCTGCGGTTCCATGAATTTGTTTTCAGAATCCTTTGAAATCTCCAATGTGGAGCATTACATCCGTCAAAAACGCAAAGAGGGTATGACCTCTTTTGGCCTTATGCATGTCCTGCTGGCAGCTTACTGCCGAACCCTGTGCAAATATCCCGCTCTGAACCGCTTTATCTCCGGTCAAAAAATCTACACCCATGGAGATGATGTTCAGTTTTGCATGACTATCAAAAAAGAGATGACATCCACATCTCCCGAAACCGTGATTAAGGTCCATTTATCGCCCACCGATACGGCCGAAGATGTCTACAACAAGGTGAATAAAGAGATTGAAAATGTAAAGAATACCCCTTTGGATTCCAGCTTTGACGGCATTGCACATTTGTTCATGCTGATTCCCGGGGTTCTGTTAAAATTCACCGTGTGGCTGCTGAAGCTTTTGGATTACTTCGGACTTCTGCCTAAATCCCTGCTAGAGGTCAGTCCCTTCCACGGCAGTGTGTTCTTCACCTCTATGGGTAGCTTGGGCATTCCTCCCATATTCCACCATCTGTATAACTTCGGTAACCTCCCCATTTTCTGTTCCTTTGGCTGCAAACGCCGCGCATTGGAGGTGCAAGAGGATGGCTCTGTAGTGCAGAAAAAGTATTTGGACTTCAATTTCTCTCTGGACGAGCGGATCGTGGACGGTTTCTACTACGCCGCCTTCTTCAAGCACTTCAAGCGGGTGCTCTATCGGCCCCAGCAGCTGGACAACCCACCTGAGGAAGTCATAAAGGATATCGACTGATTTATGAAACAGGAAATTTTAAGAAATTTCACTACAGAGTGTCCCTGGCGGGACACTCTGTATTGGTATACTGCCACGGATTCCACCAACATCCGGGCCAAGGATTTGGCAAAGCAGGGTGCCCCCCATGGCACAGTAGTCGTTGCCGGCGGTCAGTCCGGCGGCCGTGGTCGGATGGGCCGCAGTTTCTCCTCGCCCGAGGGGATGGGCGTATATCTGTCTGTGATTCTCCGTCCCGGATGCACACCGGATAAACTGATGCATTTGACCTGCGCCACAGCGGTAGCAGCCTGCAAGGCCGTGGAGACAGTGAGCGGAATCCATCCCGGTATCAAATGGACCAACGATTTAGTTTACGGTAAGAAAAAGCTGGGCGGTATTCTCACCGAGCTGTCCTTAGACAGTGCAAATGGTCTGGTAGACTACGCCATTGTGGGTATCGGCATCAACTGCATGCAAAAAAAAGAGGATTTTCCTGCCGAGCTGCAGGACATGGCAACCTCTGTTTGCCAAATCCAAAACGCCCCCTGCTCCCCTGCCCACTTGGCAGCCGCCCTAATCGAGTCACTTTATGAAATGAACAGCATTTTGCTGTCCGGCAAGAAAGAACTTTTGGATATCTACCGCCATAGCTGCATTACCCTGGGGCAGGAAATTGTTTTACTCCGTGGTGAGACTGTGCAACACGGCACAGCTTTAGATTTGGATGAGAATGGCGGTCTGATCGTGCGGTTTGCCGACGAAACAGTGAAAACCGTCAACTCCGGAGAAGTAAGTGTCCGGGGAATGTACGGATATTTCTAAAATTTGTATTGCTTTTTCTACCCACATTGGTTATACTTATATATAGAAAAAAACCTAACAGGGAGGTATATTTATGAAGGTTTTTGGTACGATCATGAAGGTTCTGGTTGCACTGGCTGCTGTTGCAGGCGCTGTCTATGCAGTTGCCACCTACGGCGACAAGATTGTTGCCTGGGCAAAGAATCTGCTGGGCAAGTGCTGCTGCGACGAATGCTGTTGCTGTGAGGATGACTGCTGCTGTGAGGACGACTGCTGCTGCGAAGAAGAGGCTTGCTGCTGCGAAGAAGCTGCTGAAGAAGCTGTTCAGGCAGAAGAGGCTGACTTTGAAGCCTAATCACCAAGAGAAAATCCGGGGAGTGTTTCACTCCCCGGATTTTTATTGAATCTTCGTATTTGGAAAATACTCTCCCACAAAATCCACATCGTTCACTTGAAAACATTTCCCATTCAAATACTCTAAACAACCTGCGTCGGTGGTAAACCGAAAGGTCAGTTTGTAGGAATACAGAGCTTGGTAGCTTCTGTCAAAGCGCTTATCCAGCTTTCCGTATTTACCGTCACCCAAGAGAGGGTGGCCCGCATGCGCAAATTGAGCACGAATTTGGTGGGTACGGCCTGTGATCAACTCACATTCCACCAAGGACAGACCGTTCGCACTTGCCAACACCGCATAGTTTGTCTGGCAGGTTTTGGCGCCAGTCTGCGGGGTATCCGTGACGAATACCCGATTGTTCTTGGCATCCTTGAAAAGATACCCTTTGAGGCTCCCCTTGACAGGCTTTGGTATCCCCTCCACAATAGCAAGATACCGCTTGTCCAGCTCCCTGTCCTTGATTTTTTGATTGAGAATTCGCAGTGTCTCCGCATTTTTTGCGGCAATGACGATGCCGCCGGTGTTCCGGTCAATCCGGTTGCACAGGGCAGGTGCAAAGGCGTTCTCTCCTCTCGGACTCCATTCACGCTTTTGATACAGGTAGGCCTGGATATGATCGATGAGGGTTCTGCCATACTCTGCGCCGTCATGGGGGTGCACCGCCAAACCGGGACGCTTATCCGCAAGGAGGATATTCTCATCCTCGTACACAATATTCAGCTTGGGCGTTGCCACCGTCAGGTAAGCATTGTCCTCTCTCGGCTTTTCAAAGAACTCGTCGTTGATATAAAGCTGCAGCACATCGCC
>JBGVPJ010000016.1:0-15601 GCA_045126955.1 Faecousia sp.
ATCTTCCTGCAGATCAACAAGCTGCGCCAGAAGGTAGAGTCCGGCGCTGAGTACATCCAGACCCAGGGTATCTTCGACTTGGATTCCTTCAAGCGCTTCATGGAGGAAGTGGACAAGATGGGCATCAAAACCCACATCATGGCCGGTATCATCCCCCTGAAGGCCGCCGGTATGGCAAAGTACATGAACGAAAATGTTCCCGGTATCGATGTGCCTCAGCACATGATTGACCGCTTGGCCGCTGCTGCCGCAGAGGGCAAGGAAAAGGGCGTCAAGGGTCTGCCTATGAAGCTGGGTATTGAAATGGCTGCCGAGATGATTGCCGAGATTAAGGCACAGGGTCTGGGCGACGGTGTCCACATTATGGCCATCGGCGCAGAGAAGAACGTACCTATCATTTTGGAAAAGGCCGGTCTGTCTATCTAAAAGATCACATAAAAAGGGCGTGTTGCAAAACACGCCCTTTTTATGTATACTTGTATTTTGTGTAAGTGTGTGGTATCCTAATATAAATAAATAAATAAGGCGGTGGGGTAAATGAAAGAAAAAATATTGGCAATAGCGGAAGCGGTGCTGATTGCACTGGTAATTCTTGCCGGAGCCATTGCGGTGCCGGTTTTATTCCGCCCGTTTTTCTATCTGCATATTGGGCCTTTCGGTCTGACGGATGCGGTGGGTCTGACCGTACAGCAGGTGAAAACCGCCTACAACGAGATGATGGATTTCTGCATCGGTCTTACCGATACCTTTTCTGTGGGTGCGCTAAACTTTTCTCAGTCTGGGATGGAGCATTTTGCAGATGTGCGAAAGCTGTTTGTGTTGGATTTGTGGGTGTTGGCTGTGGCGGCTGTTTTGCTCCTTGGGGTGCTTTTCTTCCGTCGAAAAAAGCCTGTCTGTCTGCTGGGGCACACACCGGGTTTTTGGGGTGCTGTAGGTTTGGGGACAACCTTCCTTGCGGTGGGCGGACTGGCGGCGCTGGATTTTAACCGGGCCTTTGTGATATTCCACCGGATTTTCTTCCCCGGTAAAAGCAACTGGCTTTTTGACAGTCGGGAGGACCCGATTATCAATATGCTGCCGGCTGAATTTTTCCGTAACTGTGCCATTTTGATATTGGTGGTGATTCTGATGAGCTGCGGTCTGTTGCTTGTAAGGGATTGGAAGCAACGGCATAAAAAATAACAACTACCCGTTTGCCACAATGCAAACGGGTAGTTTTCTGCATAGGATATATTAGTAGTTATCTTTCCGAACCTCAAAGTAAGCCTGCGGGTGATTACACACGGGGCAAACCTCGGGAGCGGCGATGCCGGTGACCAAATGACCGCAGTTGCGACATTCCCACATCACCACGCCGGCCTTTTCGAAAACGGCTTTGGTTTCTACGTTGTGCAGCAGGGCGCGATAACGCTCCTCGTGGGATTTTTCAATGGCGGCAACACCGCGGAACTGAGCGGCCAAAGCATGGAAGCCTTCCTCTTCAGCCTCTTTGGCCATCCGGTCGTACATATCTGTCCACTCTGCGTTTTCACCCTCTGCGGCATGCAGTAAATTTTCTGGGGTGTTGCCCAGCTCACCAAGGGCCTTGAACCATAGCTTGGCATGCTCCTTTTCGTTCTCTGCGGTCTGCAGGAACAGGGCGGCGATCTGTTCATAGCCGGCCTTTTTGGCTACACTTGCGAAATAGGTGTATTTATTGCGGGCCTGGGATTCACCGGCAAAGGCTTCCCACAGGTTTTGCTCGGTTTTTGTACCGGCATAGGGATTCTTCTTTTCCATAGGACACTCCTCCATATGTATTATATTTTTTGAATATATTATATCAAAAGAAATATAAATGTCAAAGGAATAGTTGATTTTTTTAAGAGTTTTTGTTATACTGTGTGAGAATTATTTCTTATGGAGGATAGTATGATTTCTGAATTGTATGACCTGTCCCATACCCTTGCGGCGGACTATCTCAACGGATTTTCCTATCCGTGGGAGGCTTTGAAGGGAATTAAGAATATGATTCTGACCCTTGGGGAGACTTTAGGGGAGGAGTATGCCCAGATTTCACCGCAAGTGTGGGTGCATAAGACTGCCACGGTGGCACCGACCGCATATTTGGGTGCGCCCTGCATCATCGGTGCGGGCACAGAGGTGCGCCACTGCGCCTTTATTCGGGGCTCTGCTCTGGTGGGGGAGAACTGCGTGGTGGGCAATTCTGTGGAGCTGAAGAATGTGATTCTTTTTGACAACGTACAGGTGCCCCATTACAACTATGTGGGTGACAGCATTTTAGGCTATAAGGCCCATATGGGCGCAGGCTCCATCACCTCTAATGTGAAGTCCGACAAGGCCCTTGTGGTTATCCATGGGGAAACAAATATGCCCACCGGGCAGAAAAAGGTGGGCGCCATGCTGGGAGATTATGTGGAGGTTGGTTGCAACAGTGTCCTAAACCCCGGCACGGTTATTGGCAGAAATTCCAGTGTATACCCCCTGTCCTGTGTACGGGGTGTGGTGCCGGAAAACAGCATTTATAAGACCGGCGGCATCATTGTTGCCAAAGTGGAGGAGTAAACCATGGGAAAATATTTCGGAACTGACGGCTTCCGCGGGGAAGCAAACGTGAATCTGACTGCTGACCATGCCTTTCGGATTGGCCGCTTTTTGGGTTGGTATTACGGAGAAATAAAAAGCCGTGCCGGCTCGGAGGAACCGCCCCGGGTGGTTATCGGCAAGGATACCCGCCGCTCCAGCTATATGTTTGAGTACTCGTTGGTGGCGGGTTTAACCGCCTCCGGCGCAGATGCCTATATGCTCCACGTCACTACCACCCCCTCGGTGGCCTATGTGACCCGGGTGGATGCATTTGACTGCGGCATTATGATTTCTGCCAGCCACAACCCCTATTACGACAATGGCATCAAGCTTCTCAACACCCACGGCGAAAAAATGGACGAGGAGACCATTGCCCTGGTGGAGGCTTATTTGGACGGTGAGCTGGAGCTGTTCGGACAGCATTGGAAGGAATTGCCCTATGGCAAACGGGAGAAAATCGGCTGTACCGTGGACTATGTTGCCGGCCGTAATCGTTATATCGGCTATCTGATTTCCTTGGGCCTGTTTTCCTTCCGGGGCATCAAGGTGGGATTGGACTGTGCCAACGGTGCGGCGTGGAACATTGCCAAATCCGTGTTTGATGCCCTGGGTGCTAAAACCTATGTCATCAACGCAGAGCCGGATGGCACCAATATCAACCGGGATGCCGGTTCTACCCATATTGAAGTGCTTCAGAAGTTTGTGGTGGAAAACGGCCTTGATGTAGGTTTTGCCTTTGATGGAGATGCAGACCGTTGTCTGTGTGTGGATGAACAGGGTCAAATCATCAGCGGCGACCATATTCTCTATATTCTAGGTCAGTACATGCAGGAGCGGGGGCAGTTGGATAACAACACGGTAGTGACCACGGTGATGTCCAACTTTGGCCTGTACAAGGCTTTGGACAAAAAGGGCATTGGCTATGCCAAGACTGCCGTGGGGGATAAGTATGTGTATGAATATATGGTGGGCAATGGCTGTCGTTTAGGCGGTGAGCAATCCGGCCATATCATCATCTCCAAGTACGCCACCACCGGAGACGGTATTTTGACCAGCCTTAAAATCATGGAGGTCATGCTGGCAAAGAAAAAGAAGCTGAGCCAGCTCACTGAGGGACTGACCATCTATCCGCAGGTGCTGAAAAATGTCCGGGTCAAATCTAAGCCGGAGGCGCAGAATGACCCCGCTGTTCAGGCAGCTGTGGCGGCTGTGGCGGCGCAGTTGGGAGAAACCGGACGAATTCTGGTGCGGGAATCCGGCACAGAGCCGGTTATCCGTGTGATGGTGGAGGCGTCTACTAAGGCAATTTGTCAGGCGTGCGTGGAGCAGGTGGTAGACGTTATTTGCGCTCAGGGTCACGCAAGGGTGTAAAGAAAAAGCGGAACCGACAGCCGTTATGGCGATGGCTTTGTCTGTAAGCGGATTGCGGACATTCTGAATGGTGACGAGTAATTGTGTTATATAAACGGCTGCCTACACATTTGGTGTAGGCGGCCGTTTTTTGCTGCCTTCACGAGCTTTTTTCGGTATATGGACGGGCTGTGGCGAATAAGGTAGAGCGGAGGTGGAGCGTTTGATTTCCGTGATGTGGTTAATGATGAGCAGTTTGTTGTGCTCCCTACAGCTCTCTGCCGGGAGTTTCCCAAAACCCTTGACAGCCCAAGAAGAAGCACACTACCTGCAATTATCCGCCCAGGGGGATTTGCAGGCCCGTAACATTTTAATTGAACGGAATCTCCGACTGGTTGCTCATATTATGAAAAAATACTATGCTCAAACTGCAGACCAAGAGGACTTGATTTCCATCGGCACCATTGGTCTTATCAAGGGGATCACCACCTTTGATGCAAGCAAAGGCGCAAGACTTGCTACCTATGCTGCCCGATGTGTTGAAAATGAAATCCTTATGTACTTTCGTTCCCAACGTAAATCCAGCCACGATGTGTCCTTGTCTGATTACATTGAAACCGGTACTGACGGTGCGGAGTTGTCACTGATGGATGTGGTGAGTGCCGATGAGGACTTGACCGAGCAAATTAGCAACCAGGAGCAGATTGGACAGGTGCGTAAACTGATAGATACCTGTTTGACCGAACAGGAGCGGGAGGTGATCTGCCTGCGTTACGGCCTGGAGAATGCACAGCCCCGGCGGCAACGGGAGGTGGCCGATGCCATCGGCATCAGCAGAAGCTATGTATCTCGGATTGAAAAACGGGCCTTGGAGAAATTACGGCAGGCGATGGAATAAGAGGGTGGACGCAGGAGGTTTTTGCTGATAGCGCTTTCGGTAGAAAAAGAACAAAACAGTCAAAAGAAATCCTGTTATAAACGGGATTTTCTTTTTACTTATTTGATATGGTGAATAAAAGTAAAATCAAAAAGAAAATCCTTGACATCGTGAAAGCCCAATGGTATAATAACCCGGAAATCGTGCTTAGGCATGCAAGTTTATGGGCCCTTAGCTCAGTTGGTCAGAGCCTCCGGCTCATAACCGGATAGTCCCGGGTTCGAATCCCTGAGGGCCCACCATAGTAAATAAAGGCTTCTGCCTTTTATATAAATAGGGGTATAGCTCAATTGGTAGAGCGGCGGTCTCCAAAACCGTAGGCTCTGGGTTCAAGTCCTAGTGCCCCTGCCAGAAAAAGCCGACTGCGTAAGCAGTCGGCTTTTTCTGGCAGATGTACGGACTTGAAAGGGCGACACCAGTGGGCACACTGGTGTAAAAATTGAGAGCAGGCGAGCAATTTTTAGCCTGTGGGAAAGTCCATTGGCAACTGACGGCAATCCGTAGGATTGTTGGCAGTTGCCAATTACAGCTTGTAGCAGTCTTTTGTGGGGGCTTTACCCGCCGACGGCTCGACGGAGGCGAGCTTTTATTTTTGCCTTCAGCAAAAATGCAGACAAGTTCTTGCGCCTAACGCCCTAATTACATTGTGCGTTGCACTTTTCGGCGCTTGTGGTATAATACTTTTAGAAGGACGGTGTGAATATGGAATCGTTAAAGCAAGGAGATTTTGTTACAGGATATGGTTCTGGCTACTGGCAACTACTGGATATCAAGCCCAAAATTGCGATTGATGACTACATAAGTGAGAATATCAGCTGGAAAAAGGGTGATTTGATTGGCCAGTGGGCTATATTAAAGAAATGTTTCACCGCAAAAATGAGACCTCGTATTGAATTTTCCTATGAAGATTTTACTTGGCTCAAGCCCGTATCAAGTGATATTTTGACTGAGATTGAAACATATTTTGCAGAGCATCCAGAGTATAAACAAAAATTTGACAATGCACAGATGAAACCACTACCTATGGTAACAAATTGTTGGATTAACCTTTCGGAAAAAGAAGAAGAGGAACTGAAAAATCTCCTCGATAGGCTTCCATATCAATTTACTATGGATGAATTTTGGGAAAAGGCGAAGAAATTCAAAAACGGTATTTCAAAACCGCCAACGAGTCATCTGATAAATTTCATGGCCTATCCTTGGGATGTGGATAAGAAAGCAAATCTACTGTATTACGGAATAGAACTGAATAAGCTATAATACTATTGTGTCAAAAGTTGTGTCAATGACACAACGGAAGTGAAAAAGCCTTATATATTAACGGCTTTTCAACATTTGGGTAATCCCTCCAAAATCGTAGGCTCAGGGTTCAAGTCCTTGTGCCCCTGCCAAGAAACAGTCAGTAAATCTTACGATTACTGACTGTTTTCTTTTATTTTTCGAACTTTTTAGGTAATTTGTTTAGAAAACGAGCACAGGGAAACGAGTTTCCCCTTATTTTCCCCTTATTGAGCGTTTTCAGAACTTAATTGTTCGTAGAATTTTTGCATACGATTTGCGCTTTCCTGGCGCATCTTTTGGGTCACGTGGCCGTACACATCCAAGGTGAATTGTGCGGTTGCGTGGCCTAAATTCGCCTGCACGGTTTTGATGTCATCACCGGCATAGAGTGAGGAAACAGCGAAACTGTGGCGCAGATCGTGGAAACGGGCATCATCAGAAATCCTGGCTCTTTGAGAAATCTTTTTGAAATGCTTGACCACAGTGCGGCGGACAAGATATTTTCCCAAAGCATCGGTAAACACCAAATTAAACTGGTTGTCCCACATTTCTCCTGCCTGCTCTTGTTCTTTTCGTTGCCGCTCCATCTGGTTGCGGAGCGCGTCCATAACAATGGGCGCAGGAAGAATCGTGCGGTTCTTACCACTTTTGGGCGTCTCCAAAAAGTAGTTGCCGTCTTTGCACTGCAGCTGTTGCTTGACCGTGATGATGCCAGATTTGAAATCTACACACTCCCAAGCCAATCCCAGCAGTTCGCCTTGGCGCATACCGGTAAACATAGCCACAATGAACAGGTTGCAGTAATCGTCCTGCTCTGCCTCTTTCAGCAGCCGGGCGATCTCTTCCGGTTCTAACGGCTTGATCTCCGGCTTGGTGACCTTCGGCAGCTTGCAAGCATCTGCAGGGTTGCGAGAAATATAATCGCAGGCAATGGCTTGCTGTAGGGCGCAGTGCAGGATGCCATGCACATTCTTGACCGTCTTGGGCGATAACCCGGAGGCAATCAGAGAATTGTAAAACCGCTGGATGGTGTGGGTGTCCAGTGCTTCCAGCCTGGCAGTACCCAAAGCAGGCTTCAAATGCTTCTGTACCTGCTTGTTGTAGTTGTGCTTGGTCAGGGGTTTTACACTGTTCAAATATTCGGCAATCCAAATGTCCAACCATTGTGCGACAGTCATCTTGCAAGGCGCTTTGTAAGTGCCTGCGTCGATGGCGGCTAAGGCGGCTTTCAGCTTTTGTGCAACAACCTTTTTGGATTTGTCTGAGATGCTGCGTTGGATTTGCTTTCCGGTCCTGGGGTCAAAGCCTTCGGTGTATCTGGCTTCGTAGTAGGTGTACTCTTTGCCTTTTACGACCTTGGTGACCTTGCGAATGGATCCCATACCGGAAGTGGATTTTTTGCTTTGCGGCATAAATATTACTCCTTTCGTTGCCGCATAGCAGGTACATCTATATTATACCATACAAGCGGTCAATCCGCAACGATCAGTGCTTACAAAGGTAGTCAATCACCGCTTCCAGGGGGATGCGATAGTTGCGTCCCACACGGACACTATGAATCTTTCCTGAACGGACCAACTCATACGCAGTGTTATGACTGACCACCAATATTTCAGCCACCTGCCTCACACAGAGGACAGGTGGATATTTATTTTGCAGGTTAGACGATGTCATAGTATCAACCTCCTCTGTCGTCGAACCAATAGGCTTGGAAAAGAGTGCCGTCGTGGAGCAGGAAACGTCCACGGGCATCCTTGGGGATCTGCTCCGCTGCGGCGGTGCTATCCAGGATGATTTGTGACAAGACGGTATCCGCACGACCGCAGATCCGGCAGTTCACATTGTTCTTGATCTGACCGGACAGGATGTTAGCATCTGGACGCTGTGTGGCGAGGATCAGGTGGATGCCAAAGGCACGACCTTGTCTGGCAATCATGGAAAGCTTGCTCTCAATCTTGCGGACGATTTCTTTTTGATCACTGGATAAACCGGTCTTGTCCAACACCTCTGCAATCTCATCACAGGCGAAGATATACCGTGGCAGGTCTTCACCCGTGGCTTCGTTATAGCGGTCAATGTTGGGCTGTCCGGAGGCTGCCAGCAAAGTTTTCCTGCGTTGCAACTCGTCCACAAGCTCCGTAAGGAGAGCAAGTGTTGACTCTTCCTCAATGCACATTTTGCATTGCTTGTGCCAGATAGGTGGGAAATCCACACCGCCTTTGAAATCTGCAATGCAGACGTTAGCGCCTTTCTTTAATGCCTGCATGAGGAGTAATTTCAGCAGAACACTTTTGCCGCTGCCGGTCGAACCGCCTAACAGGATGTGCGGGACCTTTACTAGATCCACTGTGACCGATCCGGTAAAGCTCTCTCCCAAAGCCAGTATAAAAGGCTTTGAGGAGAGGTACTTATCGTTCCAGTCTATCACTTCCGGCAGATCCGTTCTGGCGGGAACAGTGTATAGAAGAACACGGCTTTTCCCAGACCCGTATTTCATCTTAACGATGGTGATGTCCAGGATGGTCTCAATGGCGGCCTGCTTGTCCTCCCAGGTCTTTAGGGGGATACCTTGTGAACTGAACTCCCAGACTGAAATTCCGGTATTCTGTTTATCCTTGTACCTCCGTTTCAGAGCAGGAACCATATCGGTATGGTTCACAAGACCGATGCTTCGCAGCTGATCCTGAGCCGCCCTCTTCCCAAGGGGAAACAGAATGAGTATGGTGAGGAATACTCCACCAACCAGCAAGTACGCCGCAAAAATATGCTGCATTACAAAGCTGGCGATAGGTGAAAGCAAAGCGGTGGTCTCAGCGGTCAGTGCGATCTCTTCCTGCTTGCTCCATACCAGGATTGCCCCTAATATGTAAAGCAGAACGAAAACCAGTTTCACGGGCGCGTGGTCGGTAGAGCTCAGTCTGGGGAGATGTTCCCGGAGACTGGAACGGCGTTGCAGCCGTTCCTTTTCAAACCGTCTCATGTGGCACCTCCCGTGGGGGCATACCCCGGCGGAATTCCGTCACCGAATGAATGCGCCGCAGAAATGCGTGCCATGTCTCCAACTCCTTACGCTGGATCTCTTGGTATTGCATCTCCAGCGGAATATTGGAGGTGATGTAAACCGTATCAAAGCAAGCAACGCGATCACGGTATCGGGCAGGAAGTCTCAGCGGGTAAATATCCAAAAAATTCAGCATCGCTGAAATGGGCACCTGGGAATGGAATTCCTCAAACACGATCACAGGCTCTCCGTGGTAGTCGTCAAAACGAGCGCCGGATTGTCCGCTGTAATCGGTGATGCGGTAAACATCCTCCGGAGGGTGTTTTTCGTAGATGCTCCGGGTTTTGCCGGTACCGCTATCACCAAAGAGGTAATTCGTCTTCACCGGGCGGTTTTCCTTCCGGAATCTTTCGAAGAGCAGTTTCTCCCGCAGAGCCTCAATATCATTGATCTTAAAAGCAAAGCTGGGATCGTTTTCAATGATCTCTGTGGTGGAATAGCCGTCTTTTACATCCTGCATCAGCTGCGCCATCTTGGGGGATCTCTCCTGTGATGCAGATGGCAGTGTGCCGAACTCCTTGAAAGTACCTTCTACACTGGTCTGCGCCTTGTCGGTGTCTGCCCATTTTCCTTGCTTGCAGACATAATCCCGAATCTCTTTGGATGTTCCGGTGGCCTTGTCAATGTGGGCGGTAGGAAACCGCTTCTTGACAGTGCCGAACCGCATAGGCGAGGATGAGTACAGGTAAACGTGGGTGTGAAGCGTCCCGGATGCGCCGATCTCGTCCGCCAGGCATACATAGTCAGGATTAAACTTCTGCGCGCGGTCGATGATCTCATCGTGGGTCATGCCGTGGTCCAGGGGATTATTGATAGTCAACAACCATTTCCTGGACTGGGCTTTGTTATCGTACATAGCTTTTTCTCCTTTTTGCTACCGCTACCTCGCTCGCATAGGTAATACTAACCTATGCGAGCGAGGACGCTCCCGCGTTACGGCGGGGGATATTTTTCTTTAGGGAAAAATATTTACCCCCAGCCGCCCCGCGGGATTGTCCTCAGACGAACAGGTGGATTACTCCACGGGGAAGATGCCGCTGGCCTTGGCGGAGAACTGGAGCTTGCCCTGAGACTCATAGCCGGTCACGACCAGGTCGGTAAACTCCACATCCACAAAGCCCTCCGGCTGTTCCATTTGCTGAGGTCCGTCGATGCGCACACTCAGCTTTTCCAGGCGATGTTCTGCCAGGCACACCACATAGCGGTAGCCGGACACGGTCTCAGTGCGCTTTCCGTCCTTATACTCGTAGGCGGGCATCACATCAACCAGCAACATCTTACGGCCCAAACTGGCCGGGTCGATCCGAAGATCACGGATATTCAACATAAAATCAGCTCCTAAAAATAGATTTGCATCCGCACTTGGCCACGTGCTTCCGCGGGTTACAAGGTTCCTTGCTGACATCATTATAAACCACAAATGGGCTCCAGAAGTTTCGCATGCGAAACGGTTTTGATAAAAGTTTGCAGCACTTGTTTTTAGGCAAGTGCTGCAACTTGTTACGGCTTGGTTAATGGTCGTAAACCTTTTTTCTCCAATTGGATATTAACATCATCGACAGAATATCCAACATCCAAAGCCTCGTTAATAATGGCGTTTTCAGGGAAGGCAAGGTTAAATAATTCCCAGCGTTTTTCTCTGGGGATTCTAAGAGCAAGGCAGATGGCAACAACAGTTTCTCTATCAGGATGATAGGGATTGCCACGGTGGTCAGTGTTATTAAGCAATCTTGTAATAGTTGTCTTTGATAAACGAGAGTTTAGTGCAAGCCAAGAAGCATTACGACCCTTGGCATCAAGATGCTCTTTTACCTTGTTGGCGAAGTTAATAATATTGTCTGGGCTTTGCTCTGGTAACTTAACGTCCAAAGCGTTTCCCATTGACGATTATTCCGTGATAGATCCTTGCGGGCCGGAGGTGGTCTGCATGGTTTGTATACGGACTGCTTGGTGTATATTTGAATTCAGATCAAACGCCATAAGCAACCACCTCCTTCGTGAAATTGCGTCAATGTGAATAGTCTTACTATCCACCTCCGACGCGCAAAGCCCATCACTTTAGCTGTCATATAAAAACAAAAAGAGTACAGTCAAAAATGGCTGTACTCTTACTGTATGATGCTTGCGCATCTCATGTATGGAATTATTACAGTCTCTGCAATGTCATTTGGGCATAGCAATACCGTTGTGAAACTTGGAGACTGTGTTTTGCCAACGCAAAACTAAGATACTGTAGTAATTATAGTTTAGCACAAGCTTTGTCTGAGGTCAATAAAAAATCTCCGCCGCAATGGGCATAACTATCCCATAGTAGGTAGGAGACTTTAATAATCGGACACTTTAGATTGCTTGCGCAAAACATCGAAACTTTATAACCGGCCAAAAGGGCATAATATCCCTAAGGAGGTCAGAGGTAATTAACGGTCCGTAGAACGGGCAGACTTTCTCGCTCCTGCGGGTAGTACAGAAGACGGTTGCTGCCACCTGCCAGACCAGCAACCACGAAGGAAGTAAACTTAACGGTCTATCATCGTAAACTGTGTGCTTATAAAAGCAATAAAGAAACTATCATCCAATACACCCAGGTTCCTGATCACCATTGACCGATAGCTGGCGCAGGTGGACACATTGGAGAACAAAGAGAATTCTTCACAGTGCCTTGATCCCCACACGACCCATAGCAGACCAAAACCTGTGTAATCTTTGTTATCTACAATATACCATATATTTCCTATAAAAGTAAGAACTATTTGTAAATTCTCGTGCTAATACGTCCATTGTGTACATTTTTTGAGAAAAACCGCCTGCAGGCATAATGCATGCAGGCGAAATAAGGTGTTTTTCTAGTCCTTATTTATCTGGTGAAAATTTGAGAAGTATATACGGCTCAATTTCCAAAACAGCGGCGATATTGAAAAGTACATCCAGAGAAATAGCACGGATCATATTAGGTGCCTCAATAGCCCCCATATGTTGACGACTAATCCCAACACTTTCTGCTAGCTGTTCCTGTGTCATAGCTTTTCGTTTTCGGTAATATGCAATGGCGCAACCCAAATCGCGGTATCGCTCGGCGTTATCAAAAGGTTTTCCGGTAGTTTCAAGCATAAAATCACCCTTTATTATTTTACAAAGCATACCGAAAAACTTAAATTGCGTACAATGTGACACTTGATATTTGAAATGCGACAAGATATAATGTAAAATGCGATATGTGATAAGTGATAATTAACTTATGTCGCAATACAAGAGGTATGAGGAGGTCGAAAATTGGAGCAGCTTGCCAAAGAGAACCAACTTAAGTTTGAGAATTACAGGGAACAATTTAAGCGGATGAATAAAGCGTTGGCGAATGGCTTCAATCTGGAAGCAATATTCATTGAATATGCAATTATGGAGGATCGGACAGAATCTATTCTGCGCCATGCGGATCTTTGGAGTGCTTATACTAACAGCAGAAAAGGGAATATGCCAACTATTGACTCGAAGATTCGATATATAAAAAAGCACGCAGAGAACAAGAAAAACCCACTTCATAAATATTTTTCCGACGACCTCTTGGAGCAAGTGCTAATTTGGAAAGAAGAGAGAAATCGTTTGATCCACGCACTGATCAAACAACATTTAACCAATGAAGATGTGATCCGTATTGCTCAAAATGGCAGAGAATTGACCAGGAAGGTACGCACCCGAACAACTTCCTACAACCGAATAATTTCAACCTGCAAATCTACAAAGCCTATGTAAAGTATATGCTTTTGATAATGAGGTATACATATAATTCCGGAGTGAACTATCTATAAGTACCGCGCTTTTGCAAGGTACAGTAAATAACAAAAATGATGGAGGAAATATTATGAGTCAAACATTACATGAGGATTTAAGCGCATTTAATATCTCAAGCAAGGGAGAGTTGAACAAGTACACAGGAAAGAATGCGTCTGTGCAAGTGCCTTCTGGCGTTACGGCTATTGGTGCATATGCATTTTACAATCTTAGCAATATCACTAATATTGCCATTCCTGCTGGGGTTACATCTATCGGTGAATATGCTTTTTCAGATTGCAGTGGCCTGAGAAGTATTGCGATTCCTAATAGTGTGACATCTATTGGCGAATGGGCGTTTGATCATTGTAGCAGCCTTACAAGTATTATAATCCCTGATGGTGTTCAATCAATAGGAGCTTTTGCGTTTGCAAATTGTAGTTGTCTCACAAGTGTTAGGATTCCTAAGAGTGTTACATTTATTGGTGATTTCCCATTTATGTGCTGCCATGATGATTTTGTAGCAAATGTGGATGAAGGAAGTGTCGCTGAGCAGTATTGCGCGGAAAACGATATCCCATATGTTGTTTTGGTCAGCGGGGAAATCTCTGTGGCCTGTGGCATGTTAAAGAAAGAGAATTCTGCAATATTTACAATCAAAAATGGTGTACTGACCGAGTTTGATAAATATGGTGCAGGGGGAAGCGTGGAAGAGATACAAATCCCTGACAATGTCGAGAAAATCGGGAAGAATGCATTTCAGTTTGCTAGCAGCATTAAGAGCGTAACAATTCCTGATTCTGTTATTGAGATTGAAGATTCGGCATTTTCCTATTGCTCTGCTTTGCAGACGGTTGTTTTGCCGGCCTCTCTGAAAAAAATAGGTTCATTGGCGTTTGCTGGGTGCTCTTCTTTGAAAAATATTACTTTGCCTTCCTTAATCACCACCATCGAGGTGGGGTGTTTTTCAAGTTGTTCTGCATTAGAACACATTGATTTGCCGGCAGCACTTTCGGTTATTGAAAACGAAGCATTTAGTTATTGTAGTTCGCTAATTAGATTGGATATCCCCAACAGGGTAACAACTATCAAAAACAAGGCCTTTGCATATTGCTCCAGTTTAACTACTGTCACGGTCCCAAAAGAATTGAAGGAGTGCACTGGTGCATTTTATGAATGCGAAAAACTGGTTCATTATGAGGGAATCGAAGATAATCAACAGTTCGCAATCATTAATAATGCGCTATGTACAAAAGATGGGACGACATTGGTGCAATGTTTACCGTGCGTAACCGGTAAATACATTGTTCCGGATAGTGTCTCCTACATTTCGGATAATGCGTTCTGCAATTTGCAAGCAATTACAGAAATTATACTGCCCGATAATTGCGAATTTGCAGCAAATGCATTTGCTGAGTGCTCTGGTTTGGCTGACGATACTGGCTTTGCAATAATTAAGGACATTCTTGTTAAATATACTGGTGATTGCACAAAGGTAATTATTCCTGATAGTGTTAAGTACATTTCGCAATATGCTTTTTATGAGAATGAGACTGTCGAAGAGGTCATTTTCCCGACGCAGCTGAGAGAGATTGGCGAGAACGCATTTGAAAAATGTTCGGCATTGAAGAAAGCAGAATTGCCCTATTATTTGTGCAAATTGGGAAATCAGGCATTTGATGGATGTTGTTCGTTAGAAAGTGTATCTGTTCCCGGAAATGTTAAAGAAATACCTAATTATTGTTTTTCAGGTTGCTCTTCTTTGAAGGAAGTTGCTTTCCACGAAGGCTTAGAAGCTGTTTGCGATGATGTGTTTAGCGGGTGTGAGGCACTCGTAGAACTGAGATTCCCGTACGGAGTGAAGCGAATTGCTTCCGTTTCTGATAGCGCAGCTCTTCAGCGGGTATTCATACCGGAAACGGTAAGAGAAATCGACCAATATGCCTTTATGATCGATGGATTAGAGTGGCATGTACAAGCTAATTCCTACGCCAAGCGCTTTGCTCAGCAAAATAACGATAGTTGTGGCTATGGCTATACTATTATTGATACGCCAGCGGAAGAATTTAACGCGACTGAGACTCAGCCCGATCCTTATATTAGCGAGAATAACATTTTAACAGCATATTTGGGAGCAGGTGAAAGTGTAGTAACGATTCCTAATGGTATTACAGTTATCGGAAAAGGTGCATTTGCTTCTTCTGACATTACAACTATCGTAATTCCGGAAGGTGTTTGTTCTATCTGCGCAGATGCATTCTTAAACTGCAACGCCCTTGAGAACGTTGTTTTCTTGGGTAGCGGTGTAAAAGTAGAAGCAAGTGCATTTAGAAGATGCGCTAATCTGCAAAAAATGATTGTGCTTTCCGGTGAGGTTGAGTTTGAAGCAGGCGTGTTCTGTGAGGATGAAGCGGATCGGCTGCTCTACATGCATCAAGATTTGTGCGTGTATTGTGCAGAAGGCCATCCTCTTATTCAATACGCGTTTTCTGAAAGTATTAAATATGCGATAATCGATGAGTCTATGTCCTCTTTGAGTGTCGCAGAGTTGCTCGATGCACTGTGTGCTTATGACGATAAGCGTATTGATACTGCTGCCTTTAATATCAATGGAGATGTTT
>JBGVPJ010000017.1:0-14943 GCA_045126955.1 Faecousia sp.
AGGAAAGAAAAAAGACCTTATGTAGCACGGAAAATGTGTGCTACACAAGGTCTTTAATTCTTATTTTTTCTTGGGCTTTCTCAGAATGTCCAGGTTTGCCCTTTTGACGGGGTTACAGGATGCCGAGATTTCCCAAAAACACGGGCGTAATTTTTATTTTGTTGTGCCGGAGGAGCGCAGGGTGACGTCGTGATAACCGCCCTCCACAATGGAAACGGAGGAGACAAGGGTCAGCTTGGCGTTTTTCTGCAGTGCCTCAATGGTCAGCTCGCCGCAGTTGCACATGGTGGACTTAACCTTGTAGAGGCTGGCCTCCACGTTGTCGTGGAGAGAGCCGGCGTAGGTGACGTAGGAATCCACGCCCTCCTCAAAGGACAGCTTGGTGCTGCCGCCCAAATCGTACCGCTGCCAGTTCCGGGCACGGTTACTGCCTTCGCCCCAGTACTCCTTCATGTAGGAGCCGTTTACCAGCACCTTGGGTGTGGGAGATTCGTCGAACCGGGCAAAATAACGGCCCAGCATCAAGAAGTCAGCGCCCATAGCCAGTGCCAAGGTCATGTGGTAGTCATGGACGATGCCGCCGTCGGAGCAGATGGGCACATAAATGCCGGTCTCCTTGAAGTATTCGTCACGGGCAGCCGCCACCTCAATCAGGGCGGTGGCCTGTCCACGGCCGATGCCCTTGGTCTCTCTGGTGATGCAGATAGAACCGCCGCCAATGCCCACCTTTATAAAGTCCGCACCGGCCTTTGCCAGGAACAGGAAGCCGTCCCGGTCAACCACGTTACCGGCACCGATTTTCACACTGTCGCCGTAGTGGTCACGGACCCACTTGATGGTGTTGGCCTGCCAGCAGGAGTAGCCCTCGGAGGAGTCGATACACAGACAGTCGGCACCGGCCTCCAGCAATGCGGGCACCCGCTGGGCAAAGTCACGGGTGTTGATGCCGGCACCTACCAAATAGCGCTTTTTGTCGTCCAAAAGCTCCTGGGGATTGGCCTTGTGGGAGGCATAGTCCTTCCGGAAGACGAAGTACATGAGATGGTCATTTTTATCCACCACGGGCAGGCTGTTCAGTTTGTGCTCCCAGATAATGTCGTTGGCGGCCTTCAAGGTGGTGTCAGCGGGAGCAACAATCAGCTTTTCCCGGGGGGTCATAAAGGTGCTGACCTTCTGGGATACATCCATACGGGAAACCCGGTAGTCCCGACTGGTGACGATGCCCAAAAGCTTGCCGGTAGCAGTACCGTCCTCCGTGATGGCCACGGTGGAGAAACCGTTTCGCTCTTTTAGCGCCAACACGTCTGCCAGCGTTGCGTCGGGAGTCAGATTGGAGGCAGATACCACAAAGCCTGCCTTGTAGCCTTTTACCTTGGCAACCATAGCTGCCTGAGATTCTATGGACTGGGAACCGAAAATAAAGCTTAAGCCGCCCTCCTTTGCCAAGGCGATTGCCAAGGAATCGTTGGATACGGACTGCATAATGGCGGAGGTCATGGGGATGTTCAGAGAAATTGCCGGCTCTTCCTCTCCTTTGCGGTACTTGGTCAGCGGGGTGCGCAGGGAGACATTGGAAGGAATACATTCTTCGGAAGTGTAGCCGGGAATTAGCAAATATTCGCTAAAGGTGTGGCTGGGCTCCGGATAATAAAAGGCCATAGGGTGTTACCTCCTAAAAGATTGTAGAATAAATAATTATTGTGTCTTTTATCATACCACACCGACAGCTGCTTTTCAAGGGTGGATATAAAGAAGAAAACCGAAAATTTTCGTAAAAAATTGCCAAATTGATTGCAATTTTTTTGGGGAAGTGGTATAGTGTATAATTAGGAAAACAGGGCAATTTGATATTTTTTCAGAAAGAAGGCGCCAAAGGTATGGCAACACAGGAGAACATTCGTAATATTGCAATCATCGCCCACGTCGACCACGGTAAAACCACCCTGGTAGACGAAATGCTCAAGCAGGGCGGCATTTACCGGGAAAATCAAGTGACCCAAGACAGAGTCATGGACTCCGGCGATTTGGAACGGGAGCGGGGCATTACCATTTTGGCAAAAAACACCTCCGTTCAGTACAAGGATTATAAAATTAACATCGTGGACACCCCGGGCCACGCCGACTTCGGCGGCGAGGTGGAGCGGATTTTGAAGATGGTCAACGGCGTTATCCTGCTGGTGGACGCCGCCGAGGGTCCCATGCCCCAGACCCGCTTCGTGCTGGGAAAGGCCTTGGAGCTGGGCCACAAGGTCATCGTTGCGGTGAACAAGGTGGACAAGCCCGACGCCCGTGTCCATGAGGTGATGGATGAGGTGCTGGAGCTGCTGTTGGATTTGGAAGCCACCGACGAGCAATTTAACTCCCCCACCGTCTTCTGCTCCGGTCGGCAGGGTACTGCCAGTTACGGTCCGGACGAGATGGGTACGGATTTGGTGCCTCTGTTTGAGACCATCGTCAACTATGTTCCCGCCCCCGAGGGCGATAAAAATGCCCCCTTGCAGCTGCTGGTATCCGCCATTGACTACAACGAGTATGTAGGCCGGATTGCCGTGGGCCGTGTGGAACGGGGTACCATTCGGGTGAATCAGGAGGTGGTCATCTGCGACTACCACCACCAGGATGTGAAGCAAAAGGGCAAGGTTGTGGCACTGTACACCTACAACGGCTTGGGCAAAGCCCCGGTGCAGGAGGCCTCCGCCGGTGAAATCGTGGCACTGTCCGGCATGGCAGACATCACCATAGGCAGAACCCTCTGCGCTCCCGATATGCTGGAGCCTCTGCCCTTCGTGAAAATCAGCGACCCCACCATTGAAATGACCTTCGCCGTAAACGACTCCCCCTTTGCAGGCCGTGAGGGCAAATTTGTCACCTCCCGGAACCTCCGTGACCGGCTGGAAAAGGAGCTTCTCAAGGATGTGTCCCTCCATGTAACCGAGCAGGGCACCGATGCCTTTAATGTGGCCGGCCGCGGCGAGATGCATTTGAGTATTCTGATGGAGACCATGCGCCGGGAGGGCTACGAATTCTCTGTGTCCACCCCCCGTGTGCTGACCAAGGTAATTGACGGCAAGCTCTGCGAGCCGGTTGAACGGATGGTGGCCGACGTACCCGAGGAGAGCATGGGTACCGTGATTGAGAAAATGGGCCGTCGGAAGGGCGATTTGCTGTCCATGGCCCCCATGGGCAACCGCTATCGCTTAGAATTTCTGGTTCCCTCCAGAGGTCTGTTCGGCTATCGGAACGAATTTTTGACCGATACCCGAGGTGAGGGCATTATGTCCTCTGTTTTGGAAAGCTACGCCCCCATGAAGGGCGAAATTGAAAGAAGACTCACCGGTTCTCTCATCTCCTTTGAGTCCGGTGAGGCAGTGACCTACGGTTTGGCGGCCGCCCAAGAGCGGGGCGCTCTGTTTATTGGTCCCGGCACGCCGGTATATGCCGGAATGGTGGTGGGTATCTGCAGCCGAAACGAGGATATGACCGTCAATGTCTGCAAAAAAAAGCAACTCACCAACATGCGTGCCTCCGGCTCCGACGAAGCTCTGCGCCTTGTGACCCCTAAGAATTTCTCATTGGAGCAGTGCCTGGAGTTCTTGGCAGACGACGAGCTGCTGGAATGCACTCCCAAGAGCCTGCGTATCCGCAAGCGGGAGCTGGACCACGGTCTGCGTATGCGCCAGCTAATGAAGAAGCGGGCAGGACAGGAGTAAGCAATGAAACGAATTCTCGCCATACAGGACCTCTCCTGCGTGGGTCGGTGCAGCTTGACGGTGGCCCAGCCCATACTCTCGGCCATGGGCATCGCCTGCTCCGTACTGCCCACGGCGGTACTCTCCACCCATACCGGATTCCCCAACCCCCATATCCGCAGTCTTACAGAGGAAATCGGTCCCATTTGTGACCATTTGCAGGCGGTGGGAGCAGATTTTGACGCTATTTTGGTGGGGTATCTGTCGGATCCTGCCCAGGCGGAGGCGGTATTGCAGGTAATGAGCAGCTTTGACTGCCCGATGATTTTGGATCCTGCCATAGGTGACCACGGTAAGCTGTACAGCGGGATTACCCGGGAGCATGTGGAGGCGATGGCAGACCTTGCCGCACTGGCAGAGGTTGTGCTTCCCAATGTGACCGAGGCGGCAATGCTCACAGGTCTGCCCTATCAGGCGCAGACCGACGGCCATTATTTGCGGGCACTGCTGGAACGGCTATGCAGAATGAAGACGAAAACGGTGCTGATTACCGGCACCAAGCCCTCTGCCGACCGTATTGGCTTTGCCGGTCTGCAAAAGGATGAGGGGTTGTTTTCCTACCACGGGCAGTACCGCCCCAAATCACTGCACGGTACGGGAGATATGTTCAGCGCGGTGTTTGCCGGTGCTTATGTACTGGGGCGCGACCCCATGGAGGCCGGCGAGCTGGCGGCAGGCTTTGTGGAACGGGTGGTGGATGCCACGGCGGAGGTCACGCCCTTTGGCGGTGAATTTGAAACCCAGCTTCCATGGCTGTGGCAACAATTATAAAAAAGGAACCCCCCGGTAAAACCGGGGGTTCTTCATATGTGGGCATAGCCCTCTGTTCCTCGCATAACACGTAAACGCGTAAAACGATTTGTCAGTTGCATAAAGGCCCCCTTGTGTAAAGGGGGCTGGCATTTGCGAGGAACGAGCAAATGACTGGGGGATTGTTCCCTCATTCTTTCGTCATTTCATTACAATCCCTCCGGCTTCGCCTTGCGGCGAACCCACCTCCCTTTACACAAGGGAGGCTTTCCTCTTTATCACTACTGCTTACTCCTTTCCATAACATCGTCTGTATCTTTTTTATTACTCACCGCCATAGGCTTTTTGGAACCACGCGTCTAACGCGTGGTTTTCTTTATACAAAAGGGCGTGTTGCCAAATGCTGCAACACGCCCTTATCTTATTCGTAATGTTGTCCCTCGTCACGGCGGTCGCCGTAGCTGGTAAAGAAGACAGCTGCCAAACCACCGATAATCAATCGGGCAAACAGCGCCACCCCCGCCTGCAACAGCAGATATTTCAATGCATCCATCACCATATCAAAGGTGTCTGCGTTTTGAAAATCACCGGTGAGGATGAGCATGGCAATCAGCAAGCCAATACCCAGCGCTATGTAAGTGATGCCGGCAACCTTTTGGGTAAACCGCCATGCCTCCACACTTCCCATACCGAAATAGGTACGGTAGCCGAAGCTGTAGTTAGCCTCTTTTGGGGGAATCAGTAAATAAATCAGTCCCAACAGCAGCATAATCACCGGACCCACCATCACGGACACGGTTATCACCATCTTGGCCTTGTCCAAAAGCGCCACCAAATCCGGCACCAGCTTCCCCAGGTCCATATTAAAAATCTTTGTGATAAAATCCATACCCGAATCCCCTTATTTCTCCTCAAGGAACCGTTCAATCTCGCGGACAAAGCTTCTCACGTCCTGGAATCTGCGATAGACGGAGGCGAAGCGGATATAGGCAACCTCGTCCAAGGGCTTTATGCGCTCCATCACCATCTGACCGATGGTATCGGTGGTGACCTCACGCTCCAGTGTGTTTTGGATGGTTTGCTCGATTTCTGTGGCAATCCGGTCCAAATCCGACACATCCACCTGCCGTTTATCAAAGGCGCGAACCATGGAGTTCAGAATCTTATTTCGGTCAAAGGTTTGATGAGAGCCGTCCCGCTTCACCACAATAATGGGCAGGTTTTCCACCACCTCGTAGGTGGTAAATCTGCGCTGACAATTTAAACATTCCCGCCTTCTGCGGATGCTTTGGCCGTCCTCGGAGTGACGGGAGTCTACTACTTTACTTTCCTGGTCGCCGCAAAACGGACATTTCATGGAAAACACCCTCCTTTTTTTGGTATGTCTGCCGGGGAAAGGTATAGAATCGTTTTATTATTGTTATTATACCAACAGTTTTTTAAACTGTCCAGTACTTTTTATCGGGGTGGATTATCCCTTGCAATAAAGGGGGTTTTGGTGTAAAATATATAACAACCGTTGAGAATTTGCCAAAGCCTGTATCCATCGGCCACAGTAGTAATGACAGAAAGGACATCCCTATGAAAAAAACCGTTGTTTACGGCATTTGGGCCGTGTTATATTGTATCTGCGTGGGACTGGGGTTCGTATCGGAGCCGGAGGGCTTTGGCAAAGCCCTGCTGGTGATGTCCGGCCTCATCTTCTTCCTGCCTCCTTTTTACCTTGCCTGGCGGGCGTGGAATGAAAAGTGCCGCAGAACCATGCTGACTCTGCGGCTGATAAGCGGAAGTGCTTTGGTCCTATCCCTCGTTCTGCTGGTGCTGAATTTCCTGTCGGTATATGTCAGCGCCCGTAACGGCTTGGTGCTTTATGTGCTGCTGGTGATGTTTACCGCACCCATGGTCTGCATCCAATACTGGGCCTTGAGCCTGTTTCTGTGGGCCTGTATTCTGATGATCAGCTTAAAAAAGCTGCCGGATTAATGCATATTAAAGCCGCCCGTCTCAAACGTAATCACCAAATAACAGGTGCCCTGGTGGTGTTCTGCCAGGGCATTTTCCAATGCCTTTTTGATGCTTTTCTCCTGCCCTGTCATATCATGGGGCAAAACCACATCGAAAATCAGATTGGTGTGACCGGTGCCTTTTACCATCCGAAAATCGTGGAGGGTCAGTCGGGCGTCCGTTTTTTTCAATGCACAGACGACGATTTCCCGCATTTCATCCAGCTCTGCATCCCCCACCACCACCGGGTCGTAGTGGATGACCAAATGTACACCCAGCTCCCGGTAGCATTTGCGCTCCAAATCGTCAATCAGCTCATGGCACCACAGAGGATCCTGTCCCTGGTCCATTTCCACATGAAGGCTGCCGAAGCGCTGGCCGGGACCGTAATCGTGCACCATCAAATCGTGGTAGCCCAGCACCGCCTCCTCTTGGTCCAAAAGCGCCACAATCTGCTGTTGCAGCTCCGGACTGGCTGACTCGCCAAGCAGAGGACTAATGGTGTCCTTTGCCAGCATGGCACCGCTGTACAGAATGAAAACTGCCACCCCGAGACCCATAAAGCCGTCGATTTTCCAGCCTGTCAAAGCCTCCATAAGGGCCGCCAGCAAAACTGCGCCGGTGGATATCACATCGTTGCGGCTGTCGGTGGCAGTGGCCAAAAGGGCGGAAGACTGGATATGCTTTCCCAGCTTGGTGTTAAACAGGGACAGCCACAGCTTCACCCCAATGGAACCTACCAGAACGGCAACCATCGGTATGGACGCCTCCACCGCCGTGGGATGGATAATTTTTTCCACAGAGGTCTTCGCCAGCTCAAAGCCGATAACCACAATCATGGCGGCCACGGCAAGACCGGACAGATACTCAAACCGGGCATGGCCGTAGGGGTGTTCCTCGTCGGCAGGTTTTTCCGCCAGCTTAAAGCCGATGATGGTCACCAGAGCGCTGCTGGCGTCGGAGAGGTTATTCATGGCATCGGCGGTGATAGACACGGAGCCGGAAAGGGTGCCGATGATAAATTTGCCCACAAAAAGCAGCGCGTTGCACACAATTCCCACAATGCCGGACAGCCGTCCTGCCGCCGCACGAACCTTGGGCGCCGTGGGGGGCAGACCTTGCGGCAGAGAGGCTTTCATTAACAGTTTTATCATAAAAACGCCTCCATTTTCGGTGTTTTTTTCGAGCTTTTTTCAACTCTACTCCCGGGAGAGTTGAAATTCTACCGGGCGTTACCCAAAATTGCCCGTTTCCAAGCCGAAGGGGTTGGAAATTGAGGGCAGCCACTGTAGAATAACAACATCAACAATTATATGCTGGATAGGGTCGTCTGTCCAGTGTTTTCTAAGGAGTTTTATTTTATGGCCTACCGTATTATCACCGATACCTGCTGCGATTACCCCGAGCAAATGTATAATGATTTGAGCCTGTCTGCGGTTCCCTTAACTGTGAACTTCAAGGGGCAGACGGTTTATCAATATTCCGAACGCTGGCTGAAAAAAATGTTTGACGGTCTGCGGAAGGGAGAGGTTGCCACTACCTCTGCCGTGAATCCCCAAGGCTGGCAGGATGTGATTGAGCCTATTCTGCAGGGCGGCGAGGATGCGCTGGTGCTGGCCTTCTCCTCCGGTCTTTCCACCACCTATCAGTCTGCGGTGATTGCCGCCGATGAGCTTTCCCAGCAGTACCCCGACAGAAAAATCAAGGTGGTGGATACCTTGTGCGCCTCCTTAGGACAGGGTCTGTTGGTGTACTATGCCTGCAAAAAACGGGACGAGGGGCTCACCTTGGAGGAGCTGGCCGAATGGTGCGAGAAGCGCAAGTACAACCTGTGTCACTGGTTTACCGTGGATGATTTGATGTATCTGAAGCGGGGCGGACGGGTGAGCGCCGCCACGGCGCTGGTTGGCACCATGCTGCAAATCAAGCCGGTGCTCCACATAGACGATGCCGGTCACCTGATCAACATATCCAAGACACGGGGAAGAAATGCCTCCATTGCGGCGCTGGCCAAGAAGATGGGTGAGCTGGCCCTGCCCGGTGAGAATGACACCGTGTTCATCTGCCACGGTGACTGTATAGAGGATGCAAAGTACCTGGAAAAGCTGGTAAAGGAGCAGTACGGAGTGAAGAATGTGCTCATTTACTATGTGGGCGCGGTTATTGGCTCCCACTCCGGTCCCGGTACATTGGCACTGTTCTTCTTGGGCGAGCATAGATAAACGATACAACCCCTCGGTTCAAAAGCCGAGGGGTTTCTTATGCCAATTTTCAATGTCAGATAAAAGAAGGATACCCAACAGCGCATGATATTGTAGGGGTAACGATACCCTAATTTACACGTCATTGCGAGGAGTGAAGCTACGTGGCAATCCGTAAATTCAAAAGAAAACGGATTCCCACGGGCGTAAACGCCCTCGGAATGACGTTGTATGGATGTGGGTAACGATACCGAGCGTGGTGAGGAGGGTGTAACAGTTACAAACCGGCTGTGCACGCATAAATAAAAGGTTGGTAAAAAAACGGGAAGACTTTTCCCGTAATCCGTGATAGCATAGTAATGCGCAAGGTAAGGTGTGAAAATCCGGGTATTTCCTTATTTATATTGTATCTGTGGAAAAAATCCTTGTTTTTTCCAAAATTTTATGATAGAATTTATGGTAAGAAACTATCCTTTATTTGCGTGATAATACGGTTTTTTTGAAAGAGAGAAAGGAGTTTTTTATGTTTTCAGCTGCCTATGTTTGGGCGAAGGTTTTAAGCTATCTGGAGGAGCGGCTGACTGCCACAATGGTCTCCGCTTGGTTTGACGATGCGGAAGTGATAGAGCTCACTGAGGAGCATTTGATTCTGTACTCCCCAAACGAATTCCGTCGGGAAATCATCGCCCGTCGCTGCACTGCCTATGTACAGGATGCCCTAAAGGACATTTTTAATTCCGACGCCAAGCTGAAGGTTTTCGGCGACGAGGAACTGAATAAGTACAAAACCCAAGGTAAACAATCCGTGATCATGGACTTTAACCCCCAGTTTTCCTTCGAAAATTTCGTGGTTGGCCCATCCAACCGATTCGCCCACGGCGCCGCCGTTGCGGTGACCAACAACGCCGGAACAGTGTACAATCCCCTGTTTATTTACGGCCCTCCCGGCGTGGGTAAAACCCATCTGCTGTACGCCATCGCCAACGGCATTCGGAAAAACGACCCCAATGCCAATGTGGTCTATATCAAGGGTGACCAATTCACCAACGAGCTGATTGACGCCATCCAGACCGGTAAAAATATCGAATTTCGGAGTAAATATCGGGAGGCTGACCTGTTCCTTATCGACGATATCCAGTTCATTGCCGGTAAGGACTCCACCCAGGAGGAGTTTTTCCATACCTTTAATAAGCTCTATGAGGAGCACAAGCAGATTGTCATGACCTCCGACCGGAAGCCCAGCGACATGCTTACTTTGGAGGAACGACTGCGCACCCGTTTTGAATGGGGACTCCTTGCCTCAATTGAGGCGCCGGACTATGAGACCCGTATGGCCATCATCAAAACCAAGGCTACCTCTTTGGGTCTTGAACTATCCGACGAGGTGTGTAACTACATTGCGGTGAATGTGACCAACAATGTGCGGCAGATTGAGGGTACTGTGAAGAAAATCATGGCCTACCGTGATTTAAATAACATGCCTTTGGATTTACCCAATGTCTCCCGGGCCATTGACGACATGTTTAAAAGCGGTGACGGCAACGCCTTGCCCACCCCTAATCTCATTATTACGCAGGTGTGCAAGTTCTACTCGGTGGACGAGTCCGTGCTCCGGGGAACACTTAAAAATAAGGGCACAGCCGAGGCGCGGCAGGTGGCAATTTATCTCATTCGAAAGCTGACGAACCTCTCTACCCCCGACATCGGCAAAGAGCTGAATAAAGACCACTCCACCATTCTTTATTCCATCAAGAAGGTAGAGCAAGCTCTGTCCTCAGGAGACACCAATCTGCAAAACCACATTCGGGACATTACCGCAAATATCAATTCCTGTCTTTGATATTCCGAGGGCGTTTACGCCCGTGGGAATCTGTCTTTTCCACGTCATTCCGAGGGCAACTTGTTGCCCGTGGGAATCCGTTCCCTTTTGAATTAACAGATTGCCACGTGGCTTCGCTCCTGGCAATGACGTGTAAATTAGGGTATCTGACATTTTCCACAGGGGCTGTGGAATGTGGATAGAATTTCTGTGGAGTTCTGTCGGAAAAAAAACAATCCACCGACCCTGTTGAAAAATTTGACTTATTCACAGAAGCCTTGTGGAAAAAAAGTAATTGCGGCTCTAAGAAAAACTTAAGTTTTCCACATATTTTCGTACTACTGCTGTTATTACTACCTAAAATATCTATTTTTATATTTATATTTATTATTTTCAAGAAAGAAGGTTTTCTCTATGCGTTTTACCTGTGAAAAAAGCATGCTGGTCATGGGCCTGAATATTACCGGCCGGACCGTTGCCCAAAAAAGTGCCTTGTCTGCAATTGAGGGTATTCTTTGCCGGGCCGGAGATGGCCTGAGCCTCACCGGCTACAATATGGAAACCGCTATCACCTATTTGATTGATGCGGAGGTCAGCGACACCGGTGAGTGTGTACTGCCTGCAAAGCTGTTCGGCGATATTATCCGCCGCTTGCCGGAGGGATTGGTAACGGTTGTGGTGGACGATAATTATAAGGTGTCCATCCGGGCAGGCTATGCCTCCTTTACCATTTCTGCCGAATCTGCCGACGATTATCCTGAGCTTCCCGATGTGGGCAACGGTAAGAGCATCCGCGTACCCCAGACCGCACTGAAGGAGCTGATTAACGGCACCATTTTTGCTGTTTCCGAGAACCAGGGCCGCCCCATCCACACCGGTGTGAAATTCGAAGTGGCTGACGAGGCGGTGTCCGCCATCGCGGTGGATGGCTTCCGTCTTGCCCGGCGCACCTATCACTGTGAAAACAGCACGGGACGGAATATTTCCTTTGTCGTTCCCTCTCAGGGATTGAAGGAAGTGGAAAAAATTCTGCAGGACAGCACAGACGATGTGGCCTTTACCCTCGGCAGTAAGCACATTCTGTTCCAAATCGGCTCTGCAACCTTGATTTGCCGTCTGCTGGAAGGCGAATTTTTGGATTGGCGGAAGGTTGTGCCTACCAATTGCCCGGTGAAGCTGGTTGCCCATGTATCTGACCTTGCCTCCTCCATTGAGCGTGTAGGTCTAATTGTGTCCGAAAAATACAAGAGTCCTGTGCGGTGTGTGTTCTCCAATCAAGAGCTGCTGCTGCGGACCAACACCACCATCGGCGCAGCCGAAGATAGGTGCTCCATCGCCGGTGACGGCAAGGAGCTGGAAATAGGCTTCAATGTGCGGTATCTTGCCGATGCCCTGCGGGCCATCCCCTCGGAGGAGGTCTGTCTTGAGCTGACCAACAGCTTAAGTCCCATTGTGCTCACCCCTGTGGACGAGAAGCAGGACTTTGCTTATATGGTTCTGCCTGTGCGCATTAAGAACAGCTAATAATAGCGGGCAGTGACCGCTGACAATCAGGAGAAAATATGAAAGTAACGGTTACAAAAAAACAACCCTCTGCCACCCCCCTTGCCATTCACACGGAATTTATTAAGCTGCAGGACGCTATGAAGTATGCCAATGTGGTCTACTCCGGCGGCGAGGCCAAGCAGCTGATTTTGGATGGCAATGTAAAGGTAAACGGAGAGGTCTGCACCATGCGGGGCAAAAAGCTATACCCCGGAGACCAATTTTCCTTTATGGGCGGCAATTATCTGATTACAAAATATGAAGCTTAATAACATCACGCTGGAAAATTTCCGAAATTATTCCGCTGCTTCGGTGGATTTTGACCCGGGGGTGAATCTTTTGGTGGGCGCAAATGCCCAAGGAAAGACAAACCTTTTGGAGGCGATTGCCTATCTTGGTTCCGGCCGGGCATTTCGTACACTTAAAAGCGGGGAGCTGGTGCGTCTTGGGGCGGAGTTTGCCCAAGTGGAGGGTACTGTCTATTCACAGGAGCGGGAGCAATCTCTGCGGTGGGTGCTTTTTCCCTCCGGCCGTACCCGACAGCTGTACCGCAACGGAGTCAAAAAGAAGACCACAGCGGACATTGCCGGGGTACTGCAGACGGTTCTGTTTTGCCCGGAGGATTTGATGGTCCTCAAAGCCGGCGCTTCCAGCCGTCGAAGATTGGCGGACACGGCTATCTGCCAGCTACGGCCCAATTATGAGGCGGCGCTGGGAGAATACAACCGGATTTTGGAGCAAAAGAACCGAATTTTAAAGGATAGATATGAAAATCCGGCCCTTTTGGAGATTCTTCCGGAGTATAATACACGGCTTTGTCAGGTGGGTGCATTACTCATCTCCTACCGGGCCAGATTCTTTGAGGGTCTTGGCCGGGAGGCGAAGATCTATCACGAACATTTTTCCGGCGGCAAAGAGGAATTTTCCCTTGCCTATCGGACAGTGTCCAATATTGAAAACCCCTTTGCCCCGGTTGGGGAATTGGAGGGGAAGTTACAGGAGCATCTGCAAAGCCATTACCGTGGGGAGTTGGAGAGCGGACAGTGCCTCACCGGCCCTCATAAGGACGATTTTGATGTATCTCTTTCCGGGCTGTCGTTAAAATCCTTCGGCTCCCAAGGGCAGGTGCGTACCGCCGCCATCAGCTTAAAGCTTGCCCAGCGGGCACTGATGGCAAAGGAGTCCGGCCAAATGCCGGTGCTTCTTCTGGACGATGTGCTATCGGAATTAGACCCGGGCCGGCAGGATTTTGTGCTGAACCAAATCACTGCGGGACAAGTGTTCATCACCTGCTGTGAACCGGGACAGTTCACGAAATTGGGCAGGAAAATTGAAATTGAAAATGGAAAAATAAATTAGCATGTAAGGGCGGTCAATGGCCGCCGGATGAAAGTTTTTTAGGAGGCAGTTATGTCTGAGGAAACCAAAGTAACGGAAGAATACGGCGGATCGCAAATACAGGTTTTGGAAGGCCTTGAGGCGGTGCGCAAGCGTCCCGGTATGTATATCGGCTCTACATCCAGCTCCGGTCTTCACCATCTGGTGTATGAAATTGTGGACAACTCCATCGATGAGGCTTTGGCAGGTTACTGTAACCACATCTCCGTGACCATTAACCCCGGCAATTCCATCACTGTTACCGATGACGGCCGTGGCATCCCCGTGGATATCCAGCCCCAGACCGGCAAGCCGGCGCTGGAGGTTGTCTTTACGGTTCTCCACGCCGGCGGTAAATTCGGCGGTGGCGGCTATAAGGTGTCCGGCGGTCTGCACGGTGTGGGCGCATCCGTTGTCAATGCTTTAAGTGAGCGCTTAACTGCCCGGGTTTATAAGAACGGCAATATCTACGAGATGAAGTTCTCCCGGGGTCAAATTACCCAGGCTATGACAATCGTGGGCAAAACCGAAAAGACCGGCACGGAGGTTACCTTCCAGCCGGATCCGGAGATGTTCGACTCTTTAGAGTACGATTATGACATCCTCCATACCCGTATGCGTGAGGAGGCTTTCCTAAATGCCGGTCTGACCATCACCATCTCCGACCATCGGGACGCAGAGGTTGTTTCCGATACCATGTGCTACGAGGGTGGTATTCGGGAATTTGTAGGCTGGTGCAACCGGAATAAGACCCCTGTCCATAACGACGTGATTTACATGCATGGTGCCAAGGGAGATGCCAGTGCCGAAATCGCCATGCAGTATAACGACGGCTACAACGAATTCATCCTTTCCTTTGCCAATGACGTGAACACGCCTGAGGGCGGCATGCACGAAACCGGCTTTAAGACGGCGCTGACCAGAGTTCTCAACAATTACGGACTGAAAAACGGCATTATCAAAGGTGACGACAAGGTATCCGGCGAGGACTGCCGGGAGGGCATTACCGCCATTATCTCCGTCAAGCTCACCGACGCCCAATTCGAAGGACAGACCAAGGCAAAGCTTGGCAACGCCTATATCCGCACCTTGGTGGATGCGATTGTGTCCGACCAGCTTGCAACCTACTTCGAGGAGCATCCGGCAACCGCCAAAATTATCCTTGAAAAGGCAATGATGGCCAACCGTGCCCGGGAAGCGGCTCGGAAGGCCCGGGAATCTATCCGCAGAAAAACCGGCCTGGAGTCCGGCCAAATGCCCGACAAGCTTCAGGACTGCAATGAGCGTGACCCCGAGCTGTGCGAAATTTACATCGTCGAGGGTGACTCCGCTGCGGGCTCTGCCATCCAGGGCAGAGACTCCCGGTTCCAGGCCATCCTGGCCATGTGGGGTAAGATGCTCAACGTGGAAAAGGCCAGAGCCGACAAGATCTACGGCAACGACAAGCTGTATCCCCTGATTGTGGCCCTGGGTGCCGGTATCGGTGAGGACTTCGACA
>JBGVPJ010000018.1:0-2063 GCA_045126955.1 Faecousia sp.
TTACCGAAAATCAGCGCCGCACGGACAGCAACGGTGACAACGTGGATGACGGAGGTAACATCGTGACCCAGAGGAATCACGCGGAACTCCAGACCCATCTTCACGCCGCCGTTCAGGCACTGTTCAATGACATCGCCCACCATGAAGGTCATAATGCCCTTAGACTGGTAGTCCTTCACGACCTTCACCACATCGTCGGCGTTGTCGGCCTTGCCCAGAACAACAGCAACACCGGGGATGTCTCCGGTAACCAGAGGAACACCCAGAGAACGGATGATGGGATCGGGAACGAAGCCGATACCGGTCTCACCCTCGTAGGGATTGCCGCCCTCCACATACTTCAGGCCCTCGATGATTTCTGCGCCAACAGCGGTAGCGAGGCCCGCATTCAGTGCCTGGCCCAGGTCTTCCTGGTTGGTGATGAGGCTCTTCAGCACGCCCACGCAGGGAACCAGGTCGCCCAGGGTCTTCACCTTTACGCCGGTGGCAGCGTAAATGGTGGGGAAAAAGTATGCGGTGTCAGGGAAGCTGATAGCTTTGTCTGCGCCGTACTTGGCGATTGCATCGTTGACAGCGCCTTCGGTCAGGCCGGCAACGGCATTGGAGCCGCCATAAATCAGGTCAGTTAATACGCTCATGTTTGTTCCTCCCAAATTTTCTTGTGAGATTGTTTATTATATAGAGCCGGATTGGCTGAATATACTTTGGTTCAGTGTGGAGTGTGGAAAGTGGAGAGTGGAGTTAGGAGTTTTCTACAGGAAGCAAAGCGGTAAGGGTTTTACTGCAGGTGTGCAGATATTGATACAGGGCTTCGCCGCCTTCATAGCACTTCCAATTGTCAAATTCCAGCTCCGCGGCAATCTGAATTTTGCCTGTGGGGCTTATGTACATCACTGTGGGCCAGGCTTCTCCTTTGAACAGCGTAATGCGAAAACTGTCATCCTCTACGAAGTTACTGTTTTGCGCCCGTGTGACGCGTATCGCCGGAAGCAAAGCCAATACATCCTCCATCGGAGGATCCTCAAAAGTCAGATTGCCAGACATATTATCGGGAAGCATCTGCTCCATATCCATTCTGACCCAGTTTTCTTCCGGAATCCGTTCATTTAACGCAAGAGGATACTCCCAATACCACCACAGACTACCAATCACCAGAAGCAGCACACAAATTACCGTAGCCATCAGCTTGGTTTTCTTCATTTTTCGGTCACCTTTTTCTTTTTCGGGGTAGACTTTTTCATCAGCTGCTTTGCAAATTCCTGGAATTCCGCGCTTTCGTTTTTGACGGCGTAATCCTGGTCGGCTTTGATGGTGAGGCTGACCATATTTGCCGGAACGGCGGTGCGGTTGCCTTTGGCATTGCTGCCCTGGACTCTTTGGATGGTCTTGATGGGCACGGCGGTGAAACCTTCCTTGGTCTCAAAGAGCACACGCTTGGAGGTAAGGATGACTCTGCCCTTTTTCCGGGGGCAGATAACTTTTATGGATTCCCGGGGCTGCAGGACAAGCTCCAGCTTCCGGGCAGCATCTCTGTTTTTATATTCACGGCGTTTTCTTATAGAAGACTGAATCAGTGCAGCCATCATCAGCACCACCGCCGCAGTCACAAGAAGTATCTGCTCTGGGGCCATTGCAAAATTCCTTTCTTGGGGTATAGGATTGCATTGTCATTATACAAAAGAATGCAGCCAAAGGCAATCCATTTTGTAAAAAATATAACAAGCTCCGGTATGTTGGAATATATACTTTTCTGTAAAGCAAAAGAGTGCGGTATGTACTTTTCTTGTTTCGCCAAGAAAAGTACCAAAAGAAGGCGACTTAAGGAGGAGCTACGAGAATGCGCCCTCCTTAAGAATCCACCCGCCGCATCGCCATCCAGCGTCCAAAAATGTACCGATTTTTGAACGCTTACAGCTCAAAAACTTGCAGGTTTTCTCATGGTAGACTTCCAAAAATCGGAACATTTTCGGAAGTCGGGCGGCGATGCGGCGGGTGGATTCTTAAGGAGGGCGCCTTTTCGAAGCGCCTCCTTAAGTCGCCTTCTTTTGGTACTTTTCTTGGCG
>JBGVPJ010000019.1:0-2435 GCA_045126955.1 Faecousia sp.
CCCCAAAGACAAGCAAACGGGCGGCGTCGGCGTACATAGGTACGGTAGTCCGCCCGTTTGCGCAGTAAGTCAAAATCACTTGCGTAGCAAGCATTTTCGCACCTTCATGTCGCTTATATGCCCAATGGTCCATGAATCTGAAGAAAAAAACCGCCCCAAATCATCAAAAATTGGATTTTGACGATTTGGGGGTTTATTGACACTCTGAGTTGCGTTGCTATATGCAACGCAACTTTTTATGCTGGAAAAACATTTGTTACCCAAATCAGAATAGGCAAAATCAGAGAAAATACGCTGATCATCCAGGGATACAGTATCTTTTTGGAACAGAACACCAGCAACAGGCATACCGCTGTCACTGCCAAAGGTGCCAGCACCGCCACATTCCGAGTAACCATCAATTGATACTCACCGCTAGACAACAAATTAATACCCACGGATGCCGGTAGCAAGCGCATATTGCGCATTGCCAACGCGCAGGCACATACCAACACAGGAATCGACAGCAACACGCTGCGCAACAAATAAACCCATTTACCCGTCAATGTGAATACATAGCCAATTTTTTTAAAAATTACGGCAGCCTTCTGCCAAATATTCTTAACCATAAGGCACCTCCGGCCAAAGCAATTTCTTTATGCGGACATTTTACCACGAAGTGTCCCTACTTGCAAGGGTATTTTTTTACAGGCGAACCTTCACCGCAACCTTCTTCACGGGACCTTGGTTGGTAATATACTCCTACGCACCGGCATATACATTGTTACCGTCCAATTCGCATCTGCCGGGTGCCGGCCTTTTCTCTTCCGCACGCTTACAGAAGCAAAGCCAAGCCGGAATCCTTTGCGACAGGCATAGGAAAGCTCCCTGTTTGCGAATACACCGTATATCATTTTGATGTTCCTTTTAGTCCTATTTATTGGACGTTTATTCTTGTATTCTAATAGCATCAAACAAACCAAGGAGGAACTATCCATGAAAATAACCGTCTGTAAACCCTACTGTCATTCTGTTGACCAAATCTCCTACCCGAATGCCGCCACTCGGCGAGAAGTCTTTCATAGGCTGCTGGATACATTATTGGTTGCCGCCAGCGGCATGGGAATTGCAGCCATATTGCTGTTTATGCTGGCACTGTAAGCCTATCTCTTCTTATTGTCGCAGTACAGAGCCGCTAAACCCTTGATAAGCAAATCCTTATCGTAAACCATTGGGGTTTTACACAGAGGGACAATGAACTTGGCAATACCACCAGTGGCAATTACCGTGGTCTTTTGCCCCAGCTCCTGCTCCATCCGCTCCACCATGCCATCCAGCATGCAGGCAGTGCCCATCATAATGCCGGAGCGCATGGCATCGATGGTATTTCTGCCGATGGCACGCTTTGGCTGGTCCAGCTGCAGACCGGGCAGCAATGCAGTCTTATCGGTAAGCGCGTCCAAGGAGATACGCACACCGGGAATGATGCAGCCACCGATGTGGGCGCCGTTTTCGTCCAGTACAGACATAGTGGTAGCTGTGCCCATATCAATTACAATCAGCGGTGGCTTGTGCTCTCGCAGGGCAGCCACGTCTGCCACCACCAAGTCGGCACCGGTCTGGCCAGGGTTCTCCAGTCGGATATCCAGTCCCGTCTTAATACCGGGGCCCACCACCAGGCTGGTCTTTCCGGTGAGCTTTTTAATTGCGGTCTGGAAGGAGTTAAGCACCTGCGGCACTACCGAGGAAATGATACTGCCCTCAATCTCCTCCGGACACACACCGTACACATCCAGCAGAATTTTCAAATCCACACAGTATTGATCCGAAGTCTTGGTGGCCTCCGTGCGCAGTCTCGCCTCAAAGGCAATGGCATCCTCCCGGACACCGCCTATAACAATATTTGAGTTTCCGATATCAATGGTTAAAATCATAGTATTTCCTCCAAATCCTGTTCAGTAAATATATAGCAGGCTGTAATTTCCTTTCCGTCTGTTTCCAAAATTCCGGCGCTACCGCCGCCGTAACCGGCGCTGCCGGGGTTTAAGACCCATAGGCCGTCCTCCTCCCGGTGGCAGTCGGGGACATGGGTATGGCCGTAGAGCGCCGCCTGGGCTCCATAGCGCCGTGCCTCTGCCGTAAGGCCGCCGATACCGGACTTAACGCGAAGGGTGTGCCCATGGGTCATGTACACCATCACGCCGCCAAGACAGTAGCACAGCATTTCCCGGGCATGAGCCGGGCACCGATACTTATCGCAGTTACCTGCCACCTGATGAACAGGAATATGGCGAAAGGTTTCCCCGAGCACTTCTCCGTCATCATAATAATCCCCCAAATGCACCACGGCATCCGGTTTTACTTTCTCCACACACCTGTGCATAAATCGCAGACTGGAATGAGAATCCGATAAAACAAGTATTTTCATGGTCACCAACGATTTCCTTTGCGCATAT
>JBGVPJ010000020.1:0-6787 GCA_045126955.1 Faecousia sp.
CTCAGTTGGTAGAGTAGCCGGTTCATACCCGGTATGTCACCTGTTCGAATCAGGTCGCCGCTACCAGGCCCGTTGGTCAAGCGGTTAAGACACCGCCCTTTCACGGCGGTAACATGGGTTCGATTCCCGTACGGGTCACCAAAAAATAACACCATCCATTCGGATGGTGTTATTTTTTGCCGTACGGGAATCGAAAGGCCGTTAAGAAAACATGCCAGTGGCATGTTTTTAGGCCGTGGGAGATTCCCCTGGCTTTCAACGCATCCCGAATGGGATGTGGATGAAAGCCAGTCTGTTTTTGAATTTGTGCTCCGCAAAATAACACCATCCATTCGCCTCTGCATTCTTAGCGGAGAAATAACTAACACCACCAAAGATTTTTCTTTGGCGGTGTTGTTTTTATGAGGCAAACTTACGAAAAGCTCCCTCCGGGAGGGAGCTGGTGCCGAAGGCGACTGAGGGAGAGCGCGTTACAATAAAACTGGCATAAACTCAAAGTTTCGCGGGCTCCTTCCACCACTTCGTGGTCCCCCTTCCTCCCGGAAGAAGGCTTTTGTGTGCCGTTTCTCTGCATATAGTGGGTTCGGGCTTCTGCCCGACTGTGCGCGGACTGCCACGCGCTATGCTTGCCCCAGACACGAGCGTCGGGAAATGCGGAAAAAGTTGATTTTACGAACCTCTATGATATAATAAAAGTCCATAATCTCTGCAAGGACAATTGCAGTATCCGTATGCTAAAATGTAAGCACAGAAAGGAGATGACTTTATGGAAAACAAAAACTTAATTGACAAAGCCATTGAGTTCATACAAAAGAATCCAAAAGACAATCTGTCGCTACAAAGCATTGCGGACAACGCAGGATTCTCACTCACCTACTTTGATGCAATCTTCAGACAGCATACGGGATACAGCCCAGTAGAATACTCTCGTATTTACAAGCTCACAAGAAGCGCACTTGAGCTTCGCAGAACACCAAAGACCGTGCTTGACATTGCACTTGATTTCGGTTATGCAAGCCCCGAGAGTTTCACACGCGCGTTTAAAAATTTTTACAGTATGACGCCGAGTGAATACCGTGAAAAGTATTCGGGAGAGGCGGTTACGTGGCACGACCTTTCCGGTAAAATCGCAATTAGCCATTTCAGACGAAGCTTTCCCGAATTAAAGGCGTCGGACATTGACCTCGCTCTTGATTTTTGCTTTACTCATAATCCGCTCAAATATGCTGAGGACATCGTAGGAATGACTGTTGCAGAGTCCGAAATTCTCACACTTGGTAATCCCGAATCACTTGAACATTTTGTTTATGTATCGGATTACAATTCCGTAGAGCCTGCCGTAATGCTTATCTGCGAAACAGAGGCAGATGCGCTGCCTTATTTGAATCTCTTCGGCAAACTCACAAATCCGAGATTCTCTGTACGCAGATCGGTTGATACGGAATGGGAGTTCTTTGATGAAGAAGTAGCAAAGTTAGGGCTTACCTGCCGTTACGGATACGATATGATTTATCCAAACGATTCTATTTCAGTTCCAAAATATGATGGATTGTCGATCCGCCTGCTTGCCGCAGAGGATATGCCGCAGGTTAAGGCATTCAAGCAAAGTGGCGGGTGTGCAGAATGTCACGTAAGAGCAATCCAAATCCACTTTGATGGCAAGGGAAATGTAGGAATGACACCTATGGGAATTTTTGAAAACGAGGAACTGATTTGCCTTGCCATGCCCGATCTTGATCAAATCAGAGAACTCAAAAAATATGACATCGGTGCTATTTTTACGATCAGTACAACAAGCAAGGAAAAGGCTATCGACTTGATGTGGAGATATGCTATTGATTACTGTTTGAAAGACCATGCCACGATTGGAAATTCCAATGCTTTAGAAGATATAAACAACCCTTGGGAGAAAAACTCTCCTCTCGGCGTTGAAACTTGTGAACGTATCGGGCTTGTAAAGGTAGCAAAAAATTGCGGTTATAGTAAATAATCCTCGCCCCGCCTCGCGCGGGGCTTTTCTTTGCTTTCTGCATATCAAAAAGCCACCACGAAAACCGTGGTGGCTGATTTCATTTTACCGCTAATTTTGCAGAGCATAGGATGGTGTTTTTTTGCCGTACGGGAATCGAAATATGGCTGTCACCTGAGCAAACGCCGGGATATCATTTTGCAAATTTCCGTGATATAATAAGAAAAATTTTTGTTTTTTTGTAACGGTTTTTTGTTTGGCGCATCTAACAGGTGTAAGGAGGTGGGAAGGTGGCTGAATTTGAGGAGATTTTTGAATCCAACCAGGGATTTATTTACAAATTTCTACTGAAGTACTGTCGGGACGCTTCTCTGGCGGAAGAGCTGACCCAAGAGACCTTTTTCAAGGCGTACATCAACTTTAATTCCCTGCGCAGCAGGGAAAAAGCACCGGCATGGCTGTGCCAAATTGCGAGAAATACCTATTTTGCATGGTACCGCAAGCAAAAACACACCCAAGCCATAGAGGATGGGGACATTGCCGCTGAGGGGGATTTGGAGGAAACGGTCATCCGCAAGGAGTTGTCCGCGGCGGCAATGCGCAGCCTGCAAACGCTTGACAAGCCCTACAGGGAGGCGCTGATGCTGTCGATATTCGGCGGTCTTTCCCTTAAGGAAATTAGCGGCCTTTTCGGAAAGAGCGAAAGCTGGGCAAGGGTCACATTCTACCGTGCCAAACAAAAAATTTTAGAGGAAATGGGGTTACATCATGAATTGTAATGTGGTTGAAGATTTGCTGCCGCTGTATATTGACGCATGCTGCAGTGAGGATACAAAAAAATTGGTGGAGAGCCATGTAGCGACCTGCCCCCGTTGTCGGGAGCAACTGGCACAAATGAAGCAGGAGCTTGGCACCCAGGCGGTTTTGGAGAATGCGCCGACGCGGCAAAATCCGGTGTTCCTTTGGAAGGCATCGATTTTGCAGGTGGCGCTCTTTTTCCTATCCTTTTTGGCGATGGCATGGGGTGTTTCCTGGGAGGCACGGATTCCTATGGGATTGACCAACGGCATGTTTGCTATGAATCTGGTGGTGCCTGTTACCGCATTTATGCTGAGCCTCGCCAACTGGTTTTTTATCCAGCAGTACCGTAGTCGGAAGCAGTTTCGGTTCTTTTCCTGCGTGCTTCATATTGCGGTCTATTTGGTGGGTCTTATATGGGTGCTGAATCATTATGAGTGGCTGGATGCTCCCTTCAATATGGAGGCGTGGATGTTCTATGCTTATGTACCAGGGATTGGCGTGGGGGTGACAGTGTTTCTTGATATCCTGATGTGGGGACTTTCCAATGTTTATGCCAAGCTGTTGGGGAAGGAGTAGGCTATGAAAATTCTATCGTTTCTATCGTTCCTGCTGGCTCTGCTGATGTTTGTGTCGCTGGAGTCCTGTTCCGGTGAATTAAACAGCCGTGAAGAAGTGATTGCGCTGTATCAAAAAAACGAAGAGGCATTTTTGGATGCGGCGCAAAAGGGGGAATTTGCTCCCTTGGAGGGAATTCGCGGTGTGACGGAGGTCAGCATTTACGAGGACCATGTGGATATTTATTGCGGCGGCACAGGCTTTGGCTCCGCTACCGCCTATTACGGCATTTTCTACTCAGCAAAAGATAACCTGGCTGCCATTTGGTGCGCAGGCCCCAGAGAACAGCTGGTTTTCGATGGCAATGGCTACCGTTACCAAGAACCGGGCCCGGGCGGGGATAACCAATACTATGTAGAACCCTTGGGCAATCACTTTTTTTACTACGAAGCACAGTTCTAAGGAGGTGCTACTGTGAACAAGTGGATAAAAGTATGTTTGATACTGTTGGCGATTTTTTTGGTCCTCACAGTCGCCCGGGTCTTAATTGTGGCATCCTTTTTTGCCGACCTGTCCGGCGGCACTGAGCCAAAGGAAATTGCCACCTATGAAAGTCCTGACGGAAAATACACTCTGCTTTTTGAACAAATCGGGGACCCGGGTTGGCCCTTTGGCAGTGCGAAGGTTCGGCTCACACTGAAAAACAGCGAAGGAAAAACCGTAGCAAGAGAATCCTCCTCTGTTGCCAACGACGGTGGGCCTGCCCGTAAGGAAAATATCAAAGCCATCCGTTGGGAGGAAACCCAAGTAACCGTCACCCTGGACGGCGAGGAAGAACCGGAGAAAGATATTTTTTTGCCAATCAAAACGAAATAAGGCAAATACCGGTATCCAATGTATCCATACTGTTCAAGCAGGCAATTACATTATGCGGCTGCTTGACCTGATTGTAGCATAAAAGCAGAATGGCCGTTAAGCATCGTTCTTTGCTTGCTTTTTTGCGGCGATATGATATACTGGATATAGCTTTTATAAGCCAAACCAACAGAAAAGAGGTAGTTTCATGGAAAATCAAGTGGGAACGTCTTATTTTGATGGCCGCCTGCTGCAGCTGATTTGCTGGCAGATTCTCGGCAGCTTTATTACAGCGATAACCCTTGGTATCTGCGCGCCCTGGGCCATCTGCATGATTTATCGTTGGGAGACTAAGCACACGGTGATTAACGGCCGCCGCCTGAAGTTTACCGGCACAGCAGTCCAGCTTTTCGGCAACTGGATCAAATGGTTGCTACTTACGATCGTTACTTTGGGCATTTACAGTTTTTGGTTGAAAATTAAGCTGAAGCAGTGGAGAACAAAGCACACCGTGTTTGCAGACTAAATGTACTCTACCGGCGGTTGAATTCTCCCCTTTCAACCGCCGGTACCTGTTTTTTACACATATAATTGCTTATACTCAAAGCGAAAGGAGGGATACCATGGACCAAGTGAAGATCGGAAAATTTATCGCCGCATGCAGGAAGCAGGAAAACCTGACACAGGCGCAGCTTGCAGAAAAGCTCAACATCACCAATCGAGCCGTATCAAAGTGGGAAACGGGCAAGGCTCTGCCGGATTCTTCCATCATGCTTGCGTTGTGTGATATTCTGAAAATCAGTGTAAATGAATTATTAAATGGGGAGAGAATCAGTATGGAAAATAATAATCAAACAAACGAAAAGCTTTTGCTGGATATGGCAAAAGAGTTAGAACAGAAAAACAAAACAATTTGGACTTCTATGTGGGCGATTATGATTGTCAGTATAACCGCCCTGATTGCAGGCATATTTATCGCGGCGTTCCTGATACCTGAAGGCATATGGCAGCTTGTCACAATTCTTGGTATTTGTGTATTCTTTTTGATACCCTGCTTTTATGCATTGAAGCTTGAAGTTAGTGTAGGCTACTATAAATGCAAAAACTGTGGTCACGAAATTGTGCCTACCTACACACAGGCGCTTAATGCGATGCACAGGGGCACCACTCGTTATTTGAAGTGTCCAAAATGCAACAAGCGAACATGGTGCAAAAAAATAATTAAGAAGTAAATTCCAATCTGGTGAACAGATAAAGACGGCACCCATGATGGGTGCCGTCTTTCATATAAATCCGTAATATTGAAATGCTTCCCATTCGGGGGTTAAGTTCGTGGGCGGTCTGCCGGTTTGGACAAAGTTTCGGCGACAAGGCAATCAACGGGAAATTGAACAAATATTTCAGCAAAGACGACCTCAAACAACCAAAAGGAATTGAAAAATCCACATTTTTATGCTATAATCAGTTCGAAAAATGAGAATTTTGCGAAAGGGGATTGCAGATATGCCAAATGATATTGTCAGTATTGCGCTCGCTTCTCTGATGATGGGTCTTTGGCTATGGGCTATGGTTAGGCTTTTGATAAAAGCGATAAAAACCAAACATGCTCCTATTAAATCAGTCAAAGCAGTGGTTATTGATAAGCACATTATTGAAACATTCTCAAAATATTCTGGAAATGGAAAACACGAGAAATATGTCATCGTATTTTCTGTAGATGGAAAGAAAAAATCCTTTTATGTTTCCCAATTCTCCTATGGTGGTTACAGGGTTAATGAGAAAGGAACGCTCAAATACAAGGGTGACAAGCTTATCGAGTTCAAATAAATTCAAGTCTGACGAACAGTTTTGAAGCCTGTAATTTATGCAAAAAGCAAGGAAAAGGAGGTATAAAATTGAATGAGAGTTGGTTGTCGAGAATTAGTTTGAGTTGGCACAATATTATTGGTGTTAGTGCATCTGTTATATCCTTTGTTTATTATTTTGCTTTGAAACATCCATTCGATTTTATTGTGTGGGTAATATACATTGTCGATTTTTTGCTTTTTGTTGCAAGTGCTTACCGATTGATAGACAATTTAGATTTGACAAAAGCAAAAACAATTGTTTTTACAATAGTAACAATGATAGTCTTCTTAATTTTTTGTGAAGTCGTTGTATTTGCCTTTACAAATGGAACGAGCATTGAGTATACCATTACCTTGTTTTTAAATGTCCTTCGTGTTGGTTTGTTTTTGTCTCCTTTGTTGATTTTGCTAATTCCAGTAATGGTATTTATCGCGGAAGTCGTGTCGTAAAGTCGTCACACTAACTTACCAATTCCAATTTACTCGAACAGATTAAAAGCAGAGGCAACCGCCTCTGCTTTTGTCATTATTTCGCCCGTGGACCGTTTTTATCGGTCTGTTAGGGGTTTTGTGGTATCTGTATGGGTTTGTGTGAGAAAGTCGCTCCTGGTGCATTCTGTGGAGTTTTAGAGCATTCCAAAATGCTTAAACGCATCGAGGATTGCTTTTTCTTTTTATTTTTAGGTATTAGGCCTATGGGAGGTCTGCCGGTTTGGATAAACACACGATTGATTCCACAGTTGTCCCTTTAGGTAGGGAG
>JBGVPJ010000021.1:0-2593 GCA_045126955.1 Faecousia sp.
TATCGACTCCGGCCGCATCAATTTAGACCACTATTATTTAGACCAGTGGCGGCTCATGCACATCGGTGCTCAGCCGGTACCGCCCAGTTTGATTCGCCGTTGGTTGACCATTTTCCCCAACCAACAGTACGACACCAACTACGGCCTTTCCGAATCCATCGGTCCCGGCTGTGTCCATTTGGGTGTTGAGAACGTCCACAAGGTGGGTTCCATCGGCAAGCCAGGCTACCTCTGGGAGGCCAAAATCATCGATGAAAATGGCGTTGAAGTACCCCAGGGCGAGGTGGGCGAATTGGCAGTCCGTGGCCCCGGCGTTATGCTCTGCTACTACAAGAACCCGCAGGCTACCGACGAGGTGCTGAAAGGGGAGTGGCTTTGGACCGGTGACGTGGCTCAGATGGATGAGGATGGCTTTATTTACCTCGTGGACCGGAAGAAGGATGTCATCATCTCCGGCGGTGAAAACCTCTACCCCGTGCAGATTGAGGACTATCTGCGTGGCTTTGACAAAATCAAGGATGTGGCTGTCATCGGCCTGCCCGACCCCCGTTTGGGCGAGATTGCGGCAGCCATTATTGAGGTGAAGGAAGGCGTTTCCTGCACCGAGGAGGATGTACAGGCCTTCTGCGCCGCTCTGCCCCGGTACAAGCGTCCTCGCCGCATCATCTTTGCCGATGTCCCCAGAAATCCCACCGGAAAGATTGAAAAACCCAAGCTGCGCGCCATGTTCGGCGCCAACGAGCTTGTGGCTGCCCAGAACCGCGCATAAATATTTTCCCAAAGAGGGCTTTATCTATGACAGACCTGCTTATCAAACTTCCCATGATCATCATTTTCTTCGGCACTACCATTTTTATCGGACTCTACTGCCGGAAACATTCCACCAATGTAAATAGCTTTGTGCTGGGTGGCCGCAGTGTGGGTCCCTGGCTCACCGCTTTTGCCTACGGCACATCCTACTTCTCTGCGGTTGTTTTTGTGGGCTATGCCGGTCAGTTCGGTTGGAAATACGGTATTGCTGCCACATGGATCGGCATCGGAAACGCAATTATCGGCTCTCTGATGGCGTGGTCCATCCTTGGCCGTCGTACCAGAATCATGACCCAGTCTTTGGATAGCGCTACCATGCCCCAGTTTTTTGAAAAGCGGTATGACAGCCGGGCACTGAAGCTGGCCTCCTCTGCCATCATCTTCCTGTTCTTGATCCCTTATACCGCATCTCTTTATAACGGCTTGAGCCGTTTGTTCGGCATGGCTTTCCAAATTGACTATGGCGTCTGCATTGGCATCATGGCCGTGCTTACGGCGGTCTATGTTGTGCTGGGAGGCTACATGGCCACTGCCATCAACGATTTTATCCAGGGCATTGTTATGATTGTGTCCATCATTGCGGTCATTGCAGCCGTTCTCAAGGGTCACGGAGGCTTTATGGAGGCACTGAACCAACTGGGACAGGTTTCCGATCATGCCGTGTCCAACACACCCGGTGTTTTTGCCTCGTTCTTTGGCCCGGATCCTGTGAATCTGCTGGGCGTTGTGGTGTTAACCTCTTTGGGCACTTGGGGACTTCCTCAAATGGTGCAGAAATTCTATGCTATCAAGAGTGAGCAGGCGATCAACAAGGGCATGCGCATCTCCACAATTTTTGCCATTGTTGTGGCAGGCGGTTGCTACTTTTTAGGTGGTTTTGGCCGGCTCTATTCCGGCAACATCGACATTGCTGCCAATGGCTACGACTCTATCATTCCCACCATGCTCTCCGGCTTGTCGCCTTTCCTCATTTCTGTAGTGGTAGTTATGGTACTGGCAGCTTCTATGTCCACACTTTCTTCCCTGGTACTGGCTTCGAGCTCCACTTTGACGCTGGACTTTATCAAGGGCACACTGGTGAAGAATATGAGTGAAAAGAAGCAGCTTTTGGTTATGCGGCTGCTGATTGTGGTGTTCATTCTCATCTCTGTGGTGCTGGCATTGGTGCAGTACAATTCGAATGTGACCTTTATCGCCCAGCTTATGGGCATTTCTTGGGGTGCGCTTGCAGGTGCTTTCCTGGCACCCTTCCTGTATGGCCTGTACTGGAAAGGTACTACCAAAGCAGCGGTTTGGGTCAGCTTCCTGTTTTCTACGGTTGTTATGCTGGCAAATGTGACTGTGAAATCTCTATTTCCGCCGATTTTGCAATCGCCCATCAACGCCGGTGCTTTCTGCATGTTTGCAGGCTTGATTTTGATACCGGTTGTGAGCATTTTTACAAAACATCTGCCAAAACCCTTTACGGATTCTGTTTTCTCATGTTATAATCGTAATGTTACCGTGCCCGTTACCGATTCCATCGGATCTGCAACGGATGCTGCTTCTAAGGAGGAATAAAATGAAAACACTGTTACTGGGCAACGAAGCCGTTGCTCGCGGATTATGGGAAGCAGGCTGTAGCTTTGTCTCCAGCTATCCCGGCACTCCCAGTACCGAAATTACCGAAGCGATCGCAAAATATCCCGAGGTCTATGCCGAGTGGGCACCCAATGAGAAGGTTGCTATGGAATCCGCCTTCGGCGCATCTCTGGCAGGCCGCCGGTCCTTCTGCGGCATGAAG
>JBGVPJ010000022.1:0-5088 GCA_045126955.1 Faecousia sp.
AAGTCGCTCTCCTCATAGGAAAGTTCCCAGCCGTTTTCCACTTCCTCCAATGTACCCTCAGTAATCAATTCTATTACTTCAGGCTCTTGATCTGCGTAGCTCTGCCGGCCACGAATGGACAGCATAACTGCCTTTTTCATACCTATGCCTCCATAGCCAGCTTTAAAAGCTGGTCAATCAGCATATTGTACGGAATACCGCTGGCAGCAAAAAGCTTGGGATACATAGAAATAGAAGTAAAACCGGGTATGGTATTAATCTCATTAAAAACCACGCGGTTATCCTTATAGGTCACGAAGAAATCCACACGGCTCAAACCGCGGCAGCCAATGGAACTGTACACCTTTACAGCCTTCTCCCGAAGCTCCTCGGTCACATCCTCAGGGATTCTGGCCGGAATGTACGCAACGGAAGTATCAGTTACATACTTTGCATCATAGTCATAGAAGTCCGCACCGGAGTCAATCTCCCCGACCACGGAGGCCACAGGTATTGCATTACCCATGACAGCTACCTCTACCTCACGGCCATGGATGAATTCCTCCACCAAAATCTTTTCATCATAACGACCTGCCTGAAGCAAGGCAGTCTGCAATTCCTCACGGGAATTGACTTTGGACACGCCGACAGAGGAGCCGGTTCCTGCCGGCTTTACAAACACGGGATAGGTAAATTTTTCCTCCACACTGTTTAATATAGCATCCATGCGGCTCTGCAACTCGCTGTTTCGTACCAGAAGCCAAGACGCTTGCGTAATTCCCGCATTGTCTGCCACCAGCTTGGTGAGGGTCTTATCCATAGCAACAGCAGAGGCAGACACATGGGGGCCCACATAAGGAATACCCGCCATCTGCAGCAAACCCTGCATAGCGCCGTCTTCACCGTTTTCTCCGTGAAGCACCGGAAACACCACATCGATCCGTTCCTGTACCACACGGTCCTCCGCAAAGCACAGCAGTCCCTGTCCACGGACAGGTGAGATGGCCGCGTAACGGTTATCGGGATGGTTGCGCCATTCCTGGGAGGGAAGCAGTGAATAATCGGTACCGCCAAACAAAATCCACTTTCCCTCTTTTGTAATTCCCACAGGGAAAATATTATACTTCTCCGGATCCATATTGTTCAGCACAGACTCTGCAGAGCGCAAAGATACCTCATGCTCGGGACTGATACCGCCAAACAAAACACATACATTTAATTTCTGCATAAATTCCGCCTCATTTTGATATTAATCACTTTAAAAGCGCTTCTCCGGCCCGGAAGATATCGCCGGCGCCTACAGTCAGCACTACATCTCCCTGCCGAATGGTCTCGCGTAAAAATTCCGTCACATCAGGCAAGGTCTTACAATATACAGCACCAGGTATTTCCCTTTGCAGGTCAGCAGATGAAATCCCAACCGTATTTCGCTCTCTTGCCGCATAAATCTCCGCCAATACTACCAAATCCGGTTTTTTAAGTTCTCTGACAAAGTCAGAAAACAGAGCATGGGTACGGGTGTAGGTATGGGGTTGGAATGCAACAATCAGACGCTCATAACGCATGGTGCGTACAGCTTCAATGGTTGCAGCCAGCTCATCGGGATGGTGGGCATAGTCGTCATAAATATCAGCGCCGTTAAACTTACCCTTAAACTGCATCCGCCGCTCGGCACCAAAGAAGGTGAATAGGCCATTCGTCACTGCCTCACCAGGGATTCCCAGTAGCCATGCCGCACCGGCCGCTGCCAACGCATTAAGGGCATTGTGACGGCCCAAAACCTGCAGATTTATATGGCAATACACCTTATCATCGCAGACAACATCCATGTGCCGCCAGTCATCGCTAATGTTCTCTGCCCGAACGCGGTTGCCTTTCTCCAGACCAAAGGACACAAAAGGGATTCCCTCCAAAGCCTGCACAACATGGGGGTCATCCCCGTTGGCCAGCACACCGCCAGTGGAAAGCAACGCAAATTCCCGGAAGGATTTCTGTACATCCGCTAAATCCTTAAAGTAATCCAAGTGGTCGGCCTCTATATTGAGAATCACAGCAATGGTGGGGGTAAAATTTAAAAAAGAATCGCAGTACTCACAGCTTTCCAGTAAAATCGTATCACCGTTTCCGACTCTATGTCCTGCACAAAGCAGCGGTAAATAGCCGCCAATCATGACCGTAGGATCCACCTGTGCTTCCATTAGAATATGGGTAAGCATGGAGGTCGCAGTGGTCTTACCGTGAGTACCGGAAACACAGACAGCATTTTTATAGGCACGCATAATCACGCCCCAGGCCTGTGCCCGCTCAAAAACAGGAATACCTGCACTGCGGGCGGCAGCAATCTCCGGATTATCGTTATGAACAGCTGCGGTACGGATCACGCAGTCAGCACCCTGGATGTTCTCCTCGTGATGACCAATGTATACGGTAATACCCTTAGCCTCAAGCTCTTCGGTAGATACGGAAGCGCTCATGTCCGAGCCTGTTACTACCATACCCATCCCCTGCAGCACCAAGCCCAGCGGCCGCATGGAAACGCCACCGATTCCAACAAGGTGAACATGGCGACCGGGCAGTAAATAGCCGCGGAGCTCTTCGTTTCTATTATCCATTCAGGTTTTCCTCCCGAAATAATCAGTTTTATCGCATTAACCTTAATATTATATTATATTTTGCAACTATTTACAACTATTATTTTCTCGAATGGGCACAGTTACTTCTCAAATTTGTGTGAGTTATGCACGAATACCAGCGCAGACGGTACGACTGTTCCATTACCAAGGATTTGATTGCCGGACAATATTTTTTACGCCTGCTGCACAAAAATGCAGCAGGCGTAAACTGTTTTAGTCTGTTGTAATACATACCACTTTACTAAACCCGCTTGCAAAGTGGTGCGGGTATAGATATTGTGTCTGCCCAGGTTTTAGAACAGGAATACTCACTGTATAAGCGATTCCACCAACACAAATTCCGGGAGGCGACAGCCATGACTTATAATACAAGCGAACATCCAGCAATGTCTCCTCAGTTAAATTGGTCACAACCAACGTGCCCAACGCTCTATCTTGAATGGCAACCTTCGGTTTTTTGAGAACCGTTTCCGTAGACGCAACCTGCCAGCCGTTGCACGCAGTGATGACCGCATGTCGGTATTTCTGCGCATTGTATTCCAGTAGCAGAACCGGGATTCCCGGTGGGATATGCTCACCTCGAAAAATGTAGGAGCAATCACCCAATTGAAGTTCAATATACGCCTGAAGGATTTCTTTATCACCAACATTACATACCTGCAGTGCGGCAACGTCCACCACTTCCCTATCAGTGCCGTCCTCAAGAAAGGGGCCTTCATATGCAGTAAGCACCTCGATAACCAAAGTTGTATTGGGAACCATCATAGGCAATGTTAAACCATACTGCATTGTTACATCATTTAGTGGAGGTTCTGTAACAGCCGACGGAGGGACACCTACAATAGAACCTGCGGAAGTATACAACACTGCAGATATTAAAACGCTCCCTGCGAGTCCAAACAGCAATAACGCTGCCCTTTTTAATGCCATACGCTTCTCCGGATTTTCATATCCGTCCCACCTCTTCAAAAGTATACGCACTTATTATATATGCTTAAATCGCGGAAGAAAGCGGAAAGGTGGCATGCGTATTAAAAACCGTTTGACAATCTCCATTAAGATTATGGAGTAGGATGCCGGAAAAAATAAAGCACAGCAATTTTTTCATTCATTTAGCACTTTTATGCCGTACATTTTAACAGGTAGCACATATACAAAAATAAGAGAGATGCAAAAGCATCTCTCCTATTTCTATGGAGCGGGTGACGAGGCTCGAACTCGCTACCTCCACCTTGGCAAGGTGGCGCTCTACCAGATGAGCTACACCCGCGGAACAAGACGTATTATAGCAGATTTCCCACAGTTGTCAAGTCTTATTTAAAGATTATTTATGCTTATTTGCAGCTTTGCGGGCACACAACAGATTTTCTTTATACAATGAGGCCTGACGTTAATTAACGTCAGGCCTCATATAGTAACATTACATACCAAACAAGTCTAAATAACCAAGGACAATTTTTTTATAATCCACATTTGTAGGCCATTTAGTCATAGCATCATCCAAAATCTTAGCGGTACGTTCAGAAAGAATAATAGACTTTACTTCATGCTCCCAAATCGGCTCATTGCCGGAGAAGTACATAACATGGTATCCATACGAACTTTTAACAAGGCCGGTATCTCCTGCCTGTCTGCTCGTATCCAGATACCAGTCCTTGAATTCCTGCACAAACGCTGTCTCACTGGTAAGTTCCGTATATAGGCCACCGTTACTCGCAGAACCAGGATCAGCAGAACTCGTTGCCAGTGCAGCAAAAGACTCCTCTGTTTTTACGCCGCTCAAATAGGTATCCAACACTTTCTGTGCAGCCGCCCTGCAAGCTTCCCACTCAGCATCAGTGTAGACAACCTCACCATCGTCATTCTCTGTTCCGCCACTCGGAGTAACTAATATATGCCGAACATTGTAATAATAACCCTTATCCTTACCAAAACCCTTTTCCTTTAACGCTTCCTCATGTTCTGTATAGTACGCTTCCGACTCCGCAAGGGTAGGAGTTAAAGTATCAGCCAGAGAATCATAATAAGCAAGCGCCTTGTAGATGTAACTATGATAATTCAAGTAATCCTCCAAAGTACAACCCTTAAAAAGATTGTCCTTTACATAATCATTAACATCATCATAGCCGCTGTCTTTTGCAGCCTCTTCCATTTGACCTCTAAAAGACTCAAGAATATCCAGTTGTTCTTTGCTCAGTGTAAAACCTGCCTCCTCGGCCAGTTGTGTCAAAATTGCATATCCACGCCAGTTTTCCAAAGCACTCCTAAGGAATACCTGCTGATATGATAAACCGGATTTCTCATCATATATCAGCTTATTCAGAGGAGTAGAAAGATCAATTCCACTTGCCGCCAAATAAGCCTGGTTGTATTCTGTATACTGCAAGACTCCAAACCAGTAATAAGATTGCAGTACACCATTGGTCAATGTCTGATTGCCCAGGGTCGCTACAATTTCATTGGATTTCTTATCAGC
>JBGVPJ010000023.1:0-5815 GCA_045126955.1 Faecousia sp.
GCATGGGTGACCGTGGGCGGCGGCGAGCAGCTGGAGGAGCGGTACGCAATTCGTCCCACCTCCGAAACCCTGTTCTGTGAGCATTGGGCAAACGTCCTGCAGACCCACCGGCAGCTTCCTATGAAGTACAACCAGTGGTGCAGTGTGTTGCGCTGGGAGAAGACCTCCCGTCCTTTTCTGCGGCACAGAGAGTTCCTGTGGCAGGAGGGCCATACCATCCATGCCACCCCGGAGGAGGCCAAGGGCTTCACTGAAACTATGCTGAATGTCTATGCCGACTTCTGCGAGAATGTGCTGGCGATGCCGGTTACCCGCGGACAGAAGACCGACAAGGAGAAGTTCAACGGTGCCGAGGCAACCTATACCATCGAGTGCATGATGCACGACCGAAAGGCACTGCAGGCCGGTACCTCCCATTACTTCGGCGACGGTTTTGCCAAGGCCTTTGGCATTGAGTTTACCGATAAGAACAACCAGAAGACCAATCCCCACGAGACCTCTTGGGGTGTGTCTACCCGTTTGATCGGCGGCATTATTATGACCCACGGCGACAACAACGGTTTGGTTCTGCCTCCCAAGGTGGCGCCTATTCAGGTTATCATTTTGCCCATCGCACAGCACAAGCCCGGTGTTTTGGAGGCGGCTGAGGCCATTAAGACCCGTTTGGTTGATGCCGGTCTGCGGGTGAAGCTGGATGATTCCGACAACTCCATGGGTTGGAAGTGCGCAGAATATGAGATGAAGGGCGTACCTCTGCGTGTGGAGTGCGGCCCCCGGGATCTGGAAAACGGCCAAGTGGTGCTGGTGCGCAGAAATGACGGCGAAAAAACCGTGGTGAAGCTGGAAGACTTGGAAGCAGCTGTAGCTGAGCAGCTGGAGCTGGTGCACCGCGGTATGTTTGATAAGGCCAAGAAGAATTTGGATGAGCATATTTACGAGGCCCACTCTTTGGAGGAAGCCAAGGAGCTGCAGGAGAAGAACGGCGGCTTTATCAAGACCATGTGGTGCGGCGAGCTGGAGTGCGAGCTGAAGATGAAGGAGCAGGCCGGTATGTCCTCCCGCTGTATCCCTTTCACACAGGAGAACCTGGGCGATGTGTGCCCCATCTGCGGCAAACCCGCCAAGAAGATGATTCTCTGGGGCGTTGCTTATTAATTGAATAAAAACGCAACAGGCCCGCGGCGCGGGCCTGTTTTGCATAAGGAGAGAATATGGAACGAGTTTTGATAATTGGAAGCTCCGGCGCAGGGAAATCTACAATGTCAGTGGCATTGGGGGAAAAGACCGGCCTGCCGGTGGTGCATTTGGATAAGCTGTTCTGGCGTGAGGGCTGGCAGCATATTTCCAGAGAGGAATTTGATCGGCTTTTGGCGGCGGAATTGGAAAAACCCCTCTGGATTATTGACGGAAATTATGACCGGACACTGCCTGTGCGTATGGCATACTGTGATACCGTCATCTATTTGGATTACCCCCGTTGGCAATGTATGCTGGGCGTGGCCAAACGGATTCTGACCACCTACGGCAAGGTGCGCCCGGACATGGGTTCCGGCTGTCCGGAGCGGTTTGACCGGGAATTTATCAAATGGGTTTGGAATTTTAACAGGGATAAACGTGCCGGCCTGTATCAAGCATTACAGCAGGCAGAAAATATTAAAATAATCATCCTGAAAAACCGGAAAGCGGGCAAGGCGTTTTTGCAAAATTTGCCGAAGAGCGGGAGATAAGCTTGTTTTGCCGTGTTTCGGTGTTATGACGATACTATCTTTACATAGGAGAAACTGCTATGAGGGTTGGACGATTGGCTTTTTTATGCCGCCCGGTGAACCGGGCGGCATATTCTTGTTATTTTCCGTTTGCGAGCCTTACGATATCGCCCACGCCGTCTAAGACCACTGTGGGACGGTAGGCGTAGGTTTTTAGGGTCTCCCGGTTGGAGATGCCGGACAGCACCAGCACCGTGGACATACCGGATTCCAGTCCGGAAACAATGTCCGTATCCATCCGGTCACCGACCATCACCGCTTCTGCCGAGTGGCAGCCCAGCAGCTTGAGACCTGTGCGCATCATAAGCGGGTTCGGCTTGCCGCAGAAGTAGGCCTGTGTGCCTGTTGCCATCTCGATGGGGGCAATCAGTGCCCGGCAGGCGGGGGCAATGCCCTTTTCAATAGGGCCGGTCAAATCGGAGTTGGCACCGATGAGCTTGGCACCGCCCAGCACCAGATTGGTTGCCTTGGTGAGGGTGTCTAAGCTGTAGGTTCTGCCTTCGCCCACCACCACATAATCGGGGTTTACATCGTTCATGGTGCAGCCGGCTTGGTACAGGGCGTTGAGAAGTCCGGCTTCGCCAATGGCGTACACCGAGCAGCCGGGGCTCTGCTCCTTTAAAAAAGCGGCGGTAGCCAGAGCGCTGGTGTAGAAATGGTGTTCCGGCACATCCAAGCCCATGCGGGCCAGCTTCAGCTTCAGCTCAGCAGGCGTGTAGCCGCTGTTGTTGGTAAGGAACAGATATTCTTTCTTCTCGGCATTCAGCCAGTTGATAAATTCGGCCACACCGGGCAGCACGATGCCGCCGTGGTAGATGACACCGTCCATATCGCATATAAAGCCTTTTTTGCTGTTGAAATCAATTTGGGACATAATAGCCTCCTGCGTATTTCAGTTTTGTCATTAGTTAAACACAATCCAAGGAAAAAGTCAAGAGAATCCTTTGGGAACGTTAGGTAACTGTCGTTGCCTGCTTGCGGATGACCGATGGTTACTCCGATATGTTTACAAAAAACCGTTTATTGACACAGAACCGATCAATCGTTATAATGTTCGTATACTGCTAAAAGGAAGATGGTTACAGATATGGACTACACACCCGGTTGGGATTTTACATTGGCAAACTACGGTGCTGTTTGGTTTTTCCTGGTACAGTTAGGACTTTTGCTGCTGTTTTTAATGCTGGGTAACATTCTTCGCCGAATGGTCCCTCTGTTTAGGAAGTGTTTGATTCCCTCGGCTCTGTTGGGCGGAACTCTGCTGCTGGTTATAAATTTTATTACAAAACAGTGCGGTTTTGTACTGGTGGATAATCGCTTTATGCAGGTGGTTACCTATCACTGTCTTGCCATCGGTTTTGCTGCCATGTCCCTGAAAACTGAAAAAACCACCACCCAGACCAACCGGACGCAGGTTCTGGAGTTTGGCGCCTTACAGGGCGGCACCTATATGCTGCAGGCTTTTGTGGGTTTGGGTATTACAATTATCTGTTTCCTGCTGAGCCGATATGGCAAGACCGTCGTTTCTTATATTTGCGGTCTGATTCTTCCGCTGGCCTACGGACAAGGTCCCGGCAATGCCCTTACTTGGGACGTTAATTACACAAATACCCCCGCGGCCCAGTTTGCAGGCAACGGAAGCTTTGGCCTTTCTCTTGCCTCCATCGGCTTTATCGTCGCTTCCTTGTTTGGTGTGGTGTACATCAATATCTACAAAAAGCGGGGTCAGCTCCACGTCCGTACCGCTAACGATAAGGTAGAAGCAACGCCTACTACGGAGGAAGCCGAAATCCCCGACAATGAATCCGTGGATAAATTTTCCATTCAAATGGGCTTTGTTGCGCTCGCCTATGCTCTGGCATTTGGCTTTATGTGTCTGTTGGCGGTTATCTCCGACTTTACCAACAATATTGGCTGGGGTTTCAATTTCCTATGGGCTGCCTTGGCGGCTATGGGCATCAAGACCGTGGTAAAGTGTTTGCGCAAGCGCAACATCATGCAAAGGAACTATATCAACAACTATCAAATGGACCGGATTTCCAGCTTTGCTTTCGATTTGATGATCGTGGCCGGTGTGGCTGCCATTGAGATCAACGACATTAAAAATTACATCCTGCCCATTATTATTCTCAGCGTGGTAGGCGCGGTGATTACCTATATTTATGTTCGCCTTGTGGCCAAGGAGTGTTTCAAGGGCTTTGAGCATGAGTTTTTTCTCATGAGCTTTGGCACCCTCACCGGAACGGCTTCCAACGGCATGATTCTCATGAAGGAGATTGATCCAAGCCTGCGAACCCCCACTTCCAGCCTGTACATCCTGTCTACCTTCCCGGCCATGGTGATGATTGCTCCGCTGTTATTCTTGCTGAGCTTTGCCGGAATCTCCTTTACAAATGCCTGCATTGCCTGTGCGATCTTCTTTGTGCTGTGCGCAGTATATACAGCATATCTCTTCCGCAGAAAGATTTTCAAAAAGCGGTATGCCAATATCCCGGAAAATATCTGGACGGAAACATAAATTAAGGCCACCCCGGATGGGGTGGCTTAACATTATTTAAAATACTGTTGATTTTTGGAGCAATTGCGGTATAATATAAGATGATATGCGATGGGGCGTTCCCGTCAAACAGACATATTCGTTTATCTGCCTGTTAGGAAATCTAAAGGAGAAGTTGTACATGATTATTACACAAAAGAAACCCATTGAAGAGATTATGGCCTTGGTTGGCAACGCAAAGACCGTTGCAATCGTAGGCTGTAACAGCTGTGCTACCGCTTGTCAGACCGGCGGTGAGGCACAGATCAAGGAGCTGTCCGCTGTTTTGGAGCAGGCCGGCAAAAAGGTGGTTGCTACCACCATTGCTGACTACTGTTGCATGAATTTGGGTGTGAAAGCCAAGATGAAGGCCATCAACGCTGCCAACCCCGACTGCGTTATTTGCATGTCCTGCGGTGACGGTGTCCAGTGTGTTGCCAAGAACGCCCCCACCACTCCTGTTTATCCCTCTAACAATACCATGTATCTGGGCGAGGCTGTCCGGTTCGGTGTTTGGGAAGAGGCCTGCCGTTTTTGCGGTGATTGCGTTTTGGGTCAGACCGGTGCGATTTGCCCCATCACCCAGTGCGCAAAGAGCCTGGTGAACGGTCCCTGCGGCGGCCAAAAGAACGGCAAGTGCGAAGTCAACCCTGAAAACGACTGCGCATGGATTAAGATTTATAACCGCCTGGAGGCCACAGGCCAGCTGGAAAAACTGACTGAGCGCCGTGCGGATAAGGGTCATGGCGATTTTGCTTATCCCAGAACCATTAGCTTGAGGGGGAAGAAATAATGAGCATGTTAAAAGAAGCACTGGAAGCCGGTAAGTTTGGTATTACCGCAGAAATGGCCCCTCCCAAGGGTTATGATTTCACCGAGCAGATGGAAGCTGCCGAGCTGCTCAAAGGCAAGGTTCACGGCGTGAACGTCACTGACATGCAGTCCGCCAGCCTGAAGGCCACCGGCCTGGGCCTGTGCATCAAGCTGAAGCAGGCAGGCGTGGAGCCCATCCTGCAGATGACCGGCCGTGACCGCAACCGTATGGCTCTGATGGGCGACGCCCTGGCTGCCGCTGCCTTTGGCATTGACACCATGCTGGCTCTCACCGGTGACCATCCCGTAGTGGGCGACTGCCGGGATGCCAAGCCCGTTTACGATTTGGACTCCGTGGGCATCCTGCAGATGCTCTCCAATATGGAAGCAACCGGCAACGACTGCGGCGGCAACGAGATTGCCGGCGGCGCACCTAAGTTCTACAAGGGCGCATCCGTCACCCCTGTTTACGAGCCTCTGTTCCTGCAGATCAACAAGCTGCGCCAGAAGGTAGAGGCCGGTGCCATGTACATCCAAACCCAGGGTATCTTCGATTTGGATACTTATAAGCGGTTCCTGGAGGCTGTTGACAAGGCTGGTATCAAGACCCACATCATGGCTGGTATCATTCCTCTGAAGGCTGCCGGTATGGCTAAGTTCATGAACGCCAACGTTCCCGGCATCGATGTGCCCCAGCACA
>JBGVPJ010000024.1:0-13244 GCA_045126955.1 Faecousia sp.
CAATCGGGATCGTGCCAATAGGATAGTCCCAGTAATAAATACTGCCCTTGATACGAGTGCATTCATAATTGTTCAGATCGAGATCCTCCTCGAGGAACATATCATTGGAAGTGCTTGTGAACTCATAAATCGTCAGCTCACCGGAAGATTTGTCCTTCAGTTCAATGAGGACGCTGTTATAAAAGTGGTACTTTTCATTGCCGGCACCGAAAGCTTTGCCATCATATTCGTGGGTAATGGTTTCGGTAGAAATGACATCGCCAAAGGCATCCTTTTCAACGATTTCTTCGTCATAACGGTAGGAGCAGTGGTAGACTTTAAAATGCTCACTCCAGTTATCCGTAGTAAGCTCAACGATCTGGACATCGTTGCGAATTTTGACGGCGTTGATAATCCAGCCGTCAACCAGCCAATTGGTGTCTGTGGTGCTGCCAGCGGTGTTCTCGTCGTTATCACCGTTTCCGTTGTCAGCAATGCTACTGTCTGTGGGCTTGGTGTGGTCATTCTTTTTGTCAGAGCTATCATTACTGCAACCGCATATAGACAGACACAAAATGACGGCACAAAGCAGTGCAATCCATCTTTTCATATTTAACACGACCTTTCTTTGTGTTGAGATCATCTCTCGAAAGTTAGTATACTATAAAAAACTGGAAATGCAAGGGGCGAGTAGATGGGAGTGTCTTGATTCGTTTGTAGCTCGGCAATAAGATCTTACTACGACAAGCATACTTGATTGCTATCCACATCCATACTGGATGTGTCTATCAATTAAGGAATTCTCCCACGGGCTAAAAAATGCTCGCCAGCTCTCAATTTTTGCACCAGTCTGCGGACTGGTGTCGCCCTTTCGAATCCCAACACAAGACCGAAATAAAAAATGGAACCCGCGAAAGCGGATTCCGTTTTTTTGGTCGGAGTGTCGGGATTCGAACCCGAGGCCTCTTGGACCCGAACCAAGCGCGATACCAAACTTCGCCACACCCCGATAACGAAAAACATTATAGTGAAAAATTGTGTTATTGTCAAGACCTACAAGTACTTTTTAATACTTTGCATGGATATAGAATCCTGTTCGTATACTTCTGTGAGGGGAGGAAGGACAATGAGCTATCATATTTCATATAACCCTGAGCTGAGAAAACGATATCCGTCTGCAATTAAAAAAAGGAGCAAATTGCAACTGACTGTGGTTTTGTTGATGATTACGATACTGGCATCTACTGTAATTACAAAAGGCGGTTTATTGCGTTACTTGATACCCGGTGACCCTGCGGTGACATCTGCTGCCTTTTCTGCACTTGTAGAGAGCGTTGGGGCAGGGGAGCCGGTAAAAGAAGCACTCTTTAGTTTTTGCGAAGACATCATTGGTCATAGTTCTTAGAACATGGAAATAAATGTTAAAACCAATACCTATATTTACCTTGTTCTGCTGCTCTTTTTAGTGCCGCTTCCTTGGCTGCTGGCATGGCTCGTTGCTGTTGCATTTCATGAGCTTTGCCACTGGGTAGCGGTGAAACTTTGCGATGGTGAAATCTATCGTCTGACGGTAGGAATCGGAGGAGCCAATATGGAAAGTGGCATGCTACAAGAGTGGAAAAGCTTACTTGCTGTGCTCAGTGGACCTGTTGGCGGTTTTGCACTGGTTTTACTGGGAAAGTGGCTTCCAAGGGTTGCGGTATGCAGTTGGTTGCTTTCTGTGTACAACCTGTTGCCGTTACTTCCGTTGGATGGAGGTAGGGCGTTGCAGTTTTTGATGGGGGATACGACCTATTTCTATATTGCCGAAAAAATATTTCTCTGTATTCTTTCACTTGCTGCTGTGTATGCCGCAATTTTTTTGCATTTAGGTGTACTGCCCTTGGCGATAGTGGGTGGTCTTTGGCTGAAGAACAGAAAAACACCTTGCAAAAAGCGCATTTGCAAGGTACAATAGACCTACATATGATAAAAGAGGTAGAATTATGACCGAGTTACTGCAAAGAATTCTCCCCACAGTGCAAAAGCCTGCGCGTTACACCGGCGGAGAGTTCAATGAAATTATAAAAGACCTGTCCCAAGTTCGGGTACGGGTGGCCTTTTGTTTCCCGGATACCTATGAGATTGGTATGTCCAATGTGGGTATGCGGATTCTCTATGGCGTGATGAATCGGATGGAAGGTGTATGGTGTGAGCGCGTCTTTGCCCCTTGGGGGGATATGGAAGATGCCATGCGTGCCAACAATTTACCCTTGTGGGCATTGGAAAGTCAGAACCCTGTGAAGGATTTTGACATGATTGCGTTTACCATTGGCTATGAGATGTGCTATACCAATATCCTCAATATGCTGAGTCTTTCCGGTGTGCCATTGCATGCAAATGAGCGCAAAGGACTTAAAAATATTGTGTTTGCCGGTGGCGTCTGCGCATATAATCCCGAGCCATTAGCAGACTTCGTTGACTTCTTTTGCCTTGGCGAGGGCGAGGAAATCACCGAGGAAGTTGTGAACCTGTACGACCGTGCAAAGGCTGAAAGCTGGACGAAGGAAGAATTTCTCAAAGAGGTTTCCCAAATTCCTGGTGTGTATGTTCCGTCCTTTTATACCCACAGCTACAACGATGACGGAACACTTGCGGCCATTACCTCTAGGGAGGGTGCACCTGCAGTTGTTACCAAGCGAATCGTAGAAAATCTTGACGATGCTTATTATCCTACCAAAATGATTGTGTCATCTACGGAAATTGTCCATGACCGGGCCAATTTGGAGGTCTTTCGCGGTTGTATCCGTGGCTGTCGGTTTTGTCAGGCGGGTTTTTCTTGTCGCCCTGTCCGAAAGAAGAGCCCGGAGGTTCTTTTCAGACAGGCCGTGGAAACCCTGACGGATTCCGGACATAATGAAATGACCCTGTCTAGTTTGTCTACTTCTGATTATCGCCAGCTGAAAGAACTGACCGATGAAATGATTCCTTACTGCGAAAGCCATAAAATTAACCTGTCTGTACCATCTCTGCGTGCGGATAACTTTTCCCGTGAGCTGATGGCAAAGCTGCAGACACTGCGAAAAAGCGGCTTAACCTTTGCGCCTGAGGCGGGTACCCAACGGTTGAGAGATGTAATTAATAAGAACCTTACGGAAGAAGAGATTCTCAATACCTGCGCCAATGCTTTTTCCGGCGGTTGGAATAATGTGAAGCTGTACTTTATGCTGGGTCTTCCCACAGAGACTGACGAGGATGTGTTGGGAATTGCGGATTTGGTGTACAAAGTGATACTCACATGGAAAGAGCATGCGTCCAATAAAAGGCGCGGCTTGCGTGTCCATGTGGCAACCGCCTATTTTGTGCCCAAGCCCCATACGCCTTTCCAGTGGGAAAAGCAGATTGATCCGCAGGAGTATTTGCGTCGATGCCGTCTGCTGAAGGACCATTTATATTCAAAATCCATTGAGTATAATTATCACACGCCGGATATCAGCCGTCTTGAGGCGGTGACCGCCCGTGGTGACCGCAGGCTGGGTCCTGTGATAGAACAGGCCGCCAAAAACGGTGCCAGACTGGATGGCTGGGACGAGTACTTCAATTATCAGGCATGGATGGACGCCTTCAAAGCCTGTGGCGTAAATCCGGATTTTTATACTGTCCGTGGCTATGGTGAGAATGAGATTCTGCCGTGGGATACTATCGATGTGGGGGTTACCAAAAAGTTCCTTCTTCGGGAGCGGAAGCAGGCCTATGCCGGTTTGGTTACCCCGGACTGTCGTCATGGCTGTAGTGGCTGTGGTGCCGAAAAACTGCTGCAGGAGGTGAAGTGCGATGCCTAGACTGCTGTTTGAAAAGACGGGTAATGCCATTTGGATTTCTCATTTGGATTTAATGCGGCTGTTTCAACGGGCGTTCAAGCGTGCGGATCTGCCACTGACCCATACGCAAGGTTTTAATCCCCGTCCTTCCGTGTCCATCGCACTGCCGTTGTCTGTAGGTGTTGAAAGTGCTTGTGAGCTGCTGGACTTTGATTTGGACGGAGAAACGGTTGACTGCCAGGAAATTTGCAGCCGATTAAATCGGACGCTGGTGCCCGGTGTACGGGTTTTGCAGGTGTATAATACAGGTAAAAAGCTAAAAGAACTGGCCTATTTGCACTATAGCGTAATACTGGAATATGATAATGGCATACCGAAGAATGCACAGGCGGCATTGGAAGAATTGTTTGCCCGTGAGACACTCGTTGTGCCAAAGAAGGGAAAGAATGGCATTCAGGATCAGGATATCATTCCGATGATTCAAAGCCTGGCAGTGGTCATGACAGGGGAGAGAGAGCTGGTGCTTGACGGCGTGGTCTGCTGTCAGAATCCAACCCTTAATCCTATGCAGCTTGTGGCTGCAATCGGTATATATCTGCCGGAGCTGAAACCGGATTTTGCAAAGTGCAGACGGTTAGAAATTTTTGATTTCAATAATACCGTTTTTAGATAAGGAGTGACTATTATGGAAGTTAATCCCAATTATGTTTTGGAGGAATGTCCCATTTGCCACGGTGCGGGCATTGTTATGCATGAGGGTGGCTGGAATGTGCAGGTGGAGTGTGCCGATTGTAGTGCCCATACTGTCTATGTGGAGTATGCCGATGAGGCTGCAAAAATGGTTGCAGAGCAGCAAGTTGTGAGACTTTGGAACCTAGGCAAAGTCGTGCGTACAGAAATTGGCGAATAATTAGAAAAATTTTTAAAAAAATGCTTGCTTTTTTCGGCAGGGTGTGTTATCATGTTGAGGCTGTCGTGAGAAGTAAGCAAAATCCGGGTTTGGCGAAGTTTGGTATCGCGCTTGAATGGGGTTCAAGAGGCCGCTGGTTCGAATCCAGTAACTCGGACCAAAATAGCAGAAACTGCATTTGCGGTTTCTGCTATTTTCTTTTTTGACAAATGGATTCGAGCCCGTAGCAGTGCAACAGTCCGGTGGACTGTTGCTGCGAACAGTGCGCACACTGTTCGCTACCTTGATTTTGCCTATGGCAAAAATGCGTATCGAATCCAGTAACTCGGACCAAAAGATCATAGGTTACAGTAATGACCTATGGCCTTTTTTGATTGTATCCGATGGTATTTTGCTGAGAGATTCTGTTTTGCATGAACGGGCAAAAAAGCGGTTTGCAGTTTGTTCTAATTATGGAATTCTCGCATATTATCGAAATATGCCATATTTTTTCTAAAAAACCACTTGATTTTTCTAACTTAATATGCTAAAATACATCGGTCTGAAAAACAAGGTGGGTCCTCTACGGCGCCGGGAACCATATCGCCGGGTAAATCGCTGCATGAACGCCTAATATTAAGGAGGACAAAGATATGGATTTAGTTAAGGCTCTGTCTAGCCAGTACATGAAGGAAGAACTGCCCGAAATGCGGGTTGGTGACACTGTTCGTGTGCATGTGCGGGTCAAGGAAGGCTCCCGTGAGCGTATTCAGGTGTTTGAAGGCACCATCATCGCCCGGAAGCATGGCGGCATCGGTGAGACCATCACTGTTCGCCGTATCAGCTACGGTGTTGGCTGTGAGAAGGTTTTCCCTGTTCACTCCCCCCGTATTGCCAGTGTCGAGACTGTCCGTAAGGGCAAGGTACGCCGCGCAAAGCTGTACTACCTGCGTGACCGCTTCGGTAAGGCTGCAAAAATCAAGGAAAAGATCTAATTTAAAATTCCGTAAAAAAAGAGGGGCAACCCTCTTTTTTTATTGCCAAAAATCGTATATAATAATAAAAAATGGTAATTTTCAAATTAGGAGATAATTATAATGGAAAATAACGAACAACCTTCTTTTGTAAACAATGAAAGCACCGAGTGTACGCAGGAAACCAAAAAGCAATTAACCGTTATCTCCTACCTTCATGACCTGGTATTTGGACTTGTAGGAATTTTGCTTGTATTTATGCTTCTTTTCCGTGTGGTGGTTGTGTCAGGTCCTTCCATGATGCCAACCCTGCAAAACGGTGACTGCCTTGTCTTGTTGAGCAACGTTTTTTATAATGACCCTAAATATGGAGATATTGTTGTTGCCAGTAAGGATTCTTATAAAAACAGTGAGCCCATTATTAAGCGTGTAATCGCAACTGAGGGGCAGGAAGTAGACATTGACTTCGTAAAAGGCATTGTATATGTGGACGGCGTTGCCCTTTCTGAACCGTATACCAATACGCCTACGAATCTTTTTGAAGGCGTGAGTTTTCCGCTGGTTGTTGACAAAGGTTGTGTCTTTGTGATGGGCGACAACCGAAACGATTCAAAAGACAGCCGAAATCCGCAAATCGGCCAGATTGACCGTCGGGAAATCCTGGGAAAGGCACTGATATTGGCATTGCCCGGAAAAAGTGCAGACACAGGAAAACGAGAGCTTAACAGAATTGGAGCATTGCGGTAATGGAACAAGAGAAAATGAATATTCAGTGGTACCCCGGTCACATGACCAAGACCAGACGGCAAATCGAAGCAGATTTGAAGCTGGTGGATGCGGTGTGTGAGATTGTGGATGCCAGAATTCCCATCTCCAGCAGAAATCCGGATATTGATGCCATCTGTGGCAATAAGCCAAGAATTATTGTACTCAATCGGATGGATTTGGCTGATCATGAGGCAACAAAGCGGTGGATGCAGCACTTTCGCAGCAATGGCATGGCAGCGGTTGCTACGGACTGCAAAACCAAAAAGGGAATTAGCAATTTTGAGCCTGCAGTACGGTCTATTCTTAAGGAGAAAATTGAACGTAATGCCGCAAAGGGTATGAATAAGCCCATAAAGGTGATGGTGGTAGGTATTCCTAATGTGGGTAAATCCACACTTATTAATCAAATTTCCGGGCGCAAAGGCGCAAAGGCCGAAAACCGTCCCGGTGTTACAAGAGGAAAGCAGTGGGTGAATGTAGAGGGCGGATTGCTCCTTTTAGACACCCCGGGCATCCTGTGGCCTAAGTTTGAGGACCCTAATGTGGGAATGATGCTGGCATATACAGGCGCTGTGAAAGAGGGCGTTATCGACATCGAGGAGCTTGCGGCACGGCTTATGGAGCTGCTGCTCAAGTTCTATCCCCATGTCCTTTCGAAGCGCTATAAAGTGGAGGCAGAGCAGGGGACACCCGGCTATATGCTTTTAGAAGAGGCAGGGCGCAAGCGTGGTTACCTGCTGGCAAAGGGTGAAATTCACACAGAGCGGATGGCAAAGGTTTTGCTGGATGAGTACCGTTCCGGCAAGCTTGGTCACTTCACACTGGAGGTTCCGGAGGACACGCCATGTTAAACATGTGGGAGTTTGAACAAAAGCATTTTGACGAGGGATACCGGTTGATTTGCGGCGTAGATGAGGCGGGCCGCGGTCCTCTTGCAGGGCCTGTTTGTGCCGCTGCTGTAATTTTACCTGCTAATATTGACATTCCGGGACTTAATGACAGCAAAAAGCTCACGGACAGGAAACGGCGTGAGCTGTTTCCAATCATTTGTGAAAAAGCGGTTGCCTATGGCATCGCATTTGCGGACCACAAGGAAATTGATGAAATCAATATCCTGCAGGCTACCTATCTTGCTATGGAACGGGCAATTGCAAAGCTTACTGTAAAACCGGAATTTGCCCTTATTGACGGCAACCGCGCCAAGGACTTTGGCCTTCCTATCGAAACAGTTGTAGGCGGTGACGGTCGCAGTGCCAGTATCGCGGCGGCATCAATTTTGGCTAAGGTCACCCGTGACGATTATATGCTGGAAATGGCAAACATCTATCCACAGTATGGGTTTGAGATACATAAGGGCTATGGCACCAAGACGCATTATGGGGCTTTGGCAGAAAACGGTCCATGTCCAATTCATCGAATGACCTTTTTGAAAAAACTATATGGGACGAAATAATCTTGTAGGTGCTTGGGGAGAATCCCTTGCGGCATCATATCTGCAAAAAAAGAAATATAGGCTTGTGGCCTCCGGTTTCCGATGCCGTTTCGGTGAAATTGACTTAATTGTGGCTGATAGAAAGCACTTGGTTTTCGTGGAGGTAAAGCTGCGGAAGAGTGACCGCTTTGCCAGCGCCATGGAGTTTGTGGATTACCGTAAGCAAAATCGCATCCGCACCACCGCAGAGCTGTATCTATCTCAAAATCCAACAGAACTTCAGCCTCGGTTTGATGTGATTGAGATTTACGCTCCATATGGGTTGGAAACGGAAAAACCGGAAATTCATCATTTGGAGGATGCTTTTCAATGAAATTCCCTGTATTTGACCTGCATTGCGACACCGCACTCAGAATTTTAAACAAAAACCCAGATAAGCTTGAATCCCTTCGGAATAACAAGCTTCATATTGATTTGGAGCGGGCAAAGACATTACCCGGATATGCCCAGTGTTTTGCCTGCTTTACTACCACCAAGCAGTCCTCCGGCGATATGGCCGCAATTGGTTTGTTTGAAAAAGAAATGGCAACCATTCTGCGGGAAACTGAGGAAAATGAAGACTTGATTCGCTTGGCTTATTCTGCAAAAGACGTGGAAATGAACCTTGAAAATGGACTTATGTCTGCAATTCTCACCATTGAGGGACCTGCGGGTATTGACTTTAACCCGTATATTTTAGAGGATTTGTATAAAATCGGTTACCGGATCACAACCCTTAGCTGGAATGAAAAGAACCCGCTTACCGGTTCCTGCGTTACCGGTGGCGGTTTGACGGAAGCGGGAAGAGAGTATGTGAAAGAGGCCCAACGGGTGGGTATGGTAGTGGATGTAAGTCACATTAGCGACGAAGGATTTTGGGATATTATCGAGATTACCCAAAAACCGGTTATTGCTTCTCACTCCAATAGCCGCGCTCTTTGCAATGTTCCGCGCAATCTAACCGACGATATGTACCGGGCAATTTGTAAAACAGGCGGCACTGTGGGCATTAACCTGTACAATGATTTCTTGGGGGAAAATCCCACGGTTGATACTGTATGTGACCATATTTTCCATTTTCTGCAGGTGGCGGGCAGTGATAATCACCTGTCCTTAGGCTCAGACTTTGACGGTATGGAGCGTCTTCCTGCCGGTATTACGGGAATTCAGGACTATCCAAAGCTGGCTGAACGATTGTTGGAACGTGGACTTGACGAAGAAACGGTGTATAAGGTTTTCTGGAAAAATGCAATTGAGGTGATTGAAAGATGCTCTATATAAGCACGAGGAATTTGGTTGATACATTTACCGCTTATCGTGCACTGCAGGAGTCCCGTGCTCCCGATGGCGGCTTTTATGTGCCGTTTCACCTGACTGCTTTTACAGAAGAGGAACTGATGGCGGTCAAGGCGCAGTCGCCGTTTGAAACCGTTGCACAAATTCTCAACTGTTTCTTTGGCACACATCTGAATGGCTGGGATGTGGAATGCGCCATCGGCAGGTCTGCGTTGAAACTGGAAACGGTCGGTCACCGTTTGGCAATTGCGGAGGTGTGGCGCAATCCGGAGGGCGCGTTTTCCTATACGATAAAAAGCCTTTACAGTTTAATGGGGGGCAAAAAACGCAATGAAGCCGAGATTTCCGGATGGCCCTATATTGCCATAGAAGTTGCGTTGCTGTTCGGTATGTATTCCGCGATGGAGGATGTACCGCAGGATGGCTTTGATATGGCGGTTACAACCGAAGAATTTGCAGATGCTGTTGCAATCCTGTTTGCCCGGGAGATGGGACTTCCGATCAATACAATAATTTTCGCCTGTGGGGAAAACAGTACGTTTTGGGATTTTATCAACAGGGGAGAGTATAACACCAGGATTGCCGAAGAAAAGCCAACCTATATGGAATATTTTCTTTTTAAAATATTGGGAATTGACGAGGCAAAACGGTATTTAGATGCTTCCGAGAAGAAGTCTATCTACTATATCGACGAGCTGCAGTTGGAAATTTTGAATAGTGGTTTTTTTGCTGCTGTTGTAAGTCGTGGCCGAGTGGATACCGTTATTTCCAGCTTGCTTAAAACAAACAACTACCGTATAGATCCTGCTGCAGCATTATCCTACAGTGGCCTGCAGGATTACCGCGCCTGTACCGGCGTCAGCAAGTATACTTTGCTGCTTGCTAAGGAAAGACTGCAACGGACAAAGGAGTAACCGAATGGCACTGTATGCAATTGGCGACCTTCACCTGTGCCTTGGCGCACCAAAGCCAATGGATATATTCGGCGGTGCATGGATAGGCTATATGGAAAAACTGAAAGCGGGTATTTCGGTGATTGGACCGGAAGACACTACGGTTTTGCTAGGTGATCTGTCCTGGGCATTGGATTTGGAGAATGCGCGAGAGGATTTTGCTTGGATTGATAAAATTCCGGGGCGTAAAATCATCCTAAAGGGTAACCACGATTATTGGTGGAGCACCGCAAGTAAATTTTATAAATTCTGTGGGGAGAACGGTTTTTCGCAGCAGTGGATTCTTAATAATAACCATTATGAATACAATGGCTATGCAATTTGCGGTACCCGTGGTTGGTTCTTTGAGGAGGAGCGGGGAGATGTCCACGACCAAAAGGTCTTTAAACGGGAGCTTATTCGCTTGGAAGCATCGTTAAAATCTGCAGGTGATTTGCAAAAAATTGTCTTTCTCCACTATCCACCCCGTTATAAAGGCTATACCTGTGACGAGATTTTGGAGTTGTTGTACCGCTATGATGTACGCCAGTGTTTCTATGGGCATTTACATGGCGCCAGCCACGGATTGGCGATGGAAGGGCAGTGGGATGGAATTGAATACAGATTGCTGGCTGCTGACCGCCTGAATTTTCAACCATACCGGATAAATTTATAAAAATTTTTAAGAAAAGTGTGGACATTTGGCATATTATTTGCTAAAATACTTCGGATGCAAAAAAGAATATTGTAAGGTTGCTGTTGCAGCCTAAAATTTGGGAGGATATTTACCAATGAACATCAAGAGCAATGAAAGAAATGGCAACAAGGCTACCATCGTAGTAGAGATTGACAAGGAACTGATGGAGTCCGGCGTTCAGAAGGCTTATTTGAAGGCTCGCAAGAACATTATGATTCCCGGCTTCCGTAAGGGAAAGGCCCCCCGGAAGATGATCGAGTCTATGTACGGTGCCCATGTTTTCTATGAAGATGGCCTGGAGGAGATTTTCCCCGAGGTTTATGAGTATGCTGTTGTGAAGCAGGATGTGAAGGCTGTTGGCCGTCCCAGCCTGACCGATATGGACATCAGCGACGAGGGTATCGTTACCATCACCATCACTACCGATGTATACCCCGAGGTTACCCTTGGTGATTACAAGGGTCTTGAGGTTGAAAAGGCAGAAGCTACGGTTACTGACGAGCAGGTGCAGGCTGAGCTGGACCGCATGGCACAGAATGTTGCTTCCACCGAGACCGTTGAGCGTGCTGCTGAGATGGGTGACACTGCTAATATCGATTATGAAGGTTTTGACAACGGCGTTCCCTTTGACGGCGGTAAGGGTGAAGGCTTTGACCTGAAGCTTGGCTCCGGTTCCTTCGTTCCCGGCTTCGAAGAGCAAGTGGTCGGCATGACCGCTGGCGAGGAGAAGGATATTGACATTACCTTCCCCGAGGATTACCATGCAGAGCTGGCCGGCAAGCCCGTTGCTTTCCATGTTAAGCTGAACAAGGTCACTGTCACCAACGTTCCTGCACAGGATGATGAGTTTGCAAAAGATGTTTCCGAGTTCGAAACTCTGGATGAGCTGAAGGCTGATATCCGTGCAAAGGCTCTTGAGACAGCACAGAAGCAGATTGACAACGCCTTTGAGCAGGCTTGTGTTGACAAGGCTGCAGAAAATACTACCGTTGATATGCCCGCAGCGCTTGTGGAACTGGAACTGGATAATCAGATGGAGCGCTTTGGCTACCAGCTACAGATGAGCGGTTACTCCATGGAGCAGTACGCAAAGATGATGGGCGGCGATATGTCCGCTATGCGCAATGCTTTCCGCCCCGGTGCTGAGAAGCAGGCAAAGGTCAATGTGACACTTGCCAAGATTGTTGAGGTTGAGGCTATTGCCGTGTCCGACGAGGAAGTTGAGGCCGAGTATGATGCAATGGCCAAGCAGTACGAGATGGAAGTTGACAAGGTCAAGGGCATGGTCAATGCCGATGAACTCAAGTCCAGTCTGCAGACCCGCAAGGCTGTAAAGGTTATTGTTGACTCCGCTGTCGCTGTTGCCCCCAAGGCAAAGGAAGAAACTAAGGAATAAGCAACCTTATAAATGGTTAGAATGTTTCAAACCCTGAAAGGAGACATGACCATGAGTTTAGTACCATATGTAGTAGAACAGACCAGTCGTGGAGAGCGTAGCTATGATATTTTCTCCCGGCTGCTCAACGACCGGATTATCTTCCTGTCTGAGGAGGTAAACGATACCACAGCCAGCCTGATCGTGGCGCAGCTGCTGTATCTTGAAGCGCAAGACCCGGATAAGGATATCCAGTTTTATATTAACAGTCCCGGCGGCAGTGTCACAGCAGGCATGGCCATTTATGACACCATGCAGTACATTAAGTGCGACGTGGCTACCATTTGTGTGGGCATGGCGGCATCCATGGGCGCATTTCTGCTGTCTGCCGGTACCAAGGGCAAGCGTATGGCACTGCCCAACTCCGAGATTATGATTCATCAGCCCTCTGCAGGTACCCAGGGCCAAATTACGGATATGGCTATCCATATGAAGCGATTGGAGACCATCAAGGCTCGGATGAACCGTATTATGGCGGAGAACACCGGAAAAACCATTGAGGAAGTCACTGCTGCTTGTGAGCGTGATAACTTCATGACTTCCGAAGAAGCTAAGGATTTTGGCCTGATTGACCGGGTTCTTGAGCGGCATTAATTAGAAAGGCGGACCTGGTTCATGTCAAAAACAGATGAGCAGCTCATTAGCTGTTCCTTCTGCGGGAAGCGGGAGTCTCAGGCACGGCTCATAGCAGGCCCCGGTGTATGTATTTGCAGTGATTGTGTGCAAGCCTGCAATGATTTGCTACGCCAGGATGAATACAACCTTGAAATGCCAGAAAAACTTCCTACACCGGCGGAAATGAAGGCGTACATGGATGGTTATATCGTTGGACAGGACGATGCCAAAATTGCTCTGTCTGTAGCCGTCTATAATCACTACAAGCGCATTTTCCTTGCTTCTAACACGGACGTGGAGCTCCAAAAGAGCAACATTCTGCTCATTGGCCCTACCGGCTCTGGCAAGACCCTCTTTGCCCAGACCTTGGCGAAAATCTTGGATGTTC
>JBGVPJ010000025.1:0-7281 GCA_045126955.1 Faecousia sp.
TGGGCTGTGCGCCGTTCTTAATCCCAGCCTGAACCTTCTCTGCGTCCACGTCGATGGTGGCGGGATTGGTCAGAGGATTGTAGGTACCGATTTCTTCGATGCAACGGCCATCACGGGGAGAACGTGCATCAGCGACAACGATACGATAGAAAGGAGCCTTCTTAGCACCCATTCTTCTGAGTCTGATTTTAACCATGGGATTTCACCTCCAAATATTTTTGTAAATAATCTATATCGCAAAGCAATTTGCTTTCAGCGAACTGTTTATCAGAAGCCAGGGAAACCGCCGAAACCGCCGAACCTACCCATGCGCTTCATCTTCTTGCCGGCACCGGGGCCGGTAAACTGTTTCATCATTGTCTTCATCTGGTCAAAGGACTTGAGAAGCCGGTTGACATCCTCCACCTTCACACCGGAGCCGTTGGCAATCCGCTTCTTGCGGCTGGCACCGATGATGTTGGGGTTCTCCCTCTCCTTGGGGGTCATGGAAAGGATGATGGCCTCTGTGCGGCCCATGGCCTTTTCATCAAATTGAATATTCTTCAAGGCGCCACCGCCGGGCATTTGGGCAAGAATATCCTGCATAGAGCCCATAGACTTTAGTTGCACCATTTGGTCGTAAAAGTCTTGAAGGGTGAATTTATTGGACTTCAGTCGCTCCTCCAGCTCGGCAGCCTTCTTGGTATCGTAAGCCTTTTCAGCCTTTTCAATCAGGGAGAGCACATCACCCATGCCCAGAATTCGGGAAGCCATACGATCCGGGTGGAATGCCTCGATATCCTCCAGCTTTTCTCCAATGCCGGAGAATTTAATGGGCTTTCCGGTGATCGCCCGGACGGACAGGGCGGCACCGCCTCTTGCATCGCCGTCCAGTTTGGACAGCATCACAGAGTCGATGTCCAACCATTCATTAAAGCTTTGGGCAGCATTGACGGCATCCTGACCGGTCATAGCGTCCACAACCAACATGATTTCATCCGGTTTTACGGTTGCCTTAATATTTTTCAGTTCCTCCATCAGCGCTTCATCCACATGGAGCCGACCTGCGGTGTCCAAAAACACCATATCATGGCCGTGCTGGCGGGCGTAGGTCACTGCTTCTTTGGCAATCTGAACCGGGTCAATCTGACCCTTTTCAAACACAGGGATTCCTAGTTTTTCACCGCAGACCTTTAACTGCTGAATGGCGGCCGGTCGGTAAATATCGCAGGCGACCAACAGAGGGTTCTTACCTTGTCGCTTCATAAGGCCTGCAAGCTTACTGCCGTTGGTAGTCTTACCTGCGCCCTGCAGACCCACAAGCATCACAACCGTAGGGCCGTTGGGATTGATGGTAATATGCTTTGCATCACTGCCCATAAGGGAGGTCAGCTCTTCGTCAACGATTTTGATAATCATCTGGGCAGGACTCAGTGCTTCCAGCACATCCGTGCCCACACACCGCTCTGTCACGGACTTCACAAAGTCCTTAACGACCTTATAGCTTACATCCGCTTCCAAAAGTGCCATGCGAATCTCACGCATTGCCTCTTTTACATCGGACTCCTTCAGGCGACCTTTGCCTCTAAGCTTTTTGAAGGTAGCAGAGATTTTTTCGGTCAATCCTTCAAATGCCATAATTTACTCCTCAATGGAATTTGCCGCTTCCGCGATCTTTATTGCCGCTTCCCGAACAATCGGGTCATTATGGTTTTTAAGGTCCCATACAGATGCCAAAATTATTTCTTTTGCGGCACGGCTTTGCAAATATCTACGAACACATCCGGTCTTTTCCTCCATCTTCTGCAGATGGGCTTCGGCGCGGATGATATTATCATGGACACCCTGACGGCTGACACCCAATTCCTCGGCAATTTCCGCCAGAGAAAGGTCTTGATTATAACGCAGGTCCAAGCACATCCGCTGCCGCTCCGTCAGCATATCGCCGTAATAGTCAAACAGCAGTAGCATTTCAACCGCGTCCATTGGGGCACCCCCTGTCAATCAGTTTTCCTTTACACCTGTAATATCATACACCAAAGTGTTAAGCTTGTCAAGTATTTTTTCTTGTCACCCCTGCGAAATTTCACTTACGTCATACCAACGAGACAGTTCTGCGGTTTTTATGAAACCCAACTTATCATAGAGCTTTCGAGCACGCAGATTGTCAGATGCCACTTCTAGCACCACATTCTCAGAAAACAAGGCGCTACACAGAGCAAGCATCACATCAGTCCCCATGCCCGGTCTTGCCGCAATTACAGCTTCCACGGTATCCCCTGAGGCAATTCCGATTCCCAACAGCGTTTCGCCCCGATGAACAAAGTAACCTGCACCTCTTAACAGGAGCTTCTCCCCTTCCCCACGGGTCATGGTGGCGGCATGTGAGACATTTGCCATCCTTTCATTGTAGAGGCTGCGGAATTCTTCTATGGTCTTCTCCGTCACAGGAAACAACGCCGCATCCGTTTCAGGCAAGCCATCACGCATCCTGCGCATTTGCCAAATCGCTGTATGAAACGGATATGCTTCCAATACTGCGTGGCCGGTGGCATAAATTTTTTGAGCGCCTACCGTCTTGCAAAAATCCACACACTCCCGTAGCAATGCTTGCGGCTCCAACGTGTCCTGTATTCTAATATAGGCAATGCCCTTGTAGGGAACCTCGCTGAAAATAAGGCTCGCCACGCCATGCTTTGTGGTAAAAACAGGAAAATCTCGCATATAAATCTCTCTTTTCATTGCTATGGGCAAAATTTGTTTATTGTTATCATTAGGTTGTTTTTTATTATATACAACCACGAAACCAAAAGCAACAGTTCACATTTCAATTCTTCTTGCACTATAGCTGATTGAGAGTCATGATATTTTCGATTTTTTAGGAAAATTTCCTCTTTATTTGCGAGCAAATCCAGTATATAATGGTAAACAGGATGAAATGGAGGGATTTCCGTGAAAATTGTCATTAAAATTGGTACAAGCACCCTTGCTTACTCCACCGGTCATTTAAATATCCGCAGGGTGGAGGAGCTGTGCAAGGTCATCAGCGACATCAAAAATGCGGGACATCAAGTTATCGTAGTGTCCTCGGGCGCAATTGCCATGGGTATCGGCAAGCTTGGGTTGTTGGAACGACCTAAAGATATTCCTACCAAGCAGGCGGCGGCTGCTGTCGGCCAGTGTGAGCTTATGTACATATACGACAAGCTGTTCAGTGAATACAACCACACCGTTGCTCAGCTTTTGATTACCGGTGAAGACGTAGAGAACGAAACGCGTCACAGTAATTTCAGCAACACACTTGCGCGGCTCATGGATTTGGGTGCCATTCCTATTATTAATGAGAACGACACCGTTGCCACTAAGGAGATAGTGATTGGCGACAATGACACCCTTGCCGCAATTGTTGCTAAGAGTGTGCATGCGGATAAATTGGTACTACTGTCCGACATTGACGGTCTGTACACTGCCGACCCTCATTTGGACCCCAACGCAAAGTTGATTCAAAGAGCAGATCGGGTTGATGACAGCATCTTTGCACTTGCTGGTGTTAGCAATAGTAATTTAGGCACCGGTGGTATGATTACAAAGTTAGAGGCAGCCAAAATTTGTCTTAGTTGCGGCTGTGATATGATTATTACCAACGGAAACAATCCTGCAAATCTTTATGATGTTATGGATGGCAAGTCTGTTGGTACCACCTTTACGGAGAAGTAAAATGACTGATATGCTACTAGCTGCAAAGGCAGCAAAACAAGAGATTGCCCAGCTTTCTGCGGAGCAAAAAAACAGCGCCCTTTATGCTATGGCAGATGCATTGCTTGCACAGCAGGAGACGATTCTTGCCGCAAACAAGATTGATATGACACTTGCAAAGGACTCCATCTCCCCTGTCATGCTGGACAGACTGCGTTTGACACCGGAACGGATAGCAGGCATGGCACAGGGTATTCGGGAGGTAGCTGTACTGCCGGACCCGGTTGGCAAGACGTTAGACAATTATGCCCGCGCGGATGGGCTGAAAATCAGCAAGGTTTCCTGTCCCATCGGTGTTGTTGCAATTATCTACGAGAGTCGCCCTAATGTCACCAGTGATGCTGCTGCATTAACCTTAAAAAGCGGCAACGTGTGTGTCCTTCGTGGCGGCAAAGAGGCATACCGGTCTGCCAGCGCCATTGTAGCGGCACTGCGTGATGGCCTCAAGACAGTTGGTATCAACGAAAATGCTGTGAACCTTGTCTCTGATACCTCCAGAGAGAGTGCTACTGCACTGATGAAGGCGCAGGGATATGTGGACCTACTAATTCCCCGTGGCGGTGCAGGATTGATTAACGCCTGTGTACAGCAGGCAACCGTTCCCTGTATCGCCACCGGTACCGGTATCTGCCATGTTTATGTTGAAAAGACTGCCGATTTTGACATGGCATTGCGGATTATCGAAAACGCAAAAACCAGCCGTCCCAGTGTGTGCAATGCAGAGGAAGTACTGCTTGTAGACAAGGAAATTGCGGCAGCGTTCCTGCCGTTAGTTTATGAAAGACTGGTGACCAATCGTAATGTGCCTGTGGAACTTCGATTGGATGAATTTGCCGCTAACATTATCCCCGGCACACCGGCCGGCCCCCAGGATTTTGACACAGAATTCTTGGACTATATCCTTGCCGTAAAATGCGTAGATGGCGTTGAGGACGCTGTCAAACATATTACCGCTCATTCTACCGGTCACAGCGAGGCCATCATTACCGAAAACGAAGGTGCGAAAAATATTTTCACAGCCTGCGTTGACAGCGCTGCCGTATATGTAAATGCCTCCACTCGATTCACCGATGGTGGTGAATTCGGACTCGGCTGTGAGATGGGCATCTCCACGCAAAAGCTTCACGCAAGAGGACCCATGGGATTAACCGAATTAACAAGCTACAAGTACATCATTCAAGGCACAGGCCATGTGAGATAGGAGTTATTATGAAATACGGATTTATCGGCTGCGGAAATATGGGCGGATCCATTGCCAAAGCCTTATCAAGGAGCACGAAAGACATCGCTTTGTCGGACCCCACTGACAAAGCTGCCAAACTTGCACAGGAATTGGGTTGCAGTTGTGCCGACAACCAAACCGTTATCAGCACTTGCGAACGTATTTTCCTTGCAGTTAAACCACAGGTTATGGCCACAGTTTTAGAGCCGTTACAGCCTCTATTTCGTGAGAATAAGCCTCTTATTATCACTATGGCAGCAGGCCTTACCATTGCACAGATTGAAAAAATGGTAGGCACTTCCCTGCCCATCATCCGCATTATGCCAAACACCCCGGTTGCTGTGGGGGAAGGAATGATTCTGTACTGCCATAATTCCCTGGTTACAGATGATATTTTAAAGGATTTTCTGCTGGATGCCACCCCCTGCGGTCAGTGGGACATGCTGGAAGAGGAATTGATCGATGCTGCCGGTGTGGTTTCCGGTTGCGGTCCTGCCTATATGTATATGTTTATGGATTCGTTGGCTGAGGGTGCTGTGGCCTGCGGTGTTCCTAAGGACAAGGCACTTTCCTATGCCGCCGCTACCATGATCGGCGCTGCGCGGATGGTACAACAGGATTCACGCACCCCGGAGGAATTAAAAAATGCCGTATGCTCTCCCGGTGGCAGCACGATCGCAGGTGTCCGTGCACTGGAAGCCGGTGCTTTTCGTGAGACAATGATTAACTGCGTAAAAGCAGCCTACAAAAGAAATCAAGAGCTTGGCGGCAATGCTCCCACTACACCCAAAGAATAGACTGAAAATTAAACCCCTCATAGTTGCATTTGACGTTTGTAGAACTGTCAATACAACAATGAGGGGGTTTGTTTCAATTTTGTAGTTTCGCAAGCAGATATATTGAAACTATGGGATAAAGTTTTCAAAAATAGGCAGCCAGTCTTCAGAAACCGCTGTATCAAAGTCTTCCTTACTGCGGATTGTCCACGAGACTCCCTGCACGCCCCAGATTTTTCTGCAAATAAAATTACTGAGGGTCTTCCGGTCAGCAAAGCGATAAGCAACAAAGTCCGGTCGTGTAAATACATTCATCAGTTGATGGCGCATGGCAAACTTTAATAGCCAAGGCAGATTACTTTTGGAACGTAAGAAATTTTCTGTGAGCTGTCCGCGAATTATCTGAGGACGATTTTTTCGTAACCAAGTAATGCATCTGGGGTCGAAAGATTCTATACAGTAAGCACCATTATAGCTTTCCAGGAGGTTGCAAGCCGCTTCACACAGTGCAGGCGCATTGTCCTTGCGGGATTTTAATTCTACAATCATCGGCGCTTCCCCGTTGAATAACTCCAAAACTTCAGTAAATAAAGGAATCTTTTCCTGTGTACCTTCGAGGCGATAAGCACCCAGCTCGCCAGCTGTCAAATCCTCAACAATTAAATCCGCACCGGCAGTCCGTTTTAGTGAGGCATCATGAATGACCGCTAAATTGCCATCCTTCAGCAAGTGGATATCCAGTTCAATGCCGTAGCCAGCATCTTTGGCTGCGCGGAAGGCCGCCATACTATTCTCAGGAATACCCTTCCCGTGCAGACCACGATGGGCATAAGCCCAGCCACGAAGCGCAGGCAAATCCTTATGGCCGGTTCTTCCTTTCACGAGAAAAGCGTATATAATTGTAAGAATGAGAAGCGTTGCCATATTGCCCGATTAATCCTCCATATTGTAGGCGTCAAGGCTCTTCCTTGCCTCAACCTTATTGTCACCATGCTTCACCATGAGCATTGTTACAAACGCCAACCCGACAAAAATAGCCGCATAGGGAAACAAAGAAGTCATTGCTCTTTCCAGGAAAAGGCCGGAAATGTAGGGGGTCAGTGATTGTGCTGCCATGGATGCTGTGTAATAGAAACCGGTGTATTTGCCCACATCCCCGCCGTCGCACATTTCCACGACCATTGGGAAGGAGTTGACATTGATTGCCGCCCATGCAACGCCTGCAAGGCAAAACATAATGTACATGAGCCAAGAGGGACTGGAAGCACTCATAAATGCTGCAACCCCAAATGCCGCAAATAGCATTATAACACCTACCATGATGATCTTTTTTCTGCCAACCTTGGAGGAAACCATACCCACAGGAACATAGGAAATAATCGCAGCCACATTGGCAAGCAATAGTGTCAGAGTAGCATCCTTATCCAACACCGATTGGGCGTATACCGCGTATTTGGAGGTAACTGCATTGTAGCCAAAGAACCAGAAGACAATGGAGGCCAGCAGGAAAAACAGACTGCGTTTCTCACCGGAAGTCATTTTCCGCTT
>JBGVPJ010000026.1:0-4212 GCA_045126955.1 Faecousia sp.
AGATAAAGAATCCAAAGCAACGGTACTGCAAATTTTGTGGAAGTCCTATTGATCACCAAACCAAGAAATGTTCCGGATGTGGTAAACAGTTTTTTCGGTTGCCAAGTTTTAGAAACATTTGTGTTGTGCTGTTAGTCTTAATTACAGGTTTCTGCGTACTCCGTATAGTACAAGACAAAATGCTGATAGAACAATTAAATGCACAAGTTTCTGAGCTGCAGGCAATTGTTGAATCTAGGGATTCAGAACTAGAAACAGTCAAAGAAGAACTTGAGACATCAAAGCAAGATTTCTTTGATATGAAAGATAGATACAGAATCGAGTATTCGAAAAATTATGATAATAAGCAAATTATAAAAGAAATGACCCCTGTGTATGAATACTGTCAAAAGAAAATGGTATTTACATCTGAATTGGTTAAGTTGTATCATAAGCCGAATTGTAGAATGATAGATGAGGTATCAGATATATCTGGTGCATATACTGTTTCTGAAGCAAAAAGAAGAGGATATACAGAGTGTTTCCTTTGTGATTAAATAAAAAAACCGCCCCGGTGCTGCGAACACCGGAGCGGCAGTACAAAACCCACCGTACCACCAGGGATTATTGTACCCACTTATGGTACCATATCCCTCCCAAATAATCAAGGAGGTCTTTATGGCTAAAAAAATCAATTATGCTGAAATGTTTTCACGCCGGAAAGATGGCCGATATCAGACCAGCTATACCGACAGCACCGGCAGACATTACCTGTATGATAAAGACCCGGAAAAGCTATATCTGAAACTGCAGGAAGCTACAGATCCGGATCAGAAACCGGTGCCGGATTTTTGCCAGATCGCTGAGCAGTGGGAACGGCAGCATCGGGAAGAGATCACATCCCGCACCTGGACAAACTACGAACCCCATTACAAGGATATTCTCACCCGCCACAAGCGCAAACAGATTCAAGAGGTCACTGCTCAGGACATCATAAATCACCTTACAGCGGCCAAGGCAAAAGGCTACAGCGCCACTGTTGTAAACTCTATCAGATCCATATACCGCATGATCTTCGATTATGCCATTGCCCATGATTACGCACAGTATAACCCGGTATCCTCTGTGAGGCTCCCCAAAGGCCTCAAACGGGGAAAAAGAACAGCCCCCACAGATACTCAGATCAAGGCCATATTTGCCAACATCGACCAGCCTTTCGGCTTGTTTCCTGTGTTTCTGCTATGCACCGGCCTGCGGAAATCTGAGGCACTTGCCCTTACATGGGATGATGTGGATTTTGAAGAGCAGGAGATCTCCGTCACAAAATCGCTGGACTATACCTCCGGTGCAAATCCCAAAATCAAACCACCCAAAACAGAAGCCGGTAACCGGATTGTCCCGATTCTGGATATCATATTGGAGCCTTTGCAGGAAGCCCACAGGACACGCACATCCGAATATGTATTCCCGGCACCACCCAGTAACCGTTCCGGAAAAGGCGGCGGTATCATGACACTCCGTGGCTATGAGGGAGCATGGCAGCGGTACTGTGAGTCAGCCGGATTCATAGACGAGGAAGGGAAACCCACCATTACTGCACACAATCTCCGCCACGGCACAGCTACATTGATGTTTGAGCTGGAGGTAGATGAGCTGACCGCACAGCGCATCCTCGGACACTCCAGAATAGAGATCACCCGTGAGATTTATACGGATCTTCGTGCAGCACAGAAATTGAAATCCGTAAACAAATTTAATGCAGGTATGACAAAATATATGTCCGGACAATAGGGATCGACCAGCAGACAGAATTTTGATATGATGTAAAAATGATGTCAGAAAATCGAAAAGTGATTGAAAATAGCCACTTTTAAACAGCCTGTAAATCTGCTGCGTTTCGCTTCGATGGTTCGAATCCGTCCTCCCCCACCAAGGTAAAAAGTCCTAGAGTCGCAACGACTTTGGGACTTTTTACTTTTTCTTTTAGCCTTTTTGTACGGTCACAAACTGCCACGATTTGACATCAAAAATCACAAAAATGATGTCAGAATTGATGTCAGCTTTTTTCAGTTAAGCGCTTTTATAGACTTCCTGGAACTGTCTAGCCTCGGCCAGATTTTCGATATGCTTTTTGTGTAAATAATCATAAACAGCCATCATGGCAGCAGGGGGTTCGCCGTGGTTTTTGCGGTGTTCCTGGATGATCTTGACTACCTCGGCATGAATGGATGCCTGGTGCAGATCTTCCTGGGTGGATATGGTATACAGAGTCTGTGCAAGGGAAGGGTACTCGTCCTTGACCGCAGTTGCCAGTTTGGCATACTTCTTGATGTCGTGGATCTCGTCATCAATGTACTCTTCCAGTTCTTTGATAATCTTCATGCTATGCCTCCTTAATGTATTTTATGAGAATATCGATATCCTCTTTACCCAGTTTGATCGTACCGATCTTTGGGATACTAATTGGGATTTTATCGGAACCCATGTTGGGGATAAATGCTTTGTACAGCGCATCGATGTCCACGGTACCAGCCTCGGGATTGTACACGCCCAGAGCGGCAACAAATGGATGTGTGCCATAGATTGCCACCATCTTCGGCATATTGGCTGCCAGCAGGGTGGAGCTGCCCACAACGATAGCTTTCTGCCATCCTTCAAATGCACCGGAAAGATGGTTGTCCACAAATTTCACGAAACCCTGCTGGATCTGATTGATAGTCGCCATGTCATACCTCCAGATAAATATTGGGGGCGGAATACCGCCCCCTGTGGGTCACCGATTAGCCACCGGTACCGGTGTCAGCGGTGGGTGCGGTCCAGCTGTTGTACCGTGCCATAGGCTCGGGGCAGATGGATGCAATGGGAATGACCGTCTTGGTCAGACCGGACAGGGTGTTGATGGCGTTCTGCATGCAGCTGATGTTCGCAACAGTCTGAGCATTCACCACAGCCTGCTGGCACAGCTGACCATTGATGGCATCGAACTTCGCATCAACGTAGTTCCGCATCTTGTTCAGCTCACCCAGGGTGTAGGTATTGGCATCCCGCAGCTTGACCTCAGTCTCCAGCTCTGCGATCCGGGCATTCTGCTCGGCTTCGTAGCGGTTGACCATCTGATTGCCGCAGCCTGCATTGTAGGCATTGTTGCAACCCCAGCCACCCAGGATGCCAAGACCGTTACCGTTCAGCAGACCCAGCGCAGTGCCAGCGATGCCCAGACCCAAACCTGCGCCTGCGACACCCTTGCTTGCAAAATCTCTTTCAACTTCTACCATGGTTTTTACCTCCGAAATTTAGTACCAGAGATTCCTCTGATCTGTCTTCATGGTACTAAAAATGAGGGCTTTGAAACCGCCGTCTATCCGCCGTAATTCCGTACAGATTCCGTAAAAAAATCCCTCCCGACATCCGGGAGGGATTTTACTTTGACCTTGTTGCGCGGGGAGGAAATGTTTCCGGGTGCTCCTGCTGTACAATGTCATACAGCATTCTCAGCCTTGTCCGGATCTTTTCCACTTTACTTTTCGACATAGACCTGTGATCAGCTGTCCATGTAGGACTGTGCCTGTTGGCCCAGTCAATCAGCACATCCGTTTCATCCTCGCTCAGACACGCATGCTCGATAAAAGCCCCAAGCCTGTGCTTTGTCCAAACAAGGTCGTTGGCCAATTACTTCTGGCCAGCATCCACCAGACCTTCTGCGATGATGTAGGCGACAACATCAGCGCCAGCCATGACGATTGCTACGATCTGTGTTACATCATTCTCTGCCACACCAAAGGCAAGCAGCAGGGGAGTGATGAACGCCACAACAGCCATCCAGAACTTACGGGAAGTCAGTTTCTTCTTCCAATCAATCATATGTAATTCCTCCTTAAGGGTGTTTATGAAAACCCTCCAGATCTTCGATACGGTGATTGATCACCTTAATCTGTTCCTCGACTACAGGCATACGCCGGGCGAAGTTGTTGTGCTCCCGGACTTCCCGGGTCAGCTCGTCCACCTTCGTCTGCATGACGGCCTGCGTCTTTCCATTGGCGATCAGAACACCACAAAGGGTGATAGCGCCGGTGATAATAGATGCAATGATTGTCTCCATCGGTATCACCTCGCCCCCTTCGGGATGTCCACGTGGACATTGGTTCCGTTGATGGCGTAGGCATACCGGTGGGGCTGGCTCCGGATATATTCCAGCAGCTGATCCGCGCTGATCCCCTCGATCTGCAGATCTGC
>JBGVPJ010000027.1:0-9782 GCA_045126955.1 Faecousia sp.
ATTCGCTAATTTTTCTTGCTATTTTCATTAACATTCGTTAGAATAGACATGGTGCATGAAAAATAAGAAAGATTTTCCGAAGTTTGCACATGCTATTGCGGGAGGAGAAGGAGAATGGAAACAACGAATCACCTGTTCCCATGGTTGGAACTGATAGATTATCCTGCATTTTGCGTAAAAAACGGTATTATTGTTGCAGTCAACTCTGCAGCAGAAAACAGAATGCTCCGGGTCGGCGCGGATATTTGGGAGGTTGTAACCGAACACCGCAGCGCATATGAGAAATTCAAAAGCGGATGCCTGTATTTGACGATCACAGTCGGTAACCTTCCCTGCAACGCCAGTGTTACAAGAATGTCGGAATGTGATGTATTTTTAATACAGCGGGACGCTGATAACGATCAGCTGCAGGCTCTTGCGCTGGCTGCTCAGCAGTTACGAATCCCTCTGGCAAATGTAATGACGACAATAGATCGGCTGTTTACCGGCTCGGGTAATGCAGATGAAGTCACACAGCAGCAAGCCAGTCAAATCAATCGTAATCTGTTCCAGCTGCTGCGAATTCTTGGCAATATGTCTGACGCGGGCAGCTACCGTAGCACCGTTTCTGCCACGATGCAAACCACAGATTTGACTGCTGTCATTCAAGAAATTATCGAAAAGGCACAAACAATTTCCGCAAATACAGGCATTATCATCAACTACACCGGCCCGTCCGCTCCCGTATTGGGTCTGGCCAACAGTGAAAAGCTGGAGCGCGCCGTTTATAACCTGCTATCCAATGCGCTGAAGTTCTCCCCTGCCGGCAGCACTGTGGATGTTAAGCTGACCAAAAACGGAAATTTGCTTTCCTTGACAGTATGCAATGCGAATGCGGAACCGGTCTCAGAGCACAGTTTTTGGAATCGTTACGGCCGGGAACCTGCAATTGAGGACAGCCGCAACGGTTTGGGGCTTGGTATGACACTGGTCAGCGCTGTAGCCGCTGTACACGGAGGAACCGTACTCGTTGACCGTCCCAGTCCCGAGGAAACAAGGGTTACTATGACCGTTGCAATTAAAAAGGATAACTCCGGCACTGTTCGCTCTCCCGCTTTGCGCATTGGCGATTACGCAGGTGGCCGCGACAAGGCACTGTTGGAGCTTTCAGAAATTCTCGCACCGGATTCCTACAAAAAAATTAACTGATGTCTACCCTGTCTGCTTTCGCAGACAGGGTTATTTTTACAAATAGCGTTTCAAATATGCGCCGGTGTAGCTGTCAGCCACCTGAGAAACCTCCTCAGGTGTACCGGCAGCCACAACATAACCGCCTTGGTCACCACCTTCAGGACCCAAATCGATAATATAGTCGGCGGTTTTTATCACATCCAGATTATGCTCAATAACCAATACCGTATTGCCGGCATCTACCAGTTGCTGCAGTACATCAATCAGCTTGTGGACATCTGCAGCGTGCAAACCGGTAGTAGGCTCATCCAAAATATAAATCGTACGCCCTGTAGAGACCCTTGCCAATTCCGTTGCCAGTTTCACCCGCTGAGCCTCGCCGCCGGAGAGTGTAGTGCTGGACTGACCCAGTTTTACATAGCCAAGACCAACCTCAACAAGGGACTGTGCTTTTCTACGAATTTTCGGCAGATTTTCGAAGAAGTCCATTGCCTCCTCCGCAGTCATATCCAGCACCTGTGCAATGTTCTTTCCCTTGTACTGTACCTCCAAGGTTTCCCGGTTATACCGTTGCCCTTGGCAGACCTCACAGGGAACATATACATCGGCAAGGAAATGCATTTCTATCTTCACCAAGCCGTCACCGCAGCAGGCTTCGCATCGGCCGCCCTTCACATAAAAGGAGAACCGTCCCGGACCATAGCCCCGTATTTTCGCATCGGCTGTGGAAGCAAACAAATCCCGAATATCATTAAACAGGCCTGTGTAAGTTGCAGGGTTGGAACGGGGTGTGCGTCCAATAGGACTCTGGTCAATATCAATTACCTTATCCAGATGCTCAATACCGCAAATACAGCGGCATGCACCGGGACGGGTACGGGCATGGTTCAATTTTCCGAGAAGCGTTTTATTGAGCACTTCATTTACAAGGCTGGACTTTCCCGAACCGGAAACGCCGGTGACACAGGTGAGTGTTCCCAGCGGAATGGAAACATCCACATTTTTCAGGTTATTCTCTGCAGCACCTTCAATTTTCAAGAATTTATCGTTTCCCCGCCGCCTTACAGACGGCACGGGTATCTTTTTTACACCGGTCAGATACTGACCTGTCACAGAACGGGATTCTTTACAGATATCCTTCAACGTACCGGTTGCGACAATCTCACCGCCGTGCATACCCGCTCCTGGGCCCACATCCACGATATAATCCGCCGCCCGCATGGTGTCCTCATCGTGCTCAACAACAATCAGTGTATTGCCCAAATCCCGAAGGTGTTTCAGCGTTGCCAGCAGCTTGTCATTATCCCTTTGATGCAAGCCGATTGACGGCTCATCCAATATATAAAGCACTCCCATCAAGGAGGAGCCGATTTGGGTGGCCAGACGAATTCGTTGGCTTTCACCGCCTGACAGCGTTGCCGCAGCACGGGAAAGAGTTAGATATCGCAGACCTACGTCCACTAAAAAACGCAGTCTGGACTGTATCTCACGGACAATTTGTGCAGCGACAAGGGCTATATTGCCCTCCAAATGCAGATTGTTCATAAAATCCAGTGCTTGTCCAATGCTCATACGGCACAGATCCATAATACCGATGCCACCCACCGTTACAGCTCTCGCAATTTCCGAGAGTCGGTCACCATGACAGCGGGGGCAGGGTGCTGTTGCCATGCACTCCTCCAATTCTTTGCGGGCAGCATCCGACTGGGTTTCCCGGAATCGGCGGCTTATGTTATTAAGAATTCCTTCAAATGGCTGCTCCAGTACACCCATGCCGTTGCCGCGGTTATAGGTCATCCTCAGCTTCTCGCCCTTGGTTCCGTAGAGAATGACATCCATTGCCTCTTTAGGCAGTTCCTTCACCGGAACAGTTAGGGAGAAACGGTATTTCTGTGCCAATGCCTCAAAATACATTCGGAAAATGGAATCCGTCCGGGCATTGCTCCAACCGGAGGCCTGAATAGCCCCGTCAAAAATGGATTTTGTTTTATCGGGAATTACCAAATCCTCATCCGCAATCAGTTGAAAACCGAGGCCGGTGCAATCAGGACAGGCACCGCTGGGATTGTTAAAAGAAAACATCCGAGGTTCCAGCTCCGATAAACTGATGCCGCAATCCTCGCAGGCATAGTTTTGAGAAAAACTTAACTCCTGTTTGCTATCCGGCAGGTTGATGACCACAAGGCCACCGGCATGACTGCAGGCAGTTTCCACAGAATCGGTAATACGACGACGCTGGCCATCGCGAATCACCAGCCGATCAACCACCAGCTCAACGGTGTGCTTTTTGTTCTTATCAAGAGAAATCTGCTCGCTTAAATCATAGAGGATTCCATCTACCCGCACTCTAGCGAAGCCCTGTTTCCGAGCATCTTCAAATACCTTTGCGTGTTCACCTTTTTTTCCACGGACAATGGGTGAAAGCACAATAAACCGTGTTCCCTCTCCCAGTGCCTCTACCTTGTCAACAATCTGATCAATGGTCTGTCTTGCAATTTCCTTACCGCATTCCGGACAGTGAGGAATGCCTACACGTGCCCACAGAAGACGAAGATAGTCATAAATTTCCGTGACCGTACCGACTGTGGAACGAGGGTTCTTGGAGGTTGTCTTTTGGTCAATGGAGATAGCCGGAGACAATCCATCGATGGAGTCTACGTCCGGCTTGTCCATTTGGCCCAAAAACTGCCTGGCATAGGAGCTTAGGCTCTCCACATACCGCCTTTGCCCCTCTGCATAGATGGTATCAAAGGCTAAGCTGGACTTTCCGGAACCGGACAAGCCAGTAAACACCACCAGCTTATCTCTGGGTATGGTCAAATCTACATTTTTAAGGTTATTTTCTCTAGCGCCCTTAATGCTGATTGTGTCGTTCATAACAAGCTCCATGTCCTTAAAATTCTTCTAAATAGTATATCACGATTACAGCTATTGTACAAGTGGAATTTCAAACATAATTTCGTTTTATCGCTTTTGTTTGATTGGTAGAAGGAAAGTGCAAGACCGCCTGTTTTTTTGTTGGTTTTTTTGTTGGTTTTTATCTTTGTTCGGTGTTGCAATTTTAGGGTAGTTAATGATATAATGTCTATAGAATGGCTTATGGTGTGGCCATAAGCAGAAAAAGATGAATAAAGCGAGGTATTTCAAAAGATGATTGCTTACGGCGAAAACATCAAAATTTTCTGTGGAAACTCCAATCCCGCCTTTGCACGAACTGTTTGCCGGGAACTTGGCCTGGAAATGGGCAAGGGCGTTGTGCAGACCTTCTCCGACGGTGAGGTTTCTGTGTCTTTGGAAGAAACTGTCCGTGGCGCTGACGTATTCCTGATTCAATCCACCTGTAAGCCCGTCAATGACAATTTGATGGAACTGCTGGTAATGATTGATGCCTGCCGCCGTGCCTCCGCAGGCCGTATCACTGCTGTTATCCCCTACTTTGGCTATGCACGACAGGACCGCAAAGCTAAGAGCCGCGACCCCATCTCTGCCAAGCTTGTTGCAAACATGCTGACCGCATCCGGTGCAGATCGCGTTTTGACCATGGACTTGCATGCTGCCCAGATTCAGGGCTTCTTTGACATCCCTGTGGACCATCTGTTAGGCAATCCTACCTTTGTAAAATACTATCTTGATAAATTCCCCGAAGATAAGTTCAATCACGATGACTTCGTTGTAGTTTCGCCCGATGTGGGTTCTGTTACACGCGCCCGTGCCTTTGCTACAAAAGTGCATATGGGTCTGGCCATCGTTGATAAGCGCCGTCAAAAGGCAAATGTTTGTGAGGTTATGAACGTCATCGGTGATGTACGAAATAAAACCTGCATTCTGTATGACGACATGATTGATACCGCAGGCTCTCTGTGCAATGCCGCAGAGGCACTGGTTACCATTGGCGGTGCCAAGGAAGTATACGCCTGTGCTACTCACGGTGTGCTGTCCGGACCTGCGTTTGAGCGCATTCAGAAATCCCCCATCAAGGAAGTCGTTGTTCACAACACCATTCCCCTTCCCGACCCCTGCCTCTGCGACAAAATCAAGCAGTTGGATGTGGCTCCCATCTTTGCTCGCGCCATCGCCCATGTCCACTGTGGCACTTCCATCGCCGACCTGTTCTAAGCTGTGTTTGAAAAAAAGAATGAGTGCTGGCTGATTGTGGGTTTGGGAAACCCCGGTAAGGACTATACGCACACCCGACACAATTGCGGTTTTCAGGCAATTGATATTCTTGCAGAGCATCTGGGCTGCAAAATAGACAAGGGAAAATTTCAAGGTCTGTACGGGCAAACTACTTACAACGGCAAAAAGCTGTTTTTGCTGAAACCGCAGACCTATATGAACGCATCCGGTCTTTCCGTGCTGCAGTTGTCTGCTTACTACAACATACCGCCTTCTCGGATTGTTGTTTTGTTTGACGATATCTCTTTGGAGCCCGGACGGCTTCGCATCCGTGCCGACGGCTCTGCCGGCGGTCATAACGGAATCAAGTCATTGATTAAAGAATTGGGTGCGCAGGATTTTCCTCGAGTCAAAATCGGTGTAGGTGCAAAGCCGAATCCACAACAAGATTTGGCAGACTGGGTTCTCTCCGGTTTCAATCCCACTGAACAAAAAGCCGTGAATACTGCACTTCCTCATGCAGCGGATGCCGCGCTGTGCATCATCGAGAAGGGTGTTCCGGAGGCCGCTAACCGATACAACGGATTTACACCGTAAATATTGTCATTTTACCACGGAAAGGGGGGTATTTTCCCCCTTTCCGCGTTGTCACGTGGAAAGAAATTTCTCTTTGAGGTGTTCTATGGAAAAATTGCTGGAAATTCTAAAAGCTATGCCAGAATATACTGCAGCACTGGATACCCTTTCTAAGGGTAAAAACGCTGCCATCACCGGTATTGGTCAAGTGAATAGAAGCCATATTATTGCCGGTCTTTATTCTCATACCAATGCACCGCTGGTTGTTATCTGTCAGGACGATTTGGCAGCCAAACGCCTTCAGGAGGAGTTAAAAGCCTTTTTGGGCATGAACTGTCCCATATTACCCTCCCGCGAACTGACACTTTATGACAGCGCTGTGGTGTCGAGGGGATGGGAACAAAAACGTCTGCGCCAATTATATGAATTGTCAACGGGGGTCACACGGCTGCAGATTATGGCATGGGATGCTCTAAGTCAGCGGACCGTCCCGCCGTCCGTGTTGAAAAGCGCCACCTTTACTCTGCAGGTAGGAAAAGAGTATTCCATGGAAAAACTTTTGTTGCAGCTGTCTGGTGCCGGTTACAGCCGCTGCGGAATGGTTGAAGGACCCGGTCAATTTGCAGTAAGAGGCGGCATTTTAGACGTATACTCCCCTGCAGCCGAACTGCCTGTGCGTGTTGAATTTTTCGGTGACGAGTTGGACACCATGGGTTATTTTGATCCGGACACCCAGAGAAGAACAGAAAATATTTCGTCTATAACCATTCTGCCCGTCAGTGAGACGCAGCCGAAACTTCACCCCAACGGACTGACTGGTTTGTGTGATGATATCTCTCAGTTGATTTTGCGGCAACAGCGTCGTAAAAATCCAAATGAGGAACTAATCAAAACACTTACAAAGGATTTGGAAAAGTACCAAAACGGAGTACAAAATCCGGCATCCGACCGGTATATGGCACTCATATATCCGGAAAACGCCACTGCACTTTCCTATATTCCCGACAATGCAACTGTAATTCTGTGCGACCAAAGTAGCATTCACCGGGCTGCGCGTACTCGTGTGGAAGAAATAGGCATGCAGTTGGATAGCCTCTTGCAAGGCGGATTGGTCGCCGGTGAGTTGTGCGACTATGTTTGTCAGTGGGAGGACTTCTGTGAGAATTTACACAGGCATCCCCTTCTATATCTGGATGCCTTTGTTGCCTCTGCCTATCCCGAAAGCTGTTTGCCTCACCAGCTGTTACCCATGACTGCAAAGCAGCTACCCGGCTATGGCGGAAGTATGGAAACCGCTGCCGGCGATTTGCAACACTATCAAAAGCAAAATTTCTCCTGCTTGGTGCTATGCGGTTCCCGCCGCAGAGCAGAACTTCTTCAGGAGATGCTAAACAGTCACGGACTGTCCGCATTCCTCTGCATTCCCCTTACCTTCATACCAAAACCCGGTCAAATTTTGCTTACAGAGGGCACACTGCCCTACGGCATGGAATACCCCAACGGAAAGCTTGCCATTTTGACGGAAGGCCAGCTTACCGGTAAGACCGAACCCAGGCGAAAAACCGCCAAGAAATCCGCAACCAACCGACAGAAGCTCAATTCCTTTACGGATTTATCACCGGGGGATTTGGTGGTGCATGAAAATTACGGCATCGGCCGCTTTGTTGCCATGGAGCAAATCAAAGTAGACAACGCTATCAAGGACTATATTAAAATTGCTTATCAGGGCTCTGATACCCTTTTTGTTCCTGCTACTCAGCTGGATATGGTAAGTAAGTATATCGGCGGCGGTGAGGATGCCAATATACGGCTGAACAAAATCGGTACAGACACTTGGCAGAAAGCCAAGGCAAAGGCCAGAAAAGCCGCAAAGGATATGGCAGGAGAACTGATTCAGCTCTATGCCGCACGTCGTCGGCAGACGGGTTTTGCTTTTGCCGCAGACTCCCCATGGCAACGGGAATTTGAAGACAATTTCCCCTACCCGGAAACCGATGACCAACTGCGATGTATTGCGGATATCAAACACGATATGGAGTCCCCTGTTCCCATGGATCGGTTGCTCTGCGGCGATGTGGGTTTTGGTAAGACAGAGGTTGCCCTGCGGGGCGTGATGAAAGCCGTCATGGACGGCAAGCAGGTAGCCATTTTGGTTCCCACCACCGTCTTGGCACAGCAGCACTATCAAACCGCAGTTGGCAGATTCCGTGGGTTCCCGGTGAACATCGATGTGCTCAGCCGTTTCCGTACGCCCGCCCAACAGCACAAGACTTTGCAGAATCTGCGAGCCGGACAGGTGGATTTGATTATCGGTACCCACAAGCTCCTGCAAAAAAGTGTGGAATTTAAGGATTTAGGCCTTCTGATTGTTGATGAAGAACAACGGTTCGGTGTCAGCCACAAGGAGCGGCTGAAAGAGATTTCCAAGGGTGTGGATGTACTGACACTTTCCGCCACTCCCATTCCCCGTACCTTAAACATGGCGCTTTCCGGTATCCGGGATATGTCCACCATTGAAGAGCCGCCTGCTGATCGGTACCCGGTGCAAACCTATGTAATGGAGCATAACAATGCGGTGCTGGACGATGCTATCCGCCGTGAGATTGAGCGGGGCGGTCAGGTGTACTACCTCCATAACCGCGTGGAAACCATCGACCAATGTGCCGCCGCACTAAAAAAGCGAATTCCCGGTCTCAATGTTGCCGTTGCCCACGGCAAGATGGGCGAGGAGGCCTTAAGCGATGTGATGCGTGCCATGGCTGATGGAGAAATTCAAGTTTTGGTTTGCACAACCATCATTGAAACGGGTTTGGATATTTCCAATGTGAATACTTTAATCATTGAAAATGCTGACCGTTTCGGTTTGAGTCAGCTCCACCAACTTCGTGGGCGTGTGGGACGTTCCACCCGCCATGCCTACGCCTATTTCACCTACCGACCGGACAAATCCCTCACAGAGGTTGCGGAAAAGCGGCTGGCCGCTATCCGCGACTTTGCGGAATTCGGCTCCGGCTTTAAGATTGCCATGCGTGATTTGGAAATCCGTGGTGCTGGTAACCTGCTGGGCGCAGAACAATCCGGTCACATGATGAGCGTGGGATACGATATGTATTTAAAGCTGTTGGACGAGGCTGTTTTGGAGGAGCGGGGTGAAAAGCCAAAGGAACCGGATTGCACCGCCGATTTGAATGTCACCGCCAATGTAGATAAGGACTATGTATCCCGCGGTGAGGAGCGGATGGATCTGTACCGTCGGATGGCCGCAATTCGCTCTCAAGAGGATGCGGATGACCTGTTGGATGAAATTGTAGACCGCTACGGAGAGCCGCCCAAGGGCGTGCTGAATCTGGTGGAAATTGCCCTGCTCCGTGCAAATGCCCGGAATGTGGGTATCTGCGATATCCGCCAAAAAGCCGGCGAAGTACTGTTCACCTTGACCAATCTGAATTTCGAAGCCGTCAGTGCCCTGTGCAACGAGAAGGATTATAAAAGCCGTGTTCAGTTTGTCGCTACTGCCAAGGAACCTATCCTGCGGTTGAGGCTGGCATCCGGTGTGGATAGTTTGAGACAATCCAAAACCTTTATTGAGCATTACAAAAAGTTTGTATAAGAAATGCGTGCTGCTATAATGCAGCACGCATTTTACTTTGCCTTGATATCAAGATGGTAGTCAATCACGCCGGCGGCGTTTTGCTCAATTTCAATATTATACACAAGGTCAATCACACCGCCGTCAGCAGTAACATTTGCCTCTACCTTAATAGCGCATACCGTAAGCATCAGCGCACCAAACTCCATTTGGTACAGGGAGTCATGGGATACACCCTCTTGGAAAACCATTTGAGAGTTGAGTTTGCCTTCTCGAATCAGCGTAATAGTCTTATCACCCAAATGGAAGATCGTACGCACCGCCCGCAGAC
>JBGVPJ010000028.1:0-4819 GCA_045126955.1 Faecousia sp.
TATGACCCCCCGTGCCAAGCTGGTCACCGCTCCCAAGGAGACAACTCTGAAGCAGGCAAACGATATCATCTGGGATCACAAGCTCAACAGCCTGCCCATCGTGGATGAGGACGATCATCTGCTCTACTTCGTTTTCCGGAAGGACTACTCCTCCCACAAGGCCAACCCCCAGGAGCTGCTGGATAAGGAAAAGCGTTATCTGGTTGGCGCCGGCATCAACACCCGTGACTATGCACAGCGGATCCCCGCTCTGCTGGAAGCCGGCGCTGATGTTCTGGTCATCGACTCCTCCGAAGGCTACACCTGCTGGCAGGAAAAGACCATCAAGTGGGTTCGTGACAACTATGGCGACACCGTGAAGATCGGTGCCGGTAATGTGGTGGACCGTGACGGCTTCCTGTTCCTGGCCAAGGCCGGCGCAGACTTCATCAAGGTTGGTATCGGCGGCGGTTCCATCTGCATCACCCGTGAAACCAAGGGCATCGGCAGAGGTCAGGCCACCGCTCTGATCGAGGTTGCTGCCGCCCGTGACGAATACTTCAAGGAGACCGGCATTTATGTGCCCATCTGCTCCGATGGCGGTATCGTCCATGATTACCACATGACTCTGGCTCTGGCCATGGGCGCTGACTTCATGATGCTGGGCCGCTACTTCGCCCGCTTCGACGAGTCTCCCACCAACAAGGTGATGGTCAACGGCGCATACATGAAGGAATACTGGGGCGAAGGCTCCAACCGCGCCCGCAACTGGCAGCGTTATGATCTGGGCGGCTCCACCAAGCTGAGCTTCGAGGAAGGCGTTGACTCCTATGTGACCTATGCCGGTCCTCTGCATGACAATGTGGAAGCATCCCTGTACAAGGTCAAGTCCACCATGTGCAACTGCGGTGTGATCACCATTCCCGACCTGCAGCGTGAAGCCAAGCTGACTCTGGTCTCCGCCACCTCCATCGTCGAAGGCGGCGCCCACGATGTGACCCTGCGCTCCACTTCTTCTGTGAAGTAATAAAATAATAAATGTCGGGAAACAAACCCTCGCATCCTGATTTGAACAAAATAATGTAGTGTCTCGCAGCCTCATCGATTTTTTCGGTGAGGCTGCTTTTTTGTATGCGTGATGCCCCACTTAAGCCCCCCATACGCCGCCTTTTTCAATTTTTCGTCTTGCATAATAGTACTGTGCGTTAGCTGCGCTTTGCTAATCGGTGGCATATTTCAGCGGTTAAAATACTTGCATTACGGTGTTTTTACCGTCAAATCCGCAGAAATCGAACCCATTACTTATGTGGGTTCAGACTAATGTTTGCCCAGACTTATGTAAGCAAACGCAGAGTAATATTAAGACAGATTTTTGTAAAAATTAAGGCATACACCAAGGGGGATACACGCTGAGCCGGATTGTTCTAAAGAGGATAATCGGGATTCGCATTTGACAGAACATAACAGCCTTATGCCGCTCCAATCAGAGTGCTGCATAAGGCTGTTTCATTTGCCGATCAAATTCTGTTCTTTCGCAGCAATATTATCAATCCGTTTTTCACTCAACCCCCGTTGGGCATAGCACAGCAATTCTCTTGAATTCCCTATACGGTTTACATAACAAATAATACTGTCTGCTATATCCACCATATACCGGTTTGCACGGACAATCCGATATGGTTTCGGAACAGCGTCGATCGGCGGATAAAAGGAACCGTCAAAATCTTCGGGTAAGTTTACCCTCCGTTCACTGGGGTGATAAGCCAGCAAAAGATAAAGCTCTGCATTCGGGTGCTGCTTTTTTAGCTGCCGTAAAGCAGTGGCGGTCAGCCGGTCAAAATTCCCACGGTTTCCCACATAAAACTGCCGGACACCGTATTGGGTATAGTGATACTCCACAGAAGCGACCAGCTGTGGTAAAACCTCAGCTGGACAATCGGAATGACCGAATAAAAAACAAATATGCATAGACATAAAAACCCCTCCTATTATTGAATTAAAAGTGCATTTGCGTTTTTAGGATATTATATCATATTCAAATTGCACATACAATACAAGTAACTTGATTAGGGGGCTGCTTTGTATGATTGATTACACAAGCATTGGCTATAAGGTCAAACAGCTTAGAGTACAGAAGAACATTACACAGGAGCAGCTTGCTGAGGCTGTAGGAGTTGGCATAACGCATATCAGCCACCTGGAAACAGGTGCCGGGACTGTATCGCTAAAAGTATTTATTGCAATCGTCAATTATCTTGAATGCTCAGCTGACGAACTATTATGCAAAGAAATTTCCACAGCCAGACCCCATGTTGACAACTGGCTCACTGAATTGGTATCCGATTGTGATCAAACAGAGATCAAAATCATAACAGATACTGTCACCGCTTTGAAGCAAACCTTAAGAAAGAATAAAACAACCGAATGATATGCTGATATCAAAAGTCGCCTGCTACAACCATAGCAGGCGACTTTTTAACCGTTATTTACAAGCCATTCAGCAGTATTTTTGCTTTGCGGTATTTTTCCTGGAAATGGGGTATTCTGGGATCATCCGGTCCTAAACGGGTCATGTCGCTGTTGTGGTCCAGGTCTGCCAGCTTCACCGCTTTGGCGATGGGATTATGCTTCAGCTTCGCCACATATTCCAGATAAGGCACATCATCTGCATGGGTCAGCAGCGCCACCGCTTCCAAAACCTGTGGAGAAAATCCCAGCTTTTCCAGATCCTCCAGTGTATAGTCGGTATCCTCCACCACATCGTGGAGCAAGGCGGCGGTAATGGTATCCTCATCGGTCATCTGCTCCGCCAGATGATAAGGGTGGAACACATAGGGCATTCCGCATTTGTCCACCTGATCCTTATGAGCCTCAAAGCAAAGCTTCATGGCTTTTTTCGTCTGTTCCGTATAGATCATAGTCATCCCTCCCGGCTTGAGTATATCTTATATTCCATACCATGTCAAATCAACGGACTGACAAATTAATATTTGAAGAGTGAAGCGGTGCTGCAAACAAAGGCTCCCTTGTGTATGAACTGCTCCCCGTCAAGTGGACAGTGAAATAAAATAAAAATTTTTGTGCTTCCGGTAGCCATTTTGGTTGCCGGAAGTCTTTTTTAGGATGCACGGCACTGCGGTGCCGTGAGAACCTCAGGAAATGCCAAGACATTCTGTCTAGTCATTTTCTGAGGTTTTGTTATGCCGCCATCAGATAATTTTCGTGCTTTTCCATTGGTGTCAGCACACCCAGGTTGCGCTGTACACGGCGGTTGTTGTAGTAGGTAATGTAATTCTCAATCATCTGTACAAGCTCTTCACGGCTCAAAAACCGTCTGCCATAGTATCGCTCGCGTTTCAGGATCCCCCAGAACCCTTCCATCGGTCCGTTATCAATGCACTTGCCAATTCTGGACATACTCTGCTCCATACCAGCGGATTGCAGCTTATTGTAGAATACTCTGTTTGTGTACTGGAAGCCCCGGTCACTGTGAAACAGCGGATGAGCATCCGGGTTCGCAGCGATAGCAGCATCTAAGGTGTCAAATACTAACGGATTGTCATTCCGGTCCCGGATGATGTAAGACACGATACGACGATCGTATAAATCCAGTATTGCACTCAAGTAGATTTTTCGAACTTCCGGTCCAATATAGTACTTAAATTCGGTTACATCTGTCAGCCACTTCAAATTTGGTGCTGATGCATGAAACTGTCGGTTTAACACGTTATCTGCAATGTGTTGCGGATTTGCCGCTTGTCTTGTACAGCCATTATTCCTGTATTTAATAGTGGATTTAATATCCAAACTACGGCAGATGCGAAGCACTCGCTTCTCATTGACATTCAGCTTATGGTCATGTGCCAAATCATCTTTAATGCGGCGGTATCCCTTGTCAGGGTTCTCTGTATGGATCTTCTCCACAATCTCCGCAATCTTCTCGTTTTCTAACTCTCTGGCACACTTTTTGCCACTTAGCCAGCGGTAATATGCTGCTCTGGATACACCAAGCAGCTCACAAGATAGTTCAACAGGGACACCATATTCTTCTTTGCATTCCTTTATCGCCAGGTAGATATGAGATTGCCGCACCTGGCTCAGCCTCGCCTCCTTTCTATCTCCTCCAATTTTTTTAGTAAATGGTTCTCCATTTCCAACATCTTTAACTTATGCTTCAGCTGCTCTATTTCGATCTGTGCCTGTTCCAACTCCGTCCGGGGCTGCTGATCTTTCTTTCGCTGTCCACGGCGGTCTTCCAAAGCGGTTTCACCGCCTTCTATGTACTTGAGTGTCCAACTACGGGCTTGCTGGTAACTGACATTGTACTGGATTGCAACCTCTCCGTAGTTCTTGCCGTTGGCAATACACGCCTTCGCAACAGCAATCCTCTCGGTCTGAGTAGTTTCCCTTCCTTTGGTCATACGACTTCCTCCCGTCTGTTTCTTGAAATCCTTATGACCATTATACACCATAATCCAATCTCTGAGTTGACGAGTAGACCGTATTTTATAAATTTTGCAGATTTCTCGGATACTTCCCCTGCCGGATAGATAATCTTTAACGGCAGCCTCCTTAAGAGCACTGTCATAATGGCGATTACCTTCTCTGGGCAGAAAGGCACATCCGCCCTCTGTTTTGTACAGGCGGATCCAATCAGTTACTGCATGATGATCTACCCCTATTTGCGCCGCTGCGGCACAAATACTTGTTTCCCCCTTAATGCACGCTCGCACTATCCTTACCTTTTCTTCTGCTTTAATCTTTCTCCGTTTGGACATAAAAGTACCCCCCATAAAAGACAGTTTTCTTTTTCACTGTCTCTTATGGGGGTAGCATATCA
>JBGVPJ010000029.1:0-21629 GCA_045126955.1 Faecousia sp.
CTGCCTAACTCCACCGCTTGAATAATGTCGTGGCGGCTCTCTGTGGCGTTGGGAACGCATTTGAATCCCAAAGGCTCATAAAGATTGGCGGCAAAGATTGCACCCTTTTCCGCACCGGCAACCACTGTCGGGGCAAGAAAGAAGCCTTGGTAGAGTGCGGGCATGAGTCCAAGGTTAGCACCTACCTCCTGACCCAAACCGGGAGCGGAGAGGCGGAAGGCGCAGCGGCTGACACAAGCTTCCGTGCCGCAGATATAGCCGCCGATAGGCGCTAAACCGCCGCCGGGATTCTTTATCAAACTGCCGACAACCATGTCAGCACCTACGTCGGAGGGCTCGATTGTTTCCACAAATTCTCCATAGCAGTTATCAACCATGCAGATAATATCTGCTTTTACGGATTTTACAAAGGCAATCAGATCGCCGATTTGCTTGACGGAAAAGCTGGGTCGTGTGGCATAACCCTTGGAACGCTGAATGGTGACAAGCTTTGTTTTTTCATTGATTGCTTTACGGATGTTTTCATAGTCAAAGGTGCCGTCCTCCAGCAAATCCACCTGCCGGTATGAAACACCGTATTCTTTCAATGAACAGGGGCTTTCCCGGATGCCGATAACCTCCTGCAATGTGTCATAAGGCAGACCCACAGGGGATAGCAGCTCGTCGCCGGGCAGAAGATTTGCGGACAGTGCCACAGTAAGTGCGTGGGTACCGCAAGTGATTTGGGGGCGTACCAAAGCCGCCTCTGTGTGAAATACGTCAGCATATACCTTTTCCAAATTGTCACGGCCCACATCGTCATAGCCGTAGCCAGTGGTTGCGGCAAAGCAGGCGGCAGAAACCCGGTTTTTCTGCATGGCGGCGATAACCTTTGCCTGGTTGTGTTCTGCAATCTTATCAATTTGTGCAAAACGGTCTTTCAGCTTTTTAAGTGTTTCCTCTCCGTAGTTGTATACAGCGGGGCTGATACCCATGGTGTTGTATAGTTCCAGTAATTCTTCCATAATTCTACCTCTGTTTATTACTTTCGAAAATTTCATCCGCAAGGTCGCGAAGCAGCTCCGGCTGCGAAACGATCAGTCCTTTGTTCTCTTCACCGAGAATCAGTAAAGTGTCTCCGGGCTTTATATTGAACAGCTCCCTTGCTTCCTTTGGAATGACGATTTGTCCCCGGTCACCTACCTTTGCGGTGCCGAAAACCCGTTTGGCGTTGCCTTTTCCAAGTATGTGTTTCCCTCCGGCCATCGTCTTCCTCCTTTCCTACTTTTCATACTTTTCACACGGAAAAAGTATAATAGAAACCGCCTCGGTTGTCAATACCGAGGCGGAAAAATATTAGTCATCTCGTCTGTGTCCGCCAAAAAGAAGTACCAGTCGCAGCAATTGAGCTGCGGCAACCGCAACAGCGGCTACATAGGTCATAGCGGCGGCGCGCAAGGTCTTTTTGGCACCTTGCTGCTCTTCTTCAGTGAGAATCTGTGCATTTTCAATAGCACTCATTGCTCTGCGGCTGGCATTAAACTCCACAGGTAGCGTTACCAGTTGAAATACAAGGCTGAGAGAAAAACAGGCAATGCCGGCATATACCAGTGTGTAGGAGTAATTTCCGAACGTGCTGAATAGAATTCCCAACAGAATCAGCGGCATAGCAAGACGGGAGCCAAAATTGGTAATAGGGATGATTGCAGCGCGGATTTTGATGGGGAAATATGCTTGTGCATACTGAACTGCATGGCCGGCCTCATGGCAGGCAACACCGATAGCCGCGGTGGAGGAATGATCGTAAACACTGTCAGAAAGGCGAATAACATTTGTTTTGGGGTCAAAGTGGTCTGTGAGGTTGCCGGATATCCGCTCAATCCGCACGTTGGTCACGCCGTTTGCGCTAAGCACCCGCATGGCTGCCTCCCGTCCGGTAATACGACGTGAAGAAATCTGTTGGGAATATCGCTTAAAAGTGCTGTTGACACGGGCACTGGCGACCATAGAAAGAATCAGGCAGGGGATGACAATTACAATATAAGTCCAATCGAATCCGTAATAATATGGCATAGTAACCTCCTGTATGCTTTTTTCCTAGTATAACCGATTTTGAAAAAAATGCAAGGCTTTCACACAATGGCAGACGAAACTTTACATTTTGGAAATATCTGTGTATAATATACAATAAATGATATTTAGGAGGTTGCATATGAACTTTTTATACCTGCTGGAAGATATCCGCACGCCTGTTTTGAATGAGTTCATGCTTGCGATAACCACCTTTGGCGAGGAAACAGCATTTTTAGTGATTGCACTGGTTTTGTTTTGGTGTGTTGACAAGTACTTGGGGTATTACACCCTTTCTGTTGGATTTATGGGCACCGTTATCAACCAGTTTTTAAAACTTCTGTTCCGAATTCCCCGTCCTTGGGTATTGGACGAAAATTTCACCATTTTGGAGCAGGCAAGAGAAGGCGCCTCCGGTTACAGCTTTCCCAGCGGCCATACGCAAAGTGCAGTCGGCACCTTCGGTAGCATTGCCTATATCACCAAGAACAAGAAATTTCGGATTGGTGCCATTGTAATTGCGTCACTGGTTGCATTTTCCCGGATGTACATCGGTGTCCACACACCTTTGGATGTGGTTGTTTCCGTTTTTATTGCGGTTTTCTTGATTTTGGTGCTTCGTCCGTTGGTACTGGAGAATAATCACAGATATATGCCTGCTTTGTTAGGCTTTATGCTGCTGTTAGCGGTTGGCTTTTTGCTTTTTGTGGAGTTCTTTCCATTCCCGGTTAACATTGACTCCCACAATTACCAGTCCGGTATTAAAAATGCATATACATTGCTTGGCGCATTATTGGGTTTGCTGGCAGTGTATATTACGGATGAAAAGTGGCTAAAGTTCACAACAAAGGCAGTTTGGTGGGCACAGATTTTGAAGGTAGTTATCGGCCTTGCGCTGGTGCTTATTGTAAAGAGTGGCACAAAAGAATTGCTGAATATGTTGCTTGGAGAATCCGTTGGCAGAGCTGTCCGTTACTTCCTCATAGTAATTGTGGCAGGTATTCTTTGGCCGATGTCTTTTAAGCGGTTTTCCAAGCTTGGAACCAAGGAGTAAAAGTACATGCCTGTTGTAGTTTATGTTCTTCTGGCTATTGTATTTCTGATATTGGTCAGTGGTTTTTATGTTTTTATTGTCGGCTGCATCCGTAGAAAAGAGCTGCCTTGGACGGTAGAGGAAGAACTGAAAAAAACACCATACGGAAAGCATTACAACAATATTGTCATAGGGGACCGCTTTTTGAATGAACACAATGCGCAAGATGTGTGTATCAAAACCTTTGACGGATTAAAGCTTCATGCAATGTGGGTGCCTGCCGAGAATCCAAAGGGTACAATTTTGTTTGCCCACGGCTACCGTAGTAATAAGCTGGTGGATTTTAGTCTTGCCTTTGATATGTACCACAATTTAGGTATGAATATTTTGGTTCCCGATCAGCGAGCTCACGGCAAGAGTGAAGGAAAATACATTACCTTCGGCGTGAAGGAGAGTCGAGATTTTAAGAATTGGATTGCATATCACAATAAGAATTTTGGCGCTTATCCGATTATCCTAAGCGGACTTTCCATGGGTGCATCGACCGTGTTGTATCTGGCAGATGCGGATTTACCGGAAAATGTAAAGGGCATTATTGCTGACTGCGGTTTTACCTCTCCCCGGGAGATTATCGCCGGTGTATTTCGCAGTGTCATCCATTTGCCTGCAACCCCCAGCCTTTGGGCGGCAGGGTTGTTTACACGGATATTTGCCGGCTTCGGTCTAACGGAAAAGGACACAAGAAAAAGCCTAAAAAACAGCAGAGTGCCTGTTTTTATGGTGCATGGGTTGGATGACGGCTTTGTGCCCTGTGAAATGACCAAGCAAGGCTACGAAGCCTGTACAGGGCCAAAGGAACTACTATTGGTAGAGGGTGCTGACCACGGGGTAAGCTTCTTGGTTGACAGACCCCATTATACGGAAATGGTTTTTGCTTTTTTAAAGGCAAACGTGGAAGGAATTCGCTAAGATATTAAAATTAGACGCAAGGAGACAGAAAGATGAATGCGATTCGAGTCAAAAAATTAAAACCCGATGCAGTTTTGCCCACATATGGTTCTGCCGGTGCCGCCGGTGCGGATTTATATGCCTGTCTGGATGAGAATATTGTGATACAACCGGGCGAATCTGCATTTGTACCAACAGGTCTTGCTATGGAAATTCCTGCAGGGTGTGCAGGACTTATCTATGCCCGCAGTGGTTTAGCCTGCAAGCGCGGTCTTGCCCCTGCCAATAAAGTAGGTGTCATCGACAGCGATTACAGGGGGGAGTTTATTGTGGTACTCCACAACCATGGTACAGTACCTCAGGAAATTACCCATGGAGAGCGGATTGCGCAGCTTGTAATCACACCGGTGTTTACACCTGCCTTTGAGGAAACAACCGTGTTATCCGATACCCAACGCTCGGCAGGCGGCTTCGGCTCCACAGGAAAATAAAAAGAACACCGGGTGTGATGCATCACACCCGGTGCATATTTTAGTAGAAGAGCAAATCGGAATAGGTAGGGTAGGGCCAGTAACTTTTATCGGTTAGGCTCTCCAAAATATCCGCCTGTGTACGCAAGGCGTTCATGTCCGCTACAATCACCTCATGGTAATAGTTGACAATGTTCTCTTTGCCTACAGGGATTTTCGCTAAATCTGCTTCCAATTTTTTGCAGTGTTCATACAGTGCGTCGGAGACCTTGGTGAGTCGACAGGCAAGTTCGTACTCCACCTTGGAAGCAATACCGATTTCAAGTTTTTTGGCGTAACCATTACACAAATCCCTACTGTAATGCATGGCGGCGGGCAGAATTTGGTGAATTGCCATATCAATGCAGGTTTTTGCCTCGATATTGATAATCTTCCGATAGGCATCCAAGTGAATTTCGTATCTGGCACGGAACTCGTCTTCCTTATAAATGCCATGCTTTGTAACCAAATCAATGTTCTTTTGGCTGATATATGTGGGCAGACACTTGGCCGTTGAGGGATAATTGCTCAAACCGCGTCTGGCGGCTTCCTCAGTCCATTCCTTAGAGTAGCCGTTGCCGTTGAAGATGATTCTCTGATGCTCTGTAAAGGTTCTGCACACCAGATTTTGCAGAGCAGCATCAAAGTCTTCTGCTTTTTCAAGCTCATCCGCAAATTTGCCAAGCTCTTCAGCCATAATGGTATTTAAGACAATATTCGGTCCTGCGATGGACTGGGAGGAACCCAGCATACGGAATTCAAACTTGTTACCGGTGAAGGCGAGGGGAGAAGTGCGGTTGCGGTCGGTGGTGTCTTTGGGAATGGCGGGCAGAACATCCACGCCGATACGCATAACACTCTTTTCCGGGTCAGTGTAGTTGGTGTCGTTGATAATGGAATTTACAACCGCATTCAGCTCATCACCAAGGAAAATAGAGATAATGGCAGGAGGTGCTTCATGGGAACCGAGTCGATGGTCATTGCCGGCAGAGGCAACGGTACACCGAAGGAAGTCCTGATATTCGTCAATGCCTTTGATAAAAGCAGCCAAAAACACCAAGAAACGTGCATTTTGACGGGGTGTTTTACCGGGGCTGAACAGGTTATTGCCGGTATCGGTAGCAAGGGACCAGTTGTTATGTTTTCCGGATCCGTTTACACCGGCAAAGGGTTTTTCGTGGAGCAGGCAAACCAAATTATGCTTGGCGGCACACTTTTTCATCACCATCATGATGATTTGGTTGGCATCGCATGCGCTGTTGGCATCCGTATAGATGGGTGCCATTTCGTGTTGACAGGGTGCTGTCTCGTTGTGCTTTGTTTTGGAGAGAATGCCTAGCCGCCAGAGCTGCTCATCCAAATCCTGCATAAAATTGGATACACGGGTGCGGATGGTGCCAAAGTAGTGGTCATCCAATTCCTGTCCCTTTGGAGGCATGGCGCCGAAAAGGGTACGTCCGGTCAGACGTAAATCCTCTCGTTTGGCATACATATCCTTCGGAAGCAGAAAATACTCCTGTTCGGCACCTACGCAAGTGACGACGCGTTTGGTCTCGCTGTCACCAAACAGCCGTAGAATCCGCAGTGCTTCACGGGATACTTCATCAATAGAGCGCAGCAGCGGTGTCTTCTTATCCAAAGCGGCACCGGTAAAGGAGAAAAAGCAAGTAGGTATGTATAGACTGCCATCCTTTACAAAGGCAAAGGCTGTGGGGTCCCAAGCAGTATAGCCACGGGCCTCAAAGGTAGCTCTCAGACCGCCGGAGGGGAAAGAGGAGGCGTCAGGCTCACCGCAAACCAGAGATTTGCCGGAAAACTCCATAATCACTTTTCCATCCTCTGCGGGAGAGATGAAGGAGTCGTGTTTTTCGGCAGTTATGCCGGTCATAGGTTGGAACCAATGGGTATAATGGGTTGCACCCTTTTCAATGGCCCAATCCTTCATGGCTTCAGCAATTTCGTTGGCAACATGTAGGTCAAGGGGCGTACTGGTTTCAATGCATTGCTTCCAGGAAGTAAAAATTTCCGGGCGTAGGCGTTGCTTCATGACTGCCTCGTTAAAAACATCACTGCCAAAAATTTCCGGAACATTCAATATTTGACTCATTATGACACTTCCTCTCAAAATGCAATAAGCTAATAAATTTGCAATGATATCATATTACTATTCATTTTACTCCATATATAGTAAAAATACAAGGGATAATTGTGCATAAATTTAGTGCCACTGCCCAAAATCACTTGTTCAATGAATACAAAAGAATTGCACAATAACAAAAAGTGAAATTATAGTACTGTTGACTTGCATTTTTTCTCGAAAAGGTGTATAGTATCATCGTACAAATACAGATTATGGAAAGAGTGATGATTATGAAATATTCAAACATGTCAAATGCACAGCTGCAGGAGCAGTACAAGCTGCTTTCTGACCACTTTGCGACCTGCAAGTCACAGAACCTAAAGCTGAACATGGCCCGAGGTAAGCCGGGAGCCGGCCAGCTGGATTTAGTCAGTGATATACTTGGTTGCTTGGTTGATCCGGCGGAATGCTTCACAGATGGCATTGATGCACGTAACTATGGCGAGCTTACTGGATTACCTGTTGCCAAAGCTTTTTGGGCGGATGTGCTCGGTTGTAAACCGGAACAGACTTTTTTGGGCGGTACGACCAGCTTAAATTTGATGTTTGATGTGATTTCCCGTGCATATTCCCATGGTCTGCTTCATAGTGAACGCCCCTGGTGTAAAGAAGAGGTTGTGAAATTTCTGTGTCCCAGCCCCGGCTATGACCGACATTTTAAAATCACTGAGTCATTTGGCGCTCAGTTAATTACGGTTCCTATGACTCCGGAAGGTCCTGATATGGATATGGTTGAAGAACTGGTAAAAGATCCTCAGGTAAAGGGCATTTGGTGCGTACCCAAGTACTCCAACCCCGATGGCATCATTTACTCTGATAAAACCATTCAGCGTTTTGCCAATTTGAAGCCTGCTGCTCCGGATTTTGCAATTATGTGGGATAATGCCTACTGCGTTCATGAATTTGAGGGCGATTTCGTTCCTTTTGCAGATATTATTTCTCTGTGTGAGGCCGCCGGAAATCCGGATATGGTGTACGAATTTGCTTCTACATCCAAAATTACCTTCCCCGGTGCAGGTATTTCTGTCCTGGCTTCTTCTAAGGCCAATATTGATTATTTTGCAGAGCTGTTCGGTGTCCAGCTTATTTCCCATGATAAGATTAACCAACTTCGTCATGTAAAGTATCTGAAGAATAAAGAACATACTATAGAGATTATGAAGCGCCATGCAACGGTACTTGCACCCAAATTCCGTATGGTGCTGGATATGCTGGACAAGGAAATTGCACCCTGCGGTTTTGCACAGTGGAACCATCCCTCCGGTGGATATTTTGTGAGCTTTAATACGATGCCCGGTACTGCGAAACGGGCACTTGCCCTCTGTAAGGAGGCAGGCGTTACGATGACACCTGCCGGTGCGACCTTCCCCTATGGCAAAGACCCTCAGGACAGCAATATCCGTATTGCCCCCAGTTTGCCCCCTGTTGAAGAACTTGAGAAGGCTATGGATATATTCTGTACATGCATAAAGCTGGCTGCACTGGAAAAGTTACTGGCTGAAAAATAATAAAATAGAAACCGCCTTGCTTAAGCGTAAGCTGAAGCAAGGCGGTTTTTTAGATTAAAATTCAAGGTCTAACTGAGAAATGACAGCGGCACAGCGCTTGCACAAACCGTTTTCATCGGGCTGCTGGGTGTGCATCCAACAACGGGGGCACTTGGAGCCGCGTGCCTCTGTGACACCGATGGTCAGGTTAGGCAGATTGGTGCCGGTACCGACGGTGGCACCTTCCGGAATAGTTTCCCAATCGCAGGAGGAGACGATGAAGATTTCTGCCAGATTCAGACCCTCGCAGGCTGCCTTCAATGCTTCGTCCTGACTGTTCAGGCTCACATGTGCCTCTAAGGCCTTACCGATGCGCTTATCCGCACGGGCAAGCTCCAGCACACCGTTTACATCCTGGCGTAGCTTCATGACAGTATCCCATTTGGACATGGTAGCCTCATCCAGACTGTATGCATCAAAGTTTTCGGGCATCTGGTTCAGGAGAATGTTTCGGGCATCGTCTTCGTCCCGATGGGGCATGGCCTGCCAAATTTCGTCACAGGTGTAGGCCAAAATGGGAGCGAACAGCTTAGCCATTGCGTCCACAATCAGGAACAGCGCAGACTGTGCAGAGCGGCGGCGCAGACCGTCGGGCAGCTCGCAGTACAACCGATCCTTGATAATATCCAAATAGAAGGAGGACAGCTCCACCACGCAGAAGTCATTGATAATATGGGTAACATTGTGGAACTCATAGGCGTCATAGGCCTTCCGGCAGGCAGCTACCAGCCCGTTCAACTTGGTCAATGCCCATTTGTCCAGCTCTTCCATGTCGGCAGCGGACACCAGATTGTTGGGGTCAAATTCATTTAGGTTACCCAAGCAATACCGAGCCGTATTCCGGAACTTCAGATAGTTCTGTGCAATTTGCTTGAAAATCTCCTTGGAGCAGCGCACATCTGCGTGGTAATCGGAAGAGGCGGACCACAGACGGACAATATCCGCACCGAAATCCTTAATCAAATCGGAGGGGTCAACACCGTTGCCAAGGCTCTTGTGCATGGCACGACCCTGTCCGTCCACAACCCAGCCGTGGGTCAGCACCTGCCTGAAGGGAGCGCCTTTGTCAAGAGCACCCACGGAGGTCAGCAGGCTGGACTGGAACCAACCGCGGTACTGGTCAGCACCTTCCAAATATACGTCGGCGGGCCAAAGTTCGGGAGTATTGCGATAGAGGGAGGCATAGTGAGTGGAGCCGGAGTCAAACCAACAGTCCAGAGTGTCGGTTTCCTTATCGAAGGTGGTGCCGCCGCAGTGCGGACAGGTAAAGCCTTCGGGAATCAGGTCCATTGCATCCTTTTGGAACCAAATGTTAGAGCCGTATTCGTCAAACAGCTTGGAAATCTTCTCGATGGATTCGGGGGTGGATACAGGTTTGCCACACTTTGTGCAGTAGAACACGGGAATAGGCAGGCCCCAACGGCGCTGACGGGAGATACACCAGTCGGCACGTTCCCGAATCATGGACACCATTCGGTCACCGCCCCAGCCGGGGAACCACTGGACATTCTCAATGGCCTCCACCGCCTGATCCTTAAAGGATTCAACAGAGCAGAACCACTGAGGAGTAGCCCGGAAGATGACGGGCTTCTTACAACGGTCGTGGTGGGGGTAGGAGTGGATAATTTCCTCAGATGCGAACAACATACCACTTTCAGCCATGTCTGCCTTGATGACAGGGTTGCTCTCTTCAGTCTTCATGCCGGCATATTTGCCTGCGTAGTCGGTGTGGCGGCCGTAATCGTCCACAGGAACCACCAGTTCCATTCCATAGCGCATGCAGGTCTGGTAGTCGTCAGCACCGAAGCCGGGAGCGGTGTGTACACAGCCGGTACCAGAGTCCATGGTGACGTACTCGGCGTTGACCAGGCGGCTTGTTTTGGGCAGGAAGGGATGGTTTGCCAGCATGTTCTCAAAGAACTGGCCGGGATAGGTGGCCAATACCTCATAGTTTTCAAAGCCACCCACCTTCATGGTCTTCTCCATAAGAGCTTGAGCCATAATGTAGGTTTCGCCATTTTCGGCCTTCACCAGTGCATAGGTATCTCTGGGATGCAGGCAGATGGCCATGTTACCGGGCAGAGTCCAAATGGTGGTAGTCCAAATGACGAAGAAGGTCTTGCTTAGGTCAAACTCGGCCAGCTTGCCCAAATCGTCTGCCACGGGGAATTTTACATAAACAGAGGTACAGGGGTCGTCCTTGTACTCGATATCCGCCTCGGCCACGGCGGTGGCGCAGAAGGGACACCATGTAACGGGTTTCAGGCCCTTGTAGATATAGCCCTTGTCAAACATTCGGCCAAAGACCTTGACCTCCTGGGCCTCGAAATGCTTGTCCATAGTGCGATAAGGATGTTCCCAATCACCAACAACACCCAAACGGCGGAAACCTTCCATCTGCTTTTGGATAAAGTCCTCTGCAAACTCCTCGCAGGCCTTGCGGAATTCAGGAACAGACATATCCTTGTTCAGTTTTTTCTTGGAATTCTCAATGGCACGCTCAATGGGAAGACCATGGTTATCCCAGCCGGGAACATAGGGGGTGTAGTAGCCCATCATAGCATGGCTGCGAACAATGAAGTCCTTCAGTGTCTTATTGAGGGCGTGACCCATGTGAATGTAGCCGTTGGAGAAGGGAGGGCCGTCGTGCAGTACAAAGGGGGGGAGGTCCTTATTCTTTTCCAGCATAAGGGAATATAGGTTCTGTTCATTCCAGCGTGCCAGCATACCCGGCTCCCGGGCGGGCAGGCCTGCCTTCATGGGGAAGTCAGTCTTAGGGGTGATAATGGTGTTTTTGTATTCCATTTGGAAATACCTCCAAAATTTAATTTATAATTTCGGTGTAACATTAGGGTTAAAGGCAGCATATGCCGAATAATCCGCATGTGTAAAAGGCTGAAGGGTAATCATAAAAGTCTCCTAAAAAATGCCTCTGTCCCTTACGTTGTAAGAGACAAAGGCATTGTAACCTCTGCGGTACCACTCTCGTTCCGAAAAAATCCGGCACTCGTATGCACGGTATCGGGTGCAACCGGCGCAGCCTACTTTTTGTTCGGTGCGCTGCTCAAAGGGGATACAAAGAATGATTGCCTGCTACCTTGCACCTACCGGCAGCTCTCTGTTGGCATTGACATGCTTTGCTTGTCCTTCTCATAGCTTTGGGAATATTAATTAGTGTTTCGTGGGGTCGTAATTACGACCAAACTGCAAATTCACGAATTTGCTGGTGGTGGTATCGGAAGTGGGATGCTTCGGTTCGGCAGCGGAGGCTTGCTCCTCGGTGGTGCCGATGATTGACTGCAGGGTTGCGGAAATTTCATCGGCCACAGCATCGGATTCGCTTTTAGGCTGCTTCTCTGCCAGATCGTAATCAAAGATAGCGGCAGAGCCGTTCTCGGGGGCATTACCGGCCTTTATACGGTCCAGCACATTGATGCAGGCAAAAATCTCTTCCTTTAGTGCGTCAATTTTTGCACAGGCGGCCTTGCGTGCTTCTTCCACACGGGCTTCTTCCGCAGCTATCATAGTACTTGCGTTTTTGGCGTTTTCCTCGGCAGCAGCATTTGCGTCAATCAGCATCTGCGTGCACTTGGCCTCGGCTTCCTTTACCATCAGATCACAGGTTTTTTGAGCATTGACGATGGCGTCCTTCATGCTGGCTTCGTTGCTACGGTATTCCTCCAGCTTGCTGACTAGAACCTTCATCTTACTTTTGAGCAATGCGTTTTCCTTATACAGGGTAATATAATCCTCGGTCAGGGGCTCCAAAAACTCGTCCACAGACTGCATATCATAACCGCCAAAGGTAGCACGGGTGAAGGAAATTTGGTCAATCTGTTGGGGTGTAATCATAATATATCCTTTCTATCCGCTGTTAGACAAGGGTGTCGGATTCTACCTGAATGCCTTCCAAATCACCAATTACATCCATATTGTGGGGGCAGAACAGATAGGTAGACTGAGCGACTTTTTTTACACGGCCGTCTAAAGCGTACACACTACCGGACAGGAAGTCCACAACCCGGCGGGTCAGAGTCTTGTCTACATTTTCCATATTCAGAATAATGGCTTTTCTTCTGCGAAGCTCATCGGCAGCCTTAGCAGCATCATCAAAGGTTTTGGCGTGGAACAGAACGACCTCCTGCTTGCCGGAGCTCATATTCAGTACTTGACCGTTGAAATTGCTGGAAGAGGGAGCAGCAGGAGTGGTTTCGGTCTCGCGAGCGGCGGAAGCAAAGGGAGAGAGGCGACGGGCGCGGGGGGCAGCCTCTTGAACCTCATCTTCAAGCTCTTCCATTTCCTCGTCGTAATCATCGTATTCCTCGTCAGAATAGGGCTGGGCAAACTTTTTTACATTATCCCAAAAACTCATATATCTATATCCTCCTAATATGTTCACATTCCTGTATCCGGAACAATACTGTTTAATAGCCCCGGGAACCGAAGATGGCAGTACCCACACGAATCATCGTGCTGCCGCAGGAAATGGCATCTGCATAATCGTCGGACATTCCCATGGACAAAATAGTGACACATACATTATCGTATTTTTTTGCCGTTATGTCAACAGAAAGGTTATATATTTCTTGAAAAAATTTGTGATTATCTGTCGGATTTTGGCAAATTGGGGGAATTGCCATGAATCCGCACACCCGAATTGACGGAAAATTCTTCATTTGGGAAAGAATGGCATCCATCTGCTCAAGAGCAAAGCCGGACTTGCTGGCCTCATTTCCAATGTTGATTTCCAACAGTATATCCTGACAGATACCCTGACGGGCGGCTTCTTTATGAACAGCCTCCAAAAGGTGCATAGAGTCAATGCTGTGGATAAGATTGACCTTGCCCACTACCTGTTTGACCTTGTTGGTCTGCAGATGGCCGATAAAGTGGACAGGTACACCTGCATAGGCATCTTGAGATTGTTTTAAGATTAGCTCCTGTACGCGGTTTTCACCGCAGCAATCCACACCTGCCCGAATTGCTTCTCGGACAGCATCGGCGTCATTCATTTTTGTAGCGGCACATAGGAGAATCTCTTTCGGGTCCCGACCTGCGGCAATGGCAGCCTTTGCAATATCCTCCTTGATTCGGGCAACATTTTCTGCGATAGACATAGGGAACCTTCTTTCTGTAATACACAAAAATACACAAAAACACGGCGAAGCATTGCTCCGCCGCATTTTTGCTACACTGCTTTAATCGGCTTCATAGGGGCCAGAGTGGAGATGGCATGCTTGTAAATCATCTGCTGCTTGCCGTCTGTTACCAGTACCACCACAAAGCTGTCATAGCCTGTGACGGTGCCCCGGAGCTGAAAGCCGTTCATCAGAAAGAGTGTGACGGGAATCTTATCCCGACGTACTTCCTTGAGAACTGCTTCCTGTAAATTGGTAGGGTCAGACATTATGTATTCCTTCTTTCTGTTGGGATACATAAATCTTACCATTTTTTACTTGTCAAATTCCGTTAGAATCTGTCGAGCTTTTGTAAGAATTCGCTCGCTGTCGTCGCCCATTTCACGACGGAGCCAGTGGATAGCTGAATTTCGTCGAAACCAGGTCAGCTGTCGCTTGGCATACTTTCTGGAGGACTGCTGCACAAGTGCGATAGCGGTTTCCATAGAACTGCGTCCCATTAACACATCCACAAATTCCTTGTAGCCGATGGCCTGCATGGCTGTGCATTTTTCCGGCACACCCTCCGCCAAAAGGGAACGGATTTCCTCCAACAGTCCCATTTCCAGCATGGTCTCCACCCGTCGGTCAATTCTCTCATAGAGCGTTGACCGTTCTGCATCCTCCAGTGCAAACCACAAAGGCGTGTATTTTGGTGGGAGAAGTTGGGTTTTTCGGTTGTGCTCCGTGATGGATTCGCCGGTTTCCAAATAGACCTCCATGGCTCGAATAATGCGCTTTCGGTCGGACGGATGCAGCCTTTTGGCCGATTCGGGGTCAACTATTCGGAGCTTCTCTATGACAGCTTCGATGCCTTGGTCGTCTGCCAGCTGTTCCAATTGCTCGCGGCAGCCGGTAGAGGGTACAGGCGCAAAGTCGTTACCCTTCACAAGGGCATCCATATATAGGCCGGTGCCGCCTACAATAATAGCCGTCTTGCCACGGGCGAGAATGTCGTCCACAATGGGGGTAGCCATATCGCAGTATTTTCCCACGGAAAACTCTTCCCAGGGCTCTACAACTGAGAGCATGTGATGGGGAATATTTTCCATTTCTTCGACAGTGGGCTTGGCGGTACCAATGTTCATACGCTTGTAAACTTGCATGGAATCGCAGGATACGATTTCTCCCCCCAGTTCCTTGGCCAATGCAATGGAGAGAGCGGTTTTGCCGGAGGCGGTAGGTCCGGCAATGCAGATTAAATTGTTCATAGTGTAACCCTAACTGCGCTTAAACTGCTTTTCAAGCTGTTTTTTGCTTAATGTAATACAAATAGGTCTGCCGTGGGGGCAGTGTTTCAAATCATCCCGGGACAGCACCTGTTCAGCAAGCTTGGTTAATTCCTGCTCACTGCTCGTCCAGCCTGCCTTAATGGCAGCCTTGCAGGCAACGGTGTGCAACAGCTCGTCCCGCACACTGTCCCTGCTCTCATTGCGACCGTTCAGCAGGTCAGCAGCCAGTGTTTCCAGAGCATCTTCCGCCTGTGTGCTGTCCAAATCCATGGGAATCTGCCGAATGAGAACGGTATTTTCACCGAATTCTTGAATTTCAAAACCCAGCTCTTCCAAAAGCTTTTGATTTTCCAGCAGTATGGCGGCACTGTCGGGACTGAGCCGATGGGTGACAGGCGTTAGGAGAGTCTGAGCAGAGATGATCTCCTGACTGGCTTTCAGCTTCTCAAAGAGAATTCGCTCATGTGCGGCGTGCTTATCAATGAGATAAGCCTCCTCGCCCTGCTCGACAATGATGTAGCTGTCATAAAGCTCTCCCACATACCGCCAGGGGATGTCCTGAGGCATCGCGGCGATGACCGTCTGCTCCGGTTCCTCCTGCTGAGGTGGCAAGACTTGGACAGCCATAGGTGAGGGGAGAATGATGTCCTCCCGTACCTTGGGTAGCGCAGTTTGTTCCACTGCGGCAACCGTAGCGGCAGCGGCTAGGGGAGAGGGCCTGGGTGCTTCCTTCACCACAGCGGAAAAATTTTTATATTCCTGCGCAGACATGGTGCGAAAGAAATTCTCCTGCTTGGGTGCGGTTGCTCTGGAGACAGGCACGCTAGGGGCGGTGGGAGATGCCACTGGCGGTTGCTTGAATTGTACCTGTGGTCGGTCTGGAGCCTTGTTCAGTGCGCTCAAAACGCCGTAGTGAATGCAGTCAAAGACCGCTTTTTCATTTAAGAATTTGACCTCCGTCTTGGCCGGATGGACATTCACATCCACGGCGGTTGCGGGAACGGTCAAGTGAAGCACACAGGTGGGAAATTTGCCAACCATAATTTGATTCCGGTATGCCTCCTCCAAGGCGGCAATGAGCAGCTTGGATTTTACAGGACGGCCGTTCACAAAGAAGGTTTGCAGTGCGCGGCTGGGTCTGGCATCGGTGGGTTTGGACACAAAGCCTGTGAGGGTGTAGCTGTCCCACTTGCTCTCCAGTGGGACCATTTTTCCGCAATCTCTGCCGTAAACGCAGTAGACAGCATCTTCCAGAGAGCCGGTACCGGGCGTGGAGAGCACCTCCTTACCGTCCCGTAAAAAACGGAACGCAACCTCGGGATGGGCAAGCGCCTGCAATTGCACGGCGGCAGCTACTTTGCCGCCTTCCACCGTATCTGACTTCATAAATTTCATACGGGCCGGCGTATTAAAGAACAGATCTCTAACAATGATGGTAGTGCCGTCGGGGCAGCCGGCCTCGGATTCCTCGATAATATTGCCAGCCTCAAGGGACAGTGCGGTGCCGCTGATGGCGCCGGGGGTTTTGGTGAGTAAATCAATTCGGCTGACGGAGGCCACCGCCGCCAGTGCTTCACCACGGAAACCCATGGTGACAATAGCAGCCAAATCTTCGGCACTTTTCAGCTTGGAGGTGGCGTGGCGCAAAAAAGCGGTTCTTGCATCCTCCGGACTCATGCCACAGCCGTTGTCGGTTACCCGCAGAAAGGTCATACCTCCATCACGGATTTCCAGTATGATCTGAGAAGCACCGGCATCCACGGCGTTTTCCACCAGCTCCTTTACAACGGAGGCTGGCCGTTCCACCACCTCACCGGCGGCAATTAAATTGGCAACATGGGAAGACAGTTGAATAATTTTTGGCATAGAATCACCTCAAGACGGAAGTGGCAATCTGGTTGATGGTAATGTGCATAAGCATGGGCGCGACAATGGTATCGGCCTTCTCATAGGCAACCGCAAGGGCAATTCCCGCAGGCAGATACTGAATAAAGCATAATATTAGGGTAAGCCAGTCAAATTGACCGACATAGCCCATCACATGAATTATGGAAAAAAAGGCAGAAGACACAACATAGGCTAATAGACGGTTTTTTTGCCGTAAACTCTGAAAAATTACACCTCGATGCAGGCTCTCTTCAGTAATGGGTACCAGCCAAATTGTGCATAACGACATTAGCGCTGGGTGCTCACCGTATAAATCCATAATGTTATTGTCGTTCACATTGGAAAAATCCGGAGATATCCGCAGAATGATCTGTGTCACTAACAGCATACCGACATAATACAGAAGCATTCCCACACCTGCAAAACGCAAACACCGCCAAGGTGAGCGAATTGCAATTTTAAGGGATTCCCAAAGGAAACGGCGTAGAATTGTGACCACAGTGACAAAACTGACTGCAAAAAAGACAAGATTAAGTTCGGTGGCCGACAGGGGCGTTGGGAGCATGGAATTTATCAGTCCCAACAAAACAGGAAAAAGAAATATGGAGAACAGCAAATAGACTGAACCCAGCAGAGTTTCACGGCGTGTCATAGAAATTGAAAGCTTCATATTACTCCAGCATTTTCTTCAGCTTGTACAGCTCGTTCATGGCTTCAATGGGCGTGAGAGTTTCCACACTGATGGCTTCCAGCGCCTGACAGACCTGCTGGCTCCGCAGATCCAGCATACTGACCTGGTCCTCCTGTGCCAAAACCTTCACAGGCCTTTGGACATCCTCGTTTTCCAGCTCCTGCAGGATTTCTCGGGCGCGGGTGATCACAGCGGCAGGCAGACCTGCCAGCTTGGCAACCTCCACACCAAAGCTGTCATCTGTGGCACCGGGGACGATTTTCCGCAGGAAAATCATTTTATCTCCGCGCTTTTTCACGGCAATGTTGTAGTTGCGAATACCGGGAAGCTGGTCCTCAATGACACTTAATTCGTGATAGTGTGTGGCAAATAGGGTTTTAGCGCCCAGCTGACGGGGATTGGCGGCATATTCCAGTACCGCACGGGCAATCGCCATGCCGTCGTAAGTGGAGGTACCGCGTCCGATCTCGTCCAAAATCAGCAGACTTTTGGAAGTGGCATACTTCAAAATAGATGCCATCTCCGCCATTTCTACCATGAATGTGGACTGACCGGAGGACAAATCATCACTGGCGCCGATACGGGTGAACACTCGGTCTACAAGACCGATGCGTGCGCTCTTGGCAGGTACGAAGGAACCCATCTGCGCCATCAGTACAATCAGCGCCACTTGACGCATATAAGTGGATTTACCGGCCATATTGGGGCCTGTAATAATGGAAACAAGATTGTCTTTTCCATCCAAATGGGTATCGTTTGGAACAAAGAGGGAATCCTTCAGCACCTTCTCCACAACGGGGTGACGGCCATCGGTTATGGAAATGGTGTTATCGAGAGCAATTTCCGGTCGGCAGTAGTTGTTTTTTACTGCAACGGTTGCCAAGCTGCACAGCGCGTCCACTGCTGCGACTGCGGCGGCGGCAATCTGCACCCGGGTGGCTTGGGCAGCCAGATATTCCCGCAGCTGTGAGAAAATTTGATATTCCAGCGCGGTGCACCGCTCCTTGGCGGTGAGCACCTGCTCTTCTAATTCCTTCAATTCCGGTGTGATGTAGCGCTCATTGTTGGCCAAAGTCTGCCGACGGATATAATGGTCGGGCACTTGGTCTATAAAGGACTTGGACACTTCAATATAATAACCGAATACCCGGTTGTAGCCGACACGGAGGGTGCGGATACCGGTTCTTTCTCGCTCGGTAGCCTCAATAGAGGCCATAATGCCGGCACCGCCATCCATGATGTCCTTCAGCCGGTCAACCTCCTCATTGGCACCCTTGCGGATGATGCCGCCTTCACGGACGGTCAGGGGAGGCTTGTCGGTAATGGTGCTGTCAATTAAATTCGCACAGTCCTCAAGGGCGTCAATACTCTCCTCCAGTTTTTTAAGCATGGGGGATTTGGACTGCAGTAATAGCTTTTTCACTTCGGGCAGACCGTGCAAACCGCCGGCAAGTCCCTGTAAATCCCGGCAATTGACAGTGCCGGTGACAACGCGGGTCATTACTCTTTCCAAGTCGGTAATGTATTTTAACGCTTCTTCCAGCTCACCGCGGAAAACGGTATCCGATACCAATTCTTCCACGGCATTTTGCCGACGGATAATCTCACCGGCATCCAACAGCGGCTTTTCCAGCCAGCTACGCATGAGTCGTCCGCCCATGGGGGTATGCGTCTTGTCCAGTACCCACAGGAGTGTACCTCGCTTGTCCTTGGAACGGAGGGTCTCCTCCAACTCCAAATTCCGACGAGCATCCATATCCAGCTCCATGAATTTTCCGGTTGTGTAGTACTGCAGCTCACGGATGTGGGACAGGTCATTTTTTTGCAAGCCCACCAGCAGTCGAAGTAAGCTACCAGCGGCCATAATAGCCTCCGGCAGACCGATGAGACCCAGCTGAGCAGGGGATTTTTCAAAATGCCGTTCCAGCATATCCTCTGCAGCAGCTATTTGAAATTGTTCGGCGGTTCCTTCGTCCAGACAGCAATGCAGTCGGTGCCGCAGAGCATCATCCAGTACCTCGCAGTGGGAAGTACTTCCGAAACGAATTACCTCTGCCGGAGAAAACCGGCCCAATTCCGAGGCGGCAGCCGGTGCATCGGCGCAGACAGTGACATAAAAAGCACCTGTTGACACGTCGCAGAATGCAAGACCCAGGCGGGAATCCTCGCCGTACAGGCAGGCTATGTAATTATTGCGGCTTTCCTCCAGCATACAGCTTTCTGTCACTGTTCCGGGGGTGACAATGCGGGTGATATCCCGTTGCACAATACCCTTGGCCTGTGCAGGATCCTCCATCTGTTCGCAAATGGCAACCTTGTAGCCCTTTTGTACCAGTCGGGCAATATAGGAATCCACGCTGTGATAGGGCACACCGCACATGGGTGTCTGCTCCTCCTCGGGTTTGTTCCGATCACGGGAGGTCAGCGTCAAATCCAATTCTTTGGAGGCAATCCTTGCATCATCGTCAAACATCTCATAGAAGTCGCCCAGACGGAAAAACAAAATGCAGTCCCGGTTGCGCTCCTTGATGTCAAAATACTGCCGCCGCATGGGGGTCATCTCATTAGGCTTGGTTGCCATATGTTTCAGTCCTTTTCTGTAAGTTTTCCGGTTAGGCTCCATGTGGTGGCACCGGTGATGGTGATGGAAGCAAAGGTGCCGATGAGGGCGGTATCTCCCATAAGCCGAACCAGACGGCCGCCCTCTGTGCGGGCGGTGAGAAATTCCTTGTCGGTGCCGTCAATGAGACACCGAAGGGTCTTGCCAACATATTCATTGTGCAATTGCTCGGAAATTGTATTTTGTACGGCACAAAGCCTGTCAAACCGACGGTTTTTCTCCGTTTTGGGAGTGGGGTCTTCCATAGAGGCGGCAGGCGTGCCTGCCCGGGGGGAGAAGATGAAGGTAAAGAGAGAATCGTAGTGTACGGCCTCAATCAAGGAGATGGTCTCCTCAAATTCTTCCTCAGTTTCCCCGGGGAAGCCCACGATTACATCGGATGTGAGCACCAAATCCGGCATGACGGACTTTGCATAGTTGACCTTTTCCAAATAGGCTTCTCGATCGTAGTGGCGGTTCATAGCTTTTAAGACCCGGGAGGAGCCGGACTGGAAGGGAAGGTGCAGCTGTTTGGCAATTTTGGGATAGGCTGCCATGGTATCAAAAAGCTTTTTGGAGGCATCTTTGGGATGGCTGGTCATAAAGCGAATAAGAAAATCACCGGGAAGCTGGGCAATCTTGGCAAGCAGATCCGCAAAATCCACACCCTGCTCTAAATCCTTACCGTAGGAGTTGACGTTTTGGCCCAATAGGGTGATGTCCTTGATACCGTTTTGAATTAATGTCGCACACTCAGCTAAAACGTCCTCCCATTTCCGACTGCGCTCACGGCCACGAACATAGGGTACAATGCAGTAGGTGCAGAAATTGTTGCAGCCGTACATAATGGATACCCATGCTTTTAATGTGTTGTCCCGATTTTGGGGCAGGCCTTCTACAATGGAGCCGGGCTCGTCGGCGGTGAAGAAGGCGCGCTTTCCGGTAAACAGCACCCGGCAGAGAACCTCTGGGAACTGCCACAGATGATGGGTGGAGAAAACACCGTCTACATGGGGATAGCTGTTTTTAATTCGTGCAACCACATGCTCCTGTCCGGCCATACAACCGCACAGGAAAATTTTCTGCCCGGGATGGCGGCGTTTTGTGTGTGTAAGGGCACCCAGATTGCCGAACACCCGCTGCTCGGCATGCTCCCGGATGGCACAGGTGTTCATCACTACCACATCAGCGCCCTCGGCACTGTCTGTGATGGCGTAGCCGCATTCAATAAGCAGACCCCGAATTTTCTCGGAGTCAGCCTCATTTTGCTGACAGCCGTAGGTTTCTACATAGGCGATGGGGGTTTGACCTCTACTGTGCCAATAAGCCTTTATTTTATCACAGAAAGCGAGCTGTGTATCCAACTGCGCTCTGGTAATGACGGTCGTCTCTGCCTTCATGGAACTGCTCCTTCAATGTATAGGATTTCAATATAAAATAATAACATTTTTTTGCTTTTTTTGCAAGAGGTACAATCAGATTTTACAGGATTGTAAACAATTTAAAAACTATCTTGCATTTAGGAGAGAAACATGTTAGACTAGGCAAATAAATCCCAAGATGGGAGAAAGAGGTATGAATATGAATTGTAAATTCTGCAATGCAGAGCTGGAAGAGAATGTATCTGTTTGTCCTGCATGCGGTAAGAATCAGGAAGAAACGGATTCTAACAAAAAAATGCTTAGCAAAAAGTGGAGACTTGCAATTGCTATTGTTATTGGTGTTTTACTGGTTGCTGTGCTTGTGGGAGCGATCCTTTATAGCATGGGTATCGATATTCTTCCGCGGGATAACAATATTTTTTATAGAAGGAACTA
>JBGVPJ010000030.1:0-4794 GCA_045126955.1 Faecousia sp.
CTATCAGCGGGATACGGATAAGATTGTTCACAGCAAGGCCTTCCGCCGGCTGATGCACAAAACACAGGTATTCCTCCAACCGGAGGGTGACCATTACCGCACCCGGATGACCCACACTCTAGAGGTGGCGAGAATCGCTCGCACCATTGCCAAGGCACTAAATCTCAATGAGAATTTGGCGGAGGCGGCGGCAATGGGGCACGATTTGGGACACACGCCCTTCGGACATGCCGGTGAGGTGGCGCTGTCTGAGGCGATGGGTCAACCCTTCTCTCATAATGAGCAGAGTCTGCGTGTTGTGGACATACTGGAAAACGGGGGAGAGGGACTGAATCTGACTTATGAGGTGCGCATGGGCATTTTGGGACACACGGGTCCCCTTGTGCCGGAGACACTGGAGGGACAGATTGTCCGCTGGGCAGACCGGGTGGCCTATGTGAATCACGATATTGACGACGCAGTTCGGGCAGGTATTCTTGCCGGAGAAGATATTCCTAAGTTTGTACTCAAAACACTGGGCTACACCCATTCCAAGCGCATCAATACACTGGTGTGCGATATGATTGCCACCTTCCGGACATGTGGCAAAATCGGCTTTTCTTCCCAAGTGGAGAGTGCCCTGCAGCAGCTGCGGGAGTTTATGTTTGAGAGAGTCTACCGAAATCCGGTGGCCAAGGGCGAGGAAATCAAGGCAAAGGATATGCTGAAGAGGCTGTATGAATACTACTATAACCACCCGGAGGCGCTGCCGGACGACTTCCAACCTCAAATGTCTTTCGAGGGTATGGAACGCACCGTATGCGATTACATTGCAGGCATGACAGACAACTATGCGGTGGACAAATACACCCAACTTTTTATCCCGACAGGGTGGCATGTTCGGGGATAATGTGATATAATATAAGTTATTATTCAGGAAAGGGGAGAGAAATATGGCATTTCCCGAAGCATTTATCGATGAATTGGTGGCCCGCAATCCCATTGAGGATGTGGTGGGTCAGTATGTAAGCCTAAAGCGCTCCGGTGCCAATATGTTTGGCCTGTGCCCCTTCCATGGGGAGAAGACCGCCTCCTTTTCTGTAGCCCCCGACAAGGGCATCTATTACTGCTTTGGCTGCCATAAGGGCGGCGGTGTGGTGAATTTTATGATGGAACTGGAGGGCTTGAGCTATCCGGATGCGGTGCGCGCTCTGGCTAAACGGGCAGGTATGGAAGTGCCGGAGGATGAGCAGTATCAGAGCCGCTACCGTCAGCAGGAACGGCTGTGGGCACTCCACAAGGAGGCGGCTCGGTTTTTCCATGCCCAGCTATATGCCCCCATTGGAAAGGCTGCATTAGAGTATGCACTGGGCAGAGGCATGTCCAAGTCCATCCTCACCACCTTTGGCGTAGGCTATGCGCCTGACAGCTGGGATTCCGTGGTCAAAGCCATGCGCGCAAAAGGCTATACAGACAAGGAACTGCTGGATTCCGGCCTCGTGACCCAGTCCCAAAAGAATAATAATCTATTCGATCGCTTCCGTGACCGGCTGATGTTCCCGATTATTGATGTTCGGGGCAATGTAATCGGTTTTGGAGGCCGCACCTTAAAAAACGATAAGGATGTTGCTAAATACTTAAACTCTCCGGAAACACTGATATTTAACAAGCGGAAGAATCTTTTCGGCTTAAACCTTGCCAAAAAGAGTAAGGCGGGCAGCCTTATTCTGGTGGAGGGCAACATCGATGTGGTGGCACTGCACCAATACGGCTTTGACAATGCGGTGGCCTCTCTGGGTACCAGCTTGACGGAAGAGCAGGCTACCTTGATGACTCGGTATGCGGAGCAAATCATTCTTCTTTATGACAGCGATGCGGCAGGCCAAAACGCCACGGCCCGTGCCATTCCTATTTTGGAGAAAGCGGGACTGCAGGTGAAGGTGCTGCAGATCAAGGATGCCAAGGACCCGGACGAGTTTTTGAAAAAATTCGGTGCCGATAAGTTTAGACTTCTGCTGGAGGAATCCTCCAATCGGGTGGAGTATCAGTTAAATGCCATCCGCAAAAAGTATGATTTGCGGGAGGATGACCAAAAAATCCGCTATGTGCAGGAGGCGGCAGAGCTGATTTGCACCTTGGACAGCTCCATTAAACGGGAGGTCTATGGCGGTCGGGTGGCGGAGTCTGCGGGAATCAGCACGGATGCTATGAAATTAGAGGTTAACAAGGCCTTTAAGCGGCGGGTTGCCCGGGATAAAAAGAAACAGGAAAAGCTGGATTTGACCCCCATGAAGGCGTTGCAGCCGAAAGAACGGTCTATCCGCTATGACAATATGAAATCCGCTCTGGCAGAAGAAGGGGTAATTGTGCAAGCACTCCGGGATCCGGCGCTGCTGGATGTTTGCCGGGAACTGACCGGTGAGCAGTTTTCCGTGGATCTGTTGGGACGGGTGTACACCCAGCTTGTGAAGCGGCACAGCCGGGGTATGGAAGTATCTCTTGGTGTGCTGGAGGACCTTACCGCCGAGGAGGCCTCCCATTTGGCAGGCATCTGTCAACGGCATACTGGTCCGGTGAATGAAACGGCCTTCCGTGACTGTGTAAAAATCATTCTGGGCGAGCTGCAGAGTCGCAAGGTCAGCACCGATGACGATTTGCTGGCCTTTAGAAATAAGCTGAAAGAAAGCAAGGGAACGAGAGCATGACCCTACTGGAACAACAGGAGATTCCCGTGAGCCATGGGGAGGACGAGGTACAGCAGTATCTTCAGCAGATTCGCACCATTCCCCGTCTAACACCGCAAGAGGAACGAGAACTTGCCAAGCGGTGCGCTGCCGGGGATGAGGAGGCCATCCGCACCATGGTCAGCGCCAACCTGCGTTTGGTGGTATCTGTGGCAAGAGAGTATGCAGGCCGCGGTGTGCCCCTGCTGGACTTGATTCAGGAGGGCAGTATCGGTCTGCTGATTGCGGCAAAAAAATTTGATTATACACTGGATTACCGGTTCTCCACCTATGCTACCAAATGGATACGGCAGGGTGTGAGCCGCTGTATTTTGAACCATGCCGGTCTTATTAGGATACCGGTACATACCGCTGAGCGAATTCGCAAGGTTCTGGCGGCAAGGGCTGCGCTGCAGCAGGAGCTGGAACGGGATCCGGAGCCGGATGAGATTGCCAAGCGCAGCGGAATCTCTGTAAAAAAAGTGAAGGAGTACCTGTCTTTGATTCCGGAGGTGTGTTCTTTGGATGGGCCTGCCGGTGAAGATGAGGATGGAACACTGCAACTCCTTTTGGAGGATGTACATGCACCCCAGCCTCATGAGGCATTGGTGCGACGGGAATTGGAGCATACTCTGGATGCTCTGCTGGGTCAGTTGCCGGAGCGGCAGCGCAGACTCTTGCAGCTGCGGTTCGGCATGGAGGATGATACCTGCTATTCCTTGGAGGCTATCGGCGAAAAGTTGGGCGTTTCCAAAGAGCGGGCCCGTCAAATTGAGCACCAGGCCATGGAAAAGCTACAGCAGCTGGGCACAGGCTTGGGATTGGAGGATTTTTTGGAATGATGGAATTTACATTTGAAGAATCACCCTGGGAGCTGACACTGAAAGTCCTGCACCCGGGAGATACAATCTCAGCGGTCCGTTGCTTGTCACTGCTGGAGGCTATGACGGAGGAAGAAACCGAAGAAGCGCTTCTTGCGCTGGAGGAGCGGGGTATCGCATTGGATATTTCCGACCTGCCTATGGATAGCGGCAGCGGCGAAACCGCTGTGCGTCTGCGCTTCGAGCAGCAGCTGGTAGAAAAGGGTGAGCTGCTGACAGGATTGGAGGAGAATGACCCGTTGGGTCTGTACCTTGAAGAGCTGGCTGGCATTCCTGCTGCCGGTGATGTGAATGTGCTGGCGGATTTGTATGCACAGGGCGACGAGTCCGTGATGCAGATGTTGGTCAACCTGTCCTTAAGCCTGGTGATTGAGCGCGCCTGCGGGATGGTCGGACGAGGCGTGTTGCTGCTTGATTTAATTCAAGAGGGCAGCCTCGGCCTGTGGCAGGGTATTTTGCACTATACCGGCGGTGATTTTACTGCCCATGTCTGCCGATGGATTGACCAGTATTTGGCAAAAGCGGTGCTGATGCAGGCTCGTTTAAGCGGCATCGGACAAAAGATGCAGCAGGGCGTGGAGGACTATCGGGATACAGACCAACGGCTTTTGAGCGAATTGGGTAGAAATCCCACTTTGGAAGAAATTGCGGAGGCTATGCACGTGACTGTGGAGGAGGCTGCTACCGTTGCCGCCATGCTTACGCAGGCAAGGGCGCGACAGCGGGTAGAAGAGGAACGGGCCCCACGGGAGGAAACGCCGGATGACAGTCAGGCTGTGGAGAATACGGCATATTTCCAAACCCGTCAGCGAATTTTGGAGTTGCTTTCCACCTTGAGTGAGCAGGAGGCAGAGGTGCTGACTCTGCGGTTTGGCTTGGAGGGCGGACTGCCCCGGACACCCCAGCAGGCCGGTGAAGCCATGGGGCTTACCCCTGATGAGGTGGTACAATTGGAAGCGACTGCGCTGCAAAAGCTGCGGCAGCAGTGAGAATAAGGAGGAATAAACATGGCTAAGACCTATGCAATTGCAATCGACGGCCCCGCCGGTGCAGGCAAAAGCACCATCGCAAAGTACCTTGCCAAGGAATTGGGCTATTACTATGTGGATACCGGCGCCATTTACCGCACCGTGGCGTATTTTATGGATTTGCTGGGCGTCAGTCCTAAGGATGTGGACGGTGTGGAGCGCTACATCGACGAGCTGACCATT
>JBGVPJ010000031.1:0-4022 GCA_045126955.1 Faecousia sp.
CAGCACGTCCTGCATCCGGGCGTCCTCTTTACGCAAGTAATGGGCATCATTCGTTACAATCAGCGGCAATCCCGTCTCTCGGGCAATCCGCATAACACCCTGATTTACGGGCTTTTGCTCTGCAATGCCATGGTCCTGTAATTCCAAATAAAAATTGTCCTCGCCGAAAATAGCCGCAAGCTCCAGCGCATATTCCTTGGCTGCGGCATAGTCCTCCTGCAAAAGTCTTTGGGGAATAGCGCCGGCAAGGCAGGCAGAGGTGGCAATCAATCCCTCATGGTGCTGCCGAAGCAATTCCAAATCCACTCTCGGCTTGCCATAAAAGCCTTCCATAAAGGCCTGAGATACCAAAAGACACAGATTCTCATAGCCTGTCCGGTCCTTACACAAAAGCACCAAATGATAGGGGTCATTGTCAATTCCGTGAACCCTGTCGGACATGGCACGGGGGGCAACGTATACCTCGCAACCGATAATCGGCTTCACACCGGCAGCCTTTGCCGCCTTATAAAAATCAATACAACCGTACATCACACCATGGTCGGTGATAGCCACCGCTGTTTGACCCAGCTCTTTAACCCGATCCATAAGGCCTTCAATTCGACAGGCACCATCCAGCAGGCTATACTCAGTATGCAAATGAAGATGTACAAAGCTCATTGTGTTCCCTCCTGTGCAATCTGCATCAGCTTTTGGAGCCGGTGATTCATGGCCGGCTTGCTGATTGGCGGTTCCATCATAGCGGCAAGCTCCGCCAGTGACGCTTCCGGATTCTCCTCCCGTGCATTGGCTGCCTGCTGCAGTTTAGCAGGCAAATGTTGATAAATGCCATTATTCCTCAATAAGCGAATGGCTGACAGCTGCTCCTGGGCAGCCTCCACCACCTTGGAGGTATTGGCATCGTCACAGTTGCAGCGACGGTTGACCTTGTTGTTTAGTTCTTTTTCCAGTTTTGCTTCAATAATGCCCATAGCAGCAACCGGTGCGCCAAGATAAGTAAGGCAGTCGGAAATCATGTCGCTTTGCTTTAAGTACAGAACATGACCGCCGCCGCGAACGGCTGCTTTGGGCGAAAAACCAAGCACGTCATGCATTAGGCTGTTACACTCCCTGGCCACACTGCCGTGGGTGGTGGTCAGCTCGATATGATAGCCCTTCACCGGGTCAGTCACCGAGCCGCCTGCTAAAAATGCACCCTTTAGGAATGCCGCTTTGCAGCAGTCATCCTCCACAACCGGTAGGTTAATGTGCAAAGACAACGTATCATTGGCATCAAAGCCGTAGGCGGACATAATTTGACAAATCTTCTCTCTGCCGGTAATTTGAAAATTCAGCTTACCCTGGGTTTCTCCCTCCGGAAGCTGGTCAAAGGTAATGCTAAAGGCCTTTTTGAACAGCTTGGGAAGCAACAGCGCAAATTCACGGCTCTCGGTGATTATCCGGATGCCGTCTGCATGAAAGCTGTTACAAAACAGCAGAATTCCAAAGCACTCCGCCAGGGCACAGCAGTGCTTTGCCGGTGTATAGCGACAAATTTCCGCCTTTGCGTTACCTGAAAAGGAAATAGCCATAGGAGTGCTCCTCTCTTTCTACCAAATACGAACCTCAGGCTCCAAAAGGATTCCGGTTCGCTCAAATACCTTGCGGGATACGTCCTTCAGCAAGGTCCTTACATCTTGCGCGGTGGCGCCGCCCATATTCACAACGAAGCCTGCGTGCTTATTGGAAACCGCAGCACCGCCGACTTGATACCCTTTAAGACCTGTTTGCTCAATAAGCGCTGCCGCATAGCCGCCCATCGGACGCTTGAACGCAGAACCTGCAGAAGGCATATCCAACGGCTGGGAGGTTCTGCGCCGGGACATGAGGTCCTGCATAACGGCACGGATTTCCTCCGTAGGCTTTGGCATCAGCGCAAATACCGCACTAATCACCACCCCGCCCTCATCCTCTAAACGGCTGTGACGGTAAGAAAAAGCCATCTCTTCACCTGTGAGAACACGCAGATTACCTGCCATGTCCATCACTTCCACCTGTGTACATACCTGGCAGATTTCACCGCCGTAGGCACCGGCATTCATGTACACACCGCCGCCCACAGAGCCGGGAATACCATGGGCAAACTCCAATCCCGAAAGACCCAAATTTGCCGCAAATACGGCGGCTCTTGACATGGTAACGCCGGCAGCTACCCGAATATGGGTCTCGTCCAACCGCTCCATACCATCCATACAATCCTTTAAGCAAATAATTATTCCACGGATACCCTCATCGGGGGCAAGTATATTGGTTCCTGCCCCTAAAATAGCAGGTTTACAGTCCAACAAAGCGGACACTTTTAGAATTTGGGATAGCTCTTCTTTTGATTTTGGAAACGCCATCACTTCCGCAGGACCACCTATACGGAAGGAGGTATGCTTCGCCATGGATTCCTCCATGTGAAGTTCCACAGCAGGCAGTAAAGTAGTCATTTTCTGCTGAAAATCAGTCATAATTGTCATAAACTCCTCCGGGCGTATGATTATAAACAGTATATCATATCTGATAGCAATATGCAATTATTCCGTTGATTAATTTTCTGTATATACATAAAAAAGCAGCCGGGAAAATACCCGGCCGCCAATATGTAGATACTTACTTTTCCACGATTTCCAAAAGCTCCATGGGGCAAGCCTTCACGCAGATACCGCAGGCGATACACTTGCTGGTGGGGCCTTCCTTGGGGGCGACCATGACCTTCATTGGGCAAATTTCAACGCACTTGCCGCAGGAGGTACACAGCTTCTTGTTGATCATATAGACACCGGTCTTGGGGTTCTGGGTAATGGCACCGACCTCGCAAACCTTGGCACACTTGCCACACTGAATACAGGTCATGGGCTTTGCTGCACCATTTTTGTCAACAATGCGAATGCAGGACAAGTCCTGATGGAACTCCTTGTAGAAAGCCTTGGAGCAAGCGGTGACGCACTCCAAACACGCCATACACTCTATGCCTTTTTTAACAGCGAGCTTCTTCATAAAAAAGAATTCTCCTTTTTTCATTTATTTCCCGATTATTATACTCTATCAAGCAAAAAATAGCAATGGTCATTTTAAATTTTAAGAAGAAATATTATTTTTTGCATTGTATCAAATGGTGTACTTTTCCTGTCTAAGTCAGCGGCAATCGGAAATACTAGCTTTGCAATCTGAAAAAGGAGGATTTATATGAAAAGAATTGCCATTTTTATCATGGGACTTGTCCTGGCGTTTTCTTTGTGCGCCTGTGCTTGTGACAACAACGCACCGGCTACCACACCGTCCACCACAATTGCTCCCACAACAACGCCCACAACAACGCCTATGGAAACCTTTACCGTACCAGTACCCGAAACAAACATCCCTGACCCCAGTGTAGACAGCAGTCTGCCCGGTGGCGGTACAGAGGGTGGTAACTCCACCTCCGGTGCCGGAAACGGACTCCGCTCCCGCAGTTATACGATGGAATAAGCAAAACAGGGTGCGCCGTGCGTACCCTGTTTTTATAAGCTTATAGCACCGTCACATATCGAGTTAGGTTCTTCTTCATCCGTTCTGCTGCACTTACCGCAGCACAAATCGGATCGGAAGAATCGGAATCGTCATCCATCCATGCGCCGACAACCGAAACACCTGCGCAGACAAGTGCGCCGTGGCCCAGCTTATCAAAAGCCAAACTGCAATTCTTGGCATTGGCGCCGGTATAATCATATCCATCCACCAGCAGAAACATGGCAGTATATTTGCTCCGCAGAGCACGCAAGCTGTCCGCAGATGTAGCAGGACCCACACCGGCAATCCGACTATAGCCGCATCTACCGACATTCCCCTCACCCAGGCGCTTAGCCATATCCGCCGCAACCATATATACCAAACGGGAGCCTGTCAGCAAATCCTGCAGCTCAGGTGCAGTGCGGTTGGCGGTACGCAACACTAAAAACAAATCCTTTTCGGTATCTTTTAGCTTATCAGCAAAAGGCTTAACGGCATCACTGCCAATG
>JBGVPJ010000032.1:0-2070 GCA_045126955.1 Faecousia sp.
GCACCTTTCTGCTACCTCCTTAAGTGATTGGACACCACTATGGTAGCGATTTTGTTAGGTGCTGACAATGGCTTTTTTTACGCCGGTCAGATTATGCACTTTTCGAGCCCTTTTACTGTATTTCTAATTTACCATAAACAAAAACAAGCATACAGAATAAAAGTAAACAATACATCAACAAATAGCTTATTTTTTAAAAAATTGAAATAGTTGACTTTGAGTTGACCTTTCTACGGTATTCTTGGAAGCAAAAAATGGAGGGACTATGATGCGTGAAAAGAAAACATCAGCCTTATTTAGATTCATAAAGTGGTTTGTAAAAGTATTTTATCCCAAGACTCAAGTGGATGGCGCTGAAAATCTGCCAGACGAGCCGGTGATCATTGTAGGCAATCACTGCCAGATGAACGGCCCCATTGTTGGGGAATTATATGTTCCCGGAGAACCTTGCATCTGGTGCGCCGGAGAGATGATGCACCTTAAGGATGTGCCGGAATATGCCTTCCGGGATTTCTGGAGCCAAAAACCGAAATGGACCCATCCCGGCTATAAGCTGCTTTCCTACATCATTGCGCCGATTGCCGTATGTGTGTTCAATAACGCGCGCACAATCGGTGTGTACCACGACACCCGCATTCTTTCCACCTTCAAAAACACGGTAAAGAAGCTGCAGGAGGGAAAGAATGTAGTGATCTTCCCGGAGCATGATGTGAAGCACAATCATATCGTCTATGATTTCCAGGATAAGTTCATTGATATCGCAAAGCTGTACTATAAGAAAACCGGAAAAGAGCTTAGCTTTGTTCCCATGTACATTGCGCCAAAGCTGAAAAAGATCTGCCTGGGCAAGCCTATTCGGTTCTGCGCTGACGAGCCGATGGACACCGAGCGAAGCCGGATCTGTACATACCTGATGGATGAGATTACCGCCATCGCGGAAGTACTCCCGGAGCACATAGTTGTGCCATACCGGAACATCCCGAAAAAAGATTACCCGTCTAACATCCCCAAGGAGCATGTCTATGAAAAAGCCGGTCGTTGATTATAGAACATTTCGGCTACGAAAGGTAAATGAGCCACAGTTTGCCCATCTGAAGCTGCTTTTGGGCTGGGTGGGGTATTTTATCCTGTATTTTCTCACAGAGAATTTGATTCTGGCGGAAAGCTGCCATCCGGTACACATGTGGCTGGATAATCTGATCCCGTTCTGCGAGTGGTTCTTGATCCCCTATGTATTCTGGTACGCGCTGATCGTTTTCTCTCTCGGATATTTCCTGCTATACAATGTGGACAGCTTCAAGCGGCTGCAGACCTATATTATTATCACGCAAATTCTTGCCATGGCTTGCTACATCCTTTATCCTACACGGCAGGACCTGCGTCCTACAGAATTTGTCAATGATAATTTTCTAACCCGATGCGTAGGCTTTTTGTATGCCTTTGATACCAACACCGGTGTATGCCCGTCGCTCCATGTGGCATATTCTTTGGGACTTGCCTCAGTTTGGACGAAAGAAAAATCCGCCCATCCGGTTTGGCGCGGTTTTGTGGTTTTTGCGGTGATTATGATCTGCCTGTCCACGATGTTTATCAAGCAGCACTCAGCAGTGGATCTGTTCGCGGCGATCCCGGTGTGCCTGATTGCGGAAGGATTTGTTTATCGGGATCGATACTTTAGAAAGAAATAGAGGAATCATTATGGAAAAGAGGGTACACCTGTATGTAAGCCGGAAGCATCCCTGCCTTTGGCTGACAGGGCTAGTGATGCTGGCATCCGTTGTCGCAAGGATCGCTGTTTTCTCCCAAGTGGAGGACGCCCATGTATGGCGGCAGATCATATGGCCTTCGGTATCTGTTGTTTTGCTTGTTTTAATCGCATTTTTGACCGGTGAAGAAATGCTGTACAGAACCGCTGCCCCAGTGTGGATGCTGGGTATCTGCGAAATGTGGCAACTGTACTTTGTGCTTGGCGGCAAGCCCTTGCTGTTTGTGCTTGCTTGCATTGGCATCCTCTTTTTCTGTGGCAGCTACACATCTATCCTTGCAGGTAATCACAAGCCTTGGTTGCTG
>JBGVPJ010000033.1:0-29416 GCA_045126955.1 Faecousia sp.
TCACCATTGCTTTTGTTTCATCGGTTACTTGGAACGGACTTGCATCCCAACACCAATCTCCGTCAAGAAATACACTATTCGGTAAATCCTGTTTGAGCTGTTGGCACACAGTTGTTTTTCCAACTCCCATAGTGCCACCAATCATATATAAAGTTTTCATCATTCACACCTACAAATTCAAGTTTGTCTAACTGTATTATAAAATAAATTTGTTACGATTTCTACCATTATTTCGAATGACATACCGGACCAACGATCAATGAAGTACCGCCTGGAGGATTTCTAACACGGGCACCTTGCGACAGCGAAAAATGCTTATCAAATCCTTATCATTACTGATAAGAATACTACAACGCAAAGAGAAAAAGTGGGCTGAAATCAAGGGATTTCAGCCCACTTAAGAGTTAATTTGCAATTATTCCCACTCGATGGTGCCGATGGGCTTGGGGGTGATATCAAAGACTACCCGGTTGATGCCCTCGACCTCGTGGGTAATCCGGTCGGTGATGTGGTGCAGGATGGGGTAGGGGATCTCTTCGATGGTGGCGGTCATGGCGTCCACAGTGTTGACAGCCCGGAGAATTGCGGGCCAGCCCTCATAGCGCTTGCCGTCTCTTACGCCCACACTCTTAAAGTCGGGCACGGAGATGAAGTACTGCCATACCTTGCCTGCAAGACCGTTTTTGTCGAACTCCTCACGCAGAATGGCATCGGCCTCCCGCAGGGCATGAAGCCTGTCCCGCGTGATGGCGCCAAGACAACGGACACCCAGACCGGGACCGGGGAAGGGCTGACGGTAGACCATGGCATGGGGCAGACCCAGCGCCTCGCCCACCACGCGGACCTCGTCCTTGTACAGTAGCTTCACCGGCTCCACCAGCTCCATCTCCATCTCCTCAGGCAGACCTCCCACATTGTGGTGTGCCTTCACGCCCTTGGATTCGATAATGTCGGGATAAATGGTGCCCTGTGCTAAGAAGGAGATGCCGGAGAGCTTAGAGGACTCCTCGTCAAAGACCTTGATAAATTCCTCACCGATGATTTTCCGCTTACGCTCCGGCTCAGCAACACCTGCCAGCAGGTCCAGGAAACGGTCAGTGGCGTCCACATAAACAAGGTTTGCATCCAGCTCTTGACCAAAGACGCGGATAACGTCTTCGCTCTCGCCCTTGCGCATGAGGCCGTGGTTCACATGAACGCAGACAAGCTGTTTGCCGATGGCTTTGATAAGCAGCGCGGCAACTACAGAAGAGTCGACGCCGCCGGAAAGTGCCAAAAGGACCTTTTTATCGCCCACTTGCGCACGGATTGCGGCAACCTGTTCTTCGATAAAAGCATCGGCCAGCGCCTTGGTGGTGATGCGTTCCATGGATTCGGGACGGACATTATTACACATATAGAATTCCTCCATATTTTAGAATCAAAAATACACAGAATATTATACTACCAATTGATTCTCGGTGCAAGAAAAAGTTGCGTGGTTCGACAGGTTTTTTAGTCCAAAGCCAGTCCAAAATAGGCAGGCACAGGGCAGTTTTCTTGCAAGGGTAGAAACATAGTAAATTTTCGACCCGCACCCGGCATGCGAAACCGGCCATTGGGGATATTTAGCGCCCGGAGAAGGCCGGGAGCAACCTGTGGATTGCCCAAAAGCTCCTGTGTCAGCAGGGTATCTCCGTCGACGGATGCTGCCAGCAGGAAGTCCTTTCCGGTGTAAAAATGTGCTTGGGTTTGGAGAAAATTCAAAGTTTCCTCCCCCTGCACTACACCGCCCTCGGGCAGATAGGCGTTTCGCAGCTCTGCAAACCGGGCGGCATCTATCTGCTGCACCGGAACAGGGGTGCTACCCCAAGTGCAGGAGAATTCCGTGACGGTGCTGACTGTGCGGTAACCCATTTTCTCATAAAAAGCAAACAGGGAAGACTCCCCCGGCACCAATAAAGCACCGGTATAGCCTTTGGTTTTCAGTATTTCGTGGGTGTCCGCCATCAGTTGATGGGCAAAACCTTGTCCGCGATAACTTTCTGCGGTGGCAACCCCATAGAGGTAGGCCAGCTTTTGTCCCTGCAGGGTGCAATCAAACCAGTAGAGGGCGCTTACAGGTATGCCATCTTTCGACAGGAAATTGCATCTGTCCGAAGAAAAGCCGGTGGCAAAAAAGGCATCCACCGTTTCCTCCGAATCCCCAAACGCCTCCTGCCATAGGCGGCGCAGAGAACCTGTATCAGCAGTCATAGCCATCCTCCTTTAGACACGCCCAGTTCTTTTCCACCAAGCGGTCCGGACAGTAGGAGAGCTTGGCTTGACGAAGACCTTCCAGTCCCAAGTCATCTTCCCGGTTCAGCCACTGCAAATCCGGGTATTTCTCCCTAAGATATCGGGCAAACTCCAGATTGATGGCAGTGTATGCACCGTCGACTCCCTCTACCGCCTTTTCAAATTGTACATCGAAAGTGCGCTGGGATAGGGGGGAGCCCATGGTCATGGCAAGAATCCGCCCTTTTTCCAGAAGCACCAGACCTTCCATACTCAATTCCTTCCGGTATTGCAGTGCTTTTTTAATGGCGGCCTGCTCCAGGTAGAAGCTGGCGGTGGGGTCTGCGGCTTTTCGCATGGCATACCATTGTTCCAGCATGGCCAGCACTGCCGGCGTATTCTCATCGGTGATAGGGGCGGTGGTGTAACCGCTGTGAAGCAGGCGGAAACGGTTAAAATGGTTGCGCTTGCGTTGGAGTTTTTTGCCCCTTAGGTCTGCCAGCGCATCGATGGCATAGATATAGTCAAAGCTGTCCCGATCCGGCTGGAAATAAAACTGCCCGGGGTACCACTGCTCCAGCTTTTCTTGGTCGGTTTTGGTGAGGCTGGTGAGCCGACATGGGATGCCCCGCTTGTGGGAATCGGAGATGATGGCATCCAGGGTGGGCTTTAAGTCCTGCCCCACAGGAAAAAGGTAGACACTTTTGCGGTTAAACTGGCAGAAAAAGGCCAAATTCCCGTTGTGCAGGGTGGCCTTCTGCCGTCCCCACAGGAAAAGATTGGCAAAATTATACTCACAGCCCCGTTCTCCGCAGTTTAGAAGAAAGGCGTCGTACAGCGCTTTGTCTTCGGGTGTTAATGCTTTAAAATTCAGCATCCTCGGTCACTTCCTTTGTAAAATCAGTATACCACATTTTTCCTGTTTACACAACGGGAAATCCAAAATCTGCGCCCCTTGACAAACACTACCTGAAGGATATAAAATATAGATAATTATACGCTCGAAAGGAGAAAACACCATGGATTCTGGCAGTAGTGGCAATATACCTGACCGAAGTCGGCAGAAGTCCGTGGGTGGACTCTGCTGAGTTTTCGGTGCAGGTGTGACTTCGTAACATTTCGATAAAGGAGGAACACCCATGACCGAGCGATTTGAAATCGTCGAAAAAGCACTGATAAAAATGCTGGAGGAAAAAAAGTACACGACTCTGCGGGATATTCTGGTAACCATGAACCCCGTGGATATTGCTGCCATTTTCTCCGGCTTGAATGCGCATAAGATTCCCCTTATGTTCCGCTTGCTCCCCAAGGAACTGGCGGCAGAGACCTTTGTGGAGATGGAAACTGATGACCAAGAGCTGCTCATTCAAGGCTTTTCCGACAATGAGCTGAAGGAAGTGCTGGATGAGCTGTATGTGGACGATGCCGCGGACTTGGTAGAGGAGATGCCTGCCAACGTGGTGCGGCGAATCCTGCGACAGGCTGACCCGGAGATGCGCCGCTCCATCAACCAAATCCTGCAGTATCCGGAAAACTCTGCTGGCTCACTGATGACCACCGAGTATGTATCTCTGCGGCCGGATATGACCGTGGGGGAGAGTATCCTGCGGATTCGCCGACAGGGTGTGGACAAGGAGACAATCTATACCTGCTATGTCACCAAGGACCGTACTTTGCTGGGCCTTGTGACCGTGAAGGATTTGCTTTTGGCTGAGGATGACGAAACCTTGATTAGCGATATTATGTTAACCAACATCATTTCCGTCACCACTCACTCCGACCAGGAAGAGGTGGCCCGGCTGTTCGGTAAGTACGATTTCCTTGCGCTGCCTGTGGTAGACAAGGAAAACCGGATGGTGGGTATCGTTACCTTCGACGACGCTTTGGACGTCATCGAAGAGGAGACTACAGAGGATATCGAGCTGATGGGCGGTATGCTGCCCTCGGAAAACACCTATCTGAAGAGCAGTATTTGGGAGCTGTTTAAAAACCGCATCCCATGGCTGATGCTCCTAATGGTGTCTGCCACCTTCACCGGTATGATTATCACCTCCTTTGAGGATGCGCTGGCGGCACAGGTGGCACTGACGGCTTTCATTCCCATGCTGATGGGTACAGGCGGTAACTCCGGCTCCCAGTCTTCGGTCACCATTATCCGCGCCCTGAGTTTGGATGAACTGCATTTTTCCGACCTGCCCAGGGTGCTTTGGAAGGAAATCCGCACCTCCGTGCTGTGCGGCGTGGCGCTGGCGGTGGTGTGTTTCGGTAAAATTTGGCTGGTAGACCGAATGCTCATGGGCAACACCGAAATTACCCTCATGGTAGATGCGGTGGTATGTTTGGCACTGCTTGTGACGGTGGTGACAGCCAAAATTGTAGGTGCGGTGCTGCCGATGGTTGCCAAGGTGGTGAAGCTGGACCCGGCTGTGATGGCAAGTCCCTTTATCACCACCATTGTGGATGCTTTGTCCCTGCTGGTATACTTCCTGTTTGCAAAAATGCTGTTAAATGTATAAATTTCGGGCGGCTCTACGAGCCGCCCGGATTATTCTTATACAACAAGACCGCCCTGTTTGCGTGCGCAAACAGGGCGGTTGATGCTTTTTAAATTACTTCACCAACAATTCGGCAATCTGGATGGCGTTGGTGGCAGCGCCCTTACGGACCTGGTCACCACAGCACCACAGGCAAATACCGTTGTCGTCAGTCAGGTCGGGACGGATACGGCCTACATACACGATATCCTGACCGCTGGTCTCCAGAGGCATGGGATACTGCTTATTGGCCAAATCGTCTACCAGCTTACAGCCGGGAGCCTTGGCAATGACTTCCCGAACCTGCTCTACAGTAACAGGTACGTCGAAGTGACAGGACACAGAGATGGAGTGACTGCGGATGACGGGCACACGAACACAGGTACAAGAGACCTTCAGCTCCGGCAAGTGCATAATCTTCCGGCCCTCGTTCTGCATCTTCATTTCCTCACTGGTGTAGCCTTCAAAGGCCTCGCCGCCAATCTGGGGAATCAGATTGTAGGCAATTTGGTGAGAGAAGATCTTGGGTTCATAGGTTTCGCCCTTATAGAGTGCTTCAACCTCGTTCATCAGCTCAATGGGGCCGCCTGCACCGGCACCGGAAACGGCCTGATAGGTGGAGGTGGTCATGGTGCGGATGGGAGCAATGGAATTAAGCGCATTGACAGCAGTCATGGTGATGATGGTGGAGCAGTTGGGGTTGCTGATAATGCCCTTATGCCACTTCACATCCTCGGGGTTGACCTCGGGCACCACCAAAGGCACATCGGGATTCAGACGGAATGCGGAGGAGTTATCCACAAACACGGCACCGGCCTTCACGATGGCGGGGGCGAACTGCTTGGCGATGTCGTTTTCGGCGGCGCCCAACACGATGTCTACGCCTTCAAAGGCCTCGTCACAGGCAAGCTGAATGGTTACATCCTCGCCCTTGAATTTCAGTGTTTTGCCTGCGCTCCGTGCGCTGGCAAGGGGAACCAGCTTCCCGACAGGGAAGTTGCGCTCCTGCAAAATATTTATCATTTCCTGGCCTACGGCACCGGTGGCGCCCAGAACGGCTACGGTATAGGTTTTCATAAGATGACCTCCTGCTTATTTAATAAAGCTGTTATACAGAATTCGGATGGCGTTGGCAAAATCTTTGTTCTCCACGCCGAAAATGATGTTTAGCTCATCGGGACCTTGATTGATCATACGGATATTGATGTCTGCCTGGCCCAGTGCGGCGAAAATCCGACCGGACACACCGGGACGGAAGGCCATCCGGTGACCGACAGCGGTGACAATTGCAATTTGGTCCTGCACGGTAATGTTATCCGGAGCGACTTCCTGCTGGATGTCTGCCAAAACCGCATACAGGTTGGGAGCGATGGTGGCGGTGGGAATCACCAGCGATACATTGTCAATGCCGTTGGGGAGAAAGTCCACGGACACGCCGTGCTTTTCCATAACGGACAGAATACGGCGGAGGATGCCGACCTGACTGGTAAGACCTCTTTTAAATACGGTGATGATGGAGAAATCCTTCTTACCGGTGATGCCGGTGATAACCCGGTGGGGATCCACTTCCGTTTCAAACTGACCGCGAATCATGGTGCCGGGGGCCTGGGGATCGTTGGTATTGCGGATATTTAAGGGGATGTTCTTCTCACGGACAGGGAAGATGGCACCCTCATGAAGCACATTGGCACCGGCATAAGCCAGTTCTCTCAGCTCGTCATAGGTGATTTCTGAAATCGGTTGGGGATTTTCTACGATTCTGGGGTCGGCCATGAGAATGCCGGACACGTCAGTCCAGTTCTCGTATACACCGGCATCCAGTGCTGCGGCGGCCAAGGAACCGGTGATGTCACTACCGCCACGAGAGAAGGTGCGGATGCTGCCGTCGGGCATGACACCGTAGAAGCCGGGGGTCACAATGCCTTGACCGGTCATCTTGGAGCGAAGAGCGGCATAGGACTTCTTCTCATCCACAGTGCCGTCAATGTTGAAGAAAATCCACTCAGCAGCATCCACAAATTGGAAGCCTAGGTAGGCGGCCATCAGCTTGGCGGAGTAGTACTCGCCCCGGCTGGCCATCTCATCCTGAGAGACCTGTTTCTTATCCAGACGCTTTTTCAGCTCTTCAAACTCCGGCTCCAAATCCAAGCAGATGCCCAGCTTCTCCCGGATTTCCAAATACCGGGAGGTAATCATCTCAAACACGGCATCACAAGGCACACCGTACTGGGTGTGGGCGTGGCACAGATATAGAAGATCGGTGATTTTGTGGTCCTTACTGTGGCGCTTGCCGGCGGCGGATACGACAACAACCTTTCGCTCTTCGTCTGCCAGCAGGATATCACGGACTTTTTGATATTGACCGGCGTCAGCCATGGAGGAGCCGCCAAATTTGGTTACTTTCAGCATAAAGTTTCTTCCTTTCTGGATTATTCCGCAAACGCGGCAATGAAGGCATCGGGGTTAGCCTTCCGCCATGCGTGCATCGCCTCCACTGAGACAGGCTTGGTGATGACTGCATCGCCCCAGGTTTCGGCGGTGTTTTCTTCAAGCCATGCATCGGTGCTTCCGCTGACATAGTAGCAGAGGGTGTCAGTGTTCTCGGCGGCTACCTTTTTCCCATAGGGACTGTAGAAGCCCTTGCCTGCAAGCACATCGGCGCAATCCTGTACTACATTGTATGCTGTGGGGTAGCGACCTGCGCCCTGTCCGTAGAAGCTCATCCGGCCGGAGGCAGAGCCTACCAGAGTGATAAGGTTATAGTTAGCAGGCACGGCAGATTCCGGCTCGCCCTGCTTAACCAAGGTGGGCTGGACATAGGCGCTGACCTTGCCGTCAACATTTTTACCGGTGGAAATCAGCTTACACACCAGCCCATGGGCAGTGAACTTCTCTACATCGGTGGCTTTAATCTTGCTGATACCGGCAACCGGTACCGTTGCGGTATCCAAACTGATGCCGAAGGCAATGTTGGAGGACAGAATCACTTTGTGCCAAGTGTCGATACCCTCCACATCTGTTGTGGGGTTGGCCTCGGCATAACCAAGTGCCTGTGCCTGAGAGAGGGCATCGGCGTAAGTAAGTCCCAGTCGGGTCATGGAATCGAGAATATAATTGCAGGTGCCGTTCATAATGCCGCCCACCTTTTCGATGGTCTGCATTCTGCGGGCACGCTCCAGCTCGCTCAGCCAGCCGATACCGCCGCCCACAGCTGCGGTGCAGCGGAAACAGATACCCTTTTCCTTGGCAAGGGGAATCAGCTCATCGTAGAAGGTAGCAACCAGCGCCTTGTTGGAGGTAATGATGTGCTTGCCGGCCTCAATTGCGGCACGGACAAACTCATAGGCCGGATGCAAACCGCCCATAGCTTCTACCACAGTGTCGATGGTATCATCTGTGAGTACATCTGTGAAATTTTTAGTGACCTGTGCATCCGGTAGGGAAATATCCTCCAGACACACAACCTTCGCCACCTTGATATCATCACGGGAGGCAGTTAAGTCATAGACGCCTCTGCCAACCACGCCAAAACCAAGCAATCCAATACGCATTTTCTCATCCTCCTGTAACTGTTTTGTACACAAACGTTTTTGGTGGAAAAACACTTGCAATTTCCTACCAAAAAGTATATCATATACTTTACAGAAATGCAATTGTGTCAAAAACCCAACAATTACCCTCATTTTTTGGGAGTTTTGTGCATTTAGCGAAAAATAGAGAGAGAAAAGCCTAAAAAGGAGGACATTATGCTATATCATTCCACACGAAATCATAAATCCACTGTTGACAGTGCACAGGCTGTGCTGTCCGGTCTTGCTCCCGACGGCGGCCTGTATGTGCCTGCTGTTTTACCCCAATTGGATATTTCTGCTTGTCTGAAGGCCAACACTTTGGAAATGGCGACCCAGATTATCGGGGCGATGTTGCCGGATATTCCCGATATGGAGAGTTTGGTCAATCGTGCTTACCGGGGAAAATTCCAGACCGAAGAACTGACCCCCACTGTGGACACCGGAAAATTCACCGTACTGGAGCTGTTTAGAGGCCCCACCTCTGCATTTAAGGATGTGGCGCTGTGTATGCTCCCCCAATTGCTCACCGCTGCTAAAAAGGAAAAGGGCATGGAGGAGGACATTCTCATCCTTACGGCTACCTCCGGCGATACCGGCAAGGCCGCTCTTGCGGGTTTTGCGGATGTGCCGGGTGTAAAAATCTGCGTATTCTATCCGGATGGCGGTGTGTCTGCTGTTCAGCGGGCGCAAATGGTCACACAAGAGGGGAATAATGTGGCAGTGTGCGCCGTGAAGGGCAATTTTGACGATGCCCAAACCGGTGTAAAGAACATCTTTGCCGCCGCCGTGGAGGGAAGACTGCCTGCCGGTAACCGCCTGCGCCTGTCCACCGCTAACTCCATCAATATCGGCCGTTTGGCACCTCAAATTACTTACTATTTCAAGGCTTATGCCGACTTGCTTCGTCGCGGTCAGATTGCCATGGGGGATGAAGTGAATTTCTGCGTGCCCACCGGCAATTTCGGTGACATCCTCGCCGGCTGGCTGGCAAAGCGGCTGGGTCTTCCCGTGGGCAAGCTGGTATGCGCCTCCAATGCCAACAACGTGCTCACCGATTTCATTGAAACCGGTGTCTATGACCGCCGCCGCCCCCTCCACAAAACCGCCTCCCCCTCTATGGATATTTTGGTGTCCTCCAATTTGGAGCGGCTGCTGTACTTCCTGTCCGAGGATACCGCACTGGTTGCGAGCCTTATGAAGGATTTGAACACCAACGGCTTCTACACTGTGCCTGACAGCCTGAAAACCGCCATCAAGGAGGAATTCTGGGCAGGCTACTGTGACGATGTCAAGGCAAAACAGACCATCAAGGCTGTTTTTGAAAATCAACACTATCTCTGCGATACCCACACCGCTACCGGCTGGGCGGTTGCGGAAGATTATGTCAACCAAACCGGCGACCACCGCCCCATGGTGGTGCTGTCCACCGCCTCCCCCTATAAGTTCCCGGCGGCTGTTCTGTCTTCTTTGGAGAACGCACCGCAAATGGACGAATTTGCCCAAATGGAGTACCTGCAAAACCTTACCGGCTTCCCCATCCCGGAGAATTTGGCCGGCCTGCAGGAAAAGCGGGAGCTGCATACCGGTGTGATTGAAAAGAACACCATGCTGGACTTTGTTATGGGTCTGTAAAGGAGAAGCCCATGAATGCTGTAACCATCCGCGTACCGGCCACCACAGCCAATTTAGGTCCGGGCTTCGACGCCTTTGGCTGCGCCCTGCAATTATATACCGACGTGACCTTCGAGGAAACGGAAAGCGGTTTGGAGATTACCGGCTGCGACGAGGCCTTTACCGGCCCCGACAATTTGGCCTATGTGTCCTACTGCGCTGTACTGGCCTCTTTGAGCGAGGAGGTAAAGGGTGTGAAAATTCACATTGATGCCCATATCCCCATCTGTCGGGGTCTTGGCTCCTCCGCTGCGCTGTTGGTCGCCGGTGCCATGGGTGCCAACGTGCTCCGGGGCAACCGCCTGTCCACACAAGGCCTTTTGAACATTACCAATGCCATGGAAGGCCACCCGGATAATCTGGCTCCTGCCTTTTTCGGCGGCCTTACCGCCTCTATGGTGGATAACGGTCTGCCGGTGTCGGTGAGCTTTCCGCTGCATCCGGACTGGGAGTTTTTGGCGCTTGTGCCGGATTTTGATATGCCCACCGTGAAGGCAAGAGCGGTGCTGCCGGAGCAGGTAAGCCGTGCCGATGCCATCTACAACATTGCTCACGGCGCTATGGTGCTGAAGGCCTTGGAGCTGGGTGACGAAAAACTTCTGCGCAATGCCATGCAGGACAGGCTCCATCAGCCCTACCGTAAGAATATGATCGAGGATTATGAAGCCATTGAAGGCTTTGTCCGCACCGCCGGAGCGGCATTTTGTCTGAGCGGTGCCGGCTCCACCTTGCTGTGCATCACCCGGGATAAGTCTTTGAAGGAAAAGCTTGAGAAGAAGCTTCCTGCCATTACCGAGAAGAATTGGGAGATCATGCCCCTGCATGTGGCCTTTGAAGGCGCCAAGGTGCTGTAATTTCCTGCAAAAACAGGCAAAAAAGTTAGAAAAACTCCTTGACTTTTAGGAATTCCTTTGCTAAAATATACGAGCCGCATTGAAAAGGTTTAAGTTGGTGCGCCCAAAACACCCACCTTTAAAGCGAGTCTACAAAAAATAAAGTAGGTGAAACAAAGAAATGAAAGCAGTTATCGTGACCGGTGGTAAGCAGTACACCGTAGCTGAGGGCGATGTTTTGTACATCGAGAAGCTGGATGTTGAGGCAGAAGCTACCGTAAAGTTCGACCAGGTTCTGGCTATTCTGGACGGCGAAAACTCCAAGATCGGCGCTCCCGTAGTGGAGGGTGCTGTGGTTGAGGCAAAGGCCATCAAGAACGGCAAGGCTAAGAAGATCATCGTCTTCAAGTACAAGGCTAAGAAGAACGAGAAGAAGAAGCAGGGTCATCGTCAGCCCTATACCAAGGTGGAAATCACCAAGATCGCACTGTAATTATGACTAGATGCGAATTTTTTACCGAGGATGACAGAATCACCGGATTCTCCATCTCAGGACACAGCGGCTATGCCGAGGCCGGACAGGATATTGTCTGTGCCGCAATCTCCGCTGTTGTGACCATGGCCGAAGCCACCATCAACGATGTGTGCGGCGCAAAGGCCAAGGTTCGGGTCAAGAAAGAGGATGCCCGCATCACTCTGACCCTCCCCACATCCTGCGACGAGGAAGATGCTGTGCAGGCCGTGCTTGCCGGTATGTTGCTGACTTTGGCAGGTATGCGGGATGATTATCCAGATTATATCGAAGTTTTGGAGGTGTAACACCATGCTGAAAATTGGTATTCAGTTTTTCGCTCACCATAAAGGCGGCGGTTCTACCAAGAACGGTCGTGATTCCGAGGCAAAGCGCCTGGGCGTGAAGCGCGCTGACGGTCAGTTCGTTTTGGCCGGCAACATTCTGGTTCGCCAGAGAGGCACGCACATTCATCCCGGTGTCAATGTGGGTATCGGCAGCGATGACACTCTGTTTGCTCTGGTCGACGGCACTGTCCGTTTCGAGCGCAAGGGTAAGGATCGTCGTCAGTGCTCCGTGTATGCGCAAGAGCAGTAATCACGAATCACGCATAGCTTCTTACGGGCTGCTGCAAACTAATGCAGCAGCCCTTTCCCTTTATACTGCGATAAATTTTTCTTTGCAGAGATTTGTAAATGAAAATTTATGACAGTATAAGTTATTCCTAACAAAGGAGGACTTCTTATGGAGATGTTTGTAGATAAGGTGCGAATCACCGTTTGCGGCGGCCGCGGCGGTGACGGTGCGGTGGCCTTCCACCGGGAAAAATATGTGGCAGCCGGCGGCCCGGACGGCGGCGACGGCGGACACGGCGGCAGTGTGATTCTTCGGGTCAACGATAATCTGTCCACTCTTTTGGACTTTCGTTATAAGCGTAAATACGCCGCCCAGGCCGGTCAAAACGGTCAGGGTCGGAGTATGAGCGGCAAGCGGGGAGAGCCGCTGGTCATTCAGGTGCCCCGGGGCACCGTGGTTCGTGATGCGCAGACCAATCAAATTATCGTGGACATGTCCACCGGTGAGGACTTTGTCATTGCCAAGGGCGGTCGCGGCGGCTGGGGCAACGGCCATTATGCCACCCCCACCCGACAGGTACCCCGTTTTGCCAAGGCAGGCCTTGCCGGACAGGAACGGGACGTAATCATGGAGCTGAAGCTATTGGCAGATGTGGGTCTGGTAGGCTTCCCTAATGTGGGCAAATCCACCTTGCTGTCTGTCACCTCCAATGCCCGTCCCAAAATTGCTAACTACCATTTCACCACCCTCTACCCCAATTTGGGCGTGATTTATGTGGATGAGGGCGTGTCCTTCGTTATGGCGGATATCCCCGGCATCATTGAGGGCGCTGCCGAGGGTGCCGGACTTGGCCACGATTTCCTGCGGCACATTGACAGATGCCGGCTTTTGGTGCATGTGGTGGATGTGTCCGGAAGCGAGGGTCGGGACCCGGTGGAGGATTTTGATGCCATTTGCGAGGAACTGAAAAACTACTCTGTGGATTTAAGCAACCGCCCCATGATTGTGGCTGCCAATAAGTGCGACCTGCTGATGCCCGATTCTGACAATTTACAGCGTCTGCGTGAGCACGTGGAGCAGGCCGGCTGTGAATTATACGAAATCTCTGCAGGCACCACCCAAGGCACCAAAAACCTCATGCGTGTGGTGGCGGAGAAGCTTCGCACATTGCCCCCCGTGACCATTTACGAGCCGGAATATGTGGAGCTGGTGGCAGAGGCCGGCGATCCGGAGAGCTTGGAAATCGAGCATTTGGGCAGCACTTGGGTCATTACCGGAACCTGGCTGGAACGGCTCATTATGAATATCAACTTTGACGACTACGAATCCCGAAATTACTTCGACACCCAGCTGCATAAGTGCGGACTGTTCAAGCGGCTGGAGGAGATGGGCATTCAGGACGGCGATGTGGTTGATATTTACGATTTTGAGTTTGAATATCAGAGATAATATTGCCATTTGAACGGAAATCCTATATAATAACAGCATTACAAGACGTAATGCTGTTATTTTTTTGGAGGAGAAGGTTATGGATTGCCGGAATTCTCTCAGAATTACCCAAACTGCCGCGACGGTTGCCCGGCTTATGGGTTTTGCAATGCCTGAGGGTGCGGATGACCCCAACGAAATCGTATTGCAGTTGGCACAGAAGACCCTGTCCGGAAAGCCTGTGGAACGGGCACTGCTGTATAATCCGGATGCCATCGCCCTGTGGCTGTATCAAAAATACACCCATCTGTTTGCGGAGGTCATTCAAAATTCTCAGATGGCACTGCCCGTCTATTCCGTGATGCCCTCGGTGACACCGGTGTGCTTTGCCTCCATGTACACGGGCTTAAACCCGGAAAACCATGGCATTCAGGCGTATGTGAAGCCGGTTTTGACGGTGCCTACTCTTTTCGATGCGGCTATCGCCGCCGGCCGCCGGCCCGTTATCATCTCCACCGAGGGGGACAGTATCTCCAAAATCTTCTTGGAGCGGGAGATGGACTATATCATCTGCAAGACCCACGATGAGTGCAATGCCCATGCGGCAGAGGTGCTGGCAGAGGACAAATATGATTTGATTACCGTCTACAACGGCAACTACGATGCCACCATGCACCGCTTCGGTCCCGAATCGGAGGAGGCACTGGCACAGATTGTCCACAATTCCAAAGCATTTGCAACCCTGTCCGCCATTGCGCAAAAGGCATGGGCAGGCAAAACCGGCATGGCGGCTTATCTGCCGGACCACGGCTGTCACGAAATTGACGGCAAGCTGGGCAGTCACGGCCTTGAGATGGCCGAGGATATGAATATCATTCATTTTTATCAGTTTTTCGGTTAAGCTGTAAGAAAAGCCGGGGAGGGCGTTATGGATTTTAAGGTATTGGCAGTTGGTGATGTGGTGGGCAATCCGGGTATGGAACGGGTGCGCCGTACTTTGCGGTGGCTGAAACGGCAGACCGGAGCAGACTTTGTGGTGGTCAACGGAGAGAATGCCAGCGTGGTGGGAATGACTCCCCAGCAGGGGGAGGACATTTTTGATGCCGGTGCGGATGTGATTACTATGGGTAATCATACCTTCGGCAAGCGGGAGCTGGTGGACTATATGGAGGACTGCCCCCGAATTTTAAGACCTGCGAACTATGCGCCCCAGACTCCCGGCAGAGGGTATGGCATCTTTGACACCCGATGCGGGCCGGTGGCGGTAATTGATTTAATTGGCCGGTGCAATATGGACTACGCCCCGGACAACCCCTTTTTACAGGTGGAAAAAATACTGAAAGAGCTGGACACCAAGCTGGTGCTGGTGGAGCTGCACGCCGAGGCGACATCGGAAAAGCTGGCTATGGGCTATATGCTGGACGGGCGTATCAGCGCCCTGTGGGGTACCCACACCCATGTGCCCACCGCCGATGCGCAGGTGCTTCCCAAGGGTACCGGCTATGTGACGGATTTGGGCATGACCGGCCCTAGAAATTCTGTGCTGGGCATCCAGCCGAAGCTGTCCATTGCCAAATTCCGGGGGGATTTGCCCTCCCGTTATCAGTGGGCGGAGGGTCCCACCAAGCTGGAGGCGGTTTTGTTTACCATTGACAGCCAAACCGGTCTGTGCCGGAAGGCAGAAAGGGTGGATTGCTACGATGAAGATTCTTCACGGGGCTGATTGGCATTTGGATGCCCCTATGCAGGGTCACGGGGAGGCTCTGCGGCAAGGCCTGGCGGCTGTTCCCGGACAGATTTTTGAGCTTGTCCGGGAGGAACAGTGCGATTTGGTGCTCCTTGCCGGCGATTTGTTTGACGGAGCCTATACGCCCCACACCTATCAAAATTTATACGATGTATTAAAGGCCATTGCCGTACCGGTGTTCATCACCCCGGGAAATCACGACTTCTGCGGTTCGGACAGTCCGTGGATCAAGGAGCTGTGGCCGGAGAATGTGCATATTTTCAAATCCAACCGCATTGAATCGGTGGCGCTGCCGGCACTGGACTGCCGGGTATACGGAGCCGGCTTTGAGAGTATGGACTGTCCCGCCCTTTTGCAAAATTTTCGGGCGGATTGCCTGGAAAAATATGCCATCGGTATTTTCCACGGGGATCCCACGCAAATCGGCTCCCCTTATAACCCCATCACCAAGGCGCAGGTGCTGGCCTCCAATTTGGATTATTTGGCCTTGGGCCACATCCACAAAGCGGATAGCTTTGTGGCGGGCAAAACCCTCTGCGCGTGGCCCGGCTGCCCTATGGGCCGCGGCTACGACGAACCGGGTGAAAAGGGTGTGTACATTGTGGAGTTGGGGGATGCCGTTTCTCTGCGGTTTCATCCTTTGGATACACCGCGCTTTTACGATTTGCAGGCAGAGCCCAATGCCTTGGGAAGCATTCTTCCTCCCGTGGGAAATGAAAATTACTACCGTGTGACGCTGACCGGCTGCTGTGAAGCGCCGGATTTGGAAAAATTGCAGGCAGAATATGCCCACCTTCCCAACCTTGTCCTACGGGATAAGACCACCCGCCCGGTGGATATTTGGGGGAGTTTGGGCGAGGATAGCTTTGAGGGCGTGTACTTCGGTCTACTACGGCAGGCCATGGAAAGCGCCGATGAGGAAGAAAAACAGGAGCTGTTGCTGGCTGCCCGTCTTTCTCGGCAGCTTTTGGAGGGACAGGAGGTGGTTTTGCCGTGAGAATTCTTTCTATGACAGCTACCTTTGGTAAATTGTCCCGGCAGACCCTCACTTTAGAGCCGGGTTTGAACATCATTGAGGCACCTAACGAATGGGGAAAGAGTACCTGGTGCGCTTTTCTCATGGCCATGCTTTACGGCATTGACACCGCCTCCCGGTCGAAAACCGGTTTTTTGGCGGACAAGGAACACTATGCCCCTTGGTCGGGAGAGCCTATGTCCGGCAGTATGGACATCCTTTGGAACGGACGGGCAATCACTTTGGAGCGGCGGAGCAAGGGCCGTCTGCCCTTGGGCGAAGTAAAGGCCTTTGAAACAGGCACAGGTGTGGCTGTGCCGGAGCTGTGCGTGGCAATGCCGGGACAGGTGTTGCTGGGGGTAGAGCGCAGTGTTTTTGCCCGGGCAGGCTTTTTGAAGCTGTCGGAGATGCCGGTGACGGAGGACGAATCCCTCCGCCGTCGCTTAAACGAGCTGGTGACCACCGCAGATGAGAGCGGTGCCTCCGACGATTTGGCGCAAAAGCTTCGGGATTTGAAAAATCGCTGCCGGTTTAACCGGAAGGGATTACTGCCGGAGTTGGAGGCGCAGCAGGTAGAGTTGGACAAAAAGCTTCAGCAGCTGCAGGCACTGCAGTATCAGATTTCCTCCATCCGTGAACGGCAGAATGCCCTTGAGGCGCAGGAAAAGCAGTTGGAAAATCACAGGCAGGCCTTGGAGTACAGTGAGCATTTGCAGTATACCCAAAAGCTGGCCGCCGCCCAAATGCGACGGGATGTGGCCGCAGAGAGCCTTGCCCAAGGGGAGGCGGCCTGTGAGATGCTTCCCGCACAGGAGAAAATTCGACAGGATATGGCTGCACTCCAACAGCTTCGGGACACCCGGGATGCCCTGCATATGCAGGCACAGCTCTTGCCGCCTCTGCCGCAGGCACCGATTCCTGCGGAGCCTTTCCGAGGCAAGGACCCGGATGAGGCGGTTACAGATGCGCGGCTGGACGGCAAAGTGTTGACCCAACTGAAAAATGACAAAAAGAGCCCATTGCTCTATGTTTTGGGCGGTCTATTCCTTGTGCTTGGCGCGGTGCTATTGATTTTAATCAACAGTCTGCCTGTGCAGCTCGGCGGGGGTATTTTCCTGCTCTGCGGTGTGGCCTGCCTAATTGCCGGCTTTACAAAACGCAAGAAACTGCAAAAACAGATTGCCGCATTGCTGGAGCGATATCGGGGCATCCCGGAGGATCGGTGGGAGGCCGCGGCAACGGAATACGCCTCCAGTCAGCAGACCTACAACGACGCATTGGCCGCCCGACAGCAGGAGCTCGGGGAGATAAACCGCAATTTAGAAGCAAATACCCAAGCCATTGCGTTACTCACCGGTGGCAACAATCTCTCCCAATTTGAGGAAACCTGCCGTCAGCAGCAGCTTGCCTACAGCCGTCTGCAGGAGCAGCAGCGCGCTTTGCGGCAGGCGGAGGAGGTACTGCAGGCACTTTCCGGTGCAGACAAGCAGATAGCACCTCCCGAATTTGAGGATACACTTACATTATCCCCTCAGGAAACCGCAAAGCGGCTGTCGGACAGCACCTTGGAGCGACAGCTGCTCCATCAGCGGTTGGGTCAGTGTCAGGGGCAGATGGAGGCATTGGGACAGGAGGAGAGCCTGCAGGCCCAAAAACAGCAGTTACAAACTAGAATTGCCGCTTTGGAGCAGTACTATCGGGCACTCACCCGGGCACAGGAGACACTCCAACAGGCCACGCAAGAGCTGCAACGGCGGTTTGCACCCCGAATTTCCCAGCGGACACAGATTCTATTTGCCAAGCTGACGGGTCAGCGGTACCAACGGCTGAGCCTTGGACAGGATTTGTCCCTGGAGGCCGGTGCACAGGGGGAAACCACACTCCGCGGCACCCTGTGGCGCAGTGACGGCACGGTGGACCAGTTGTACCTTGCCCTGCGGCTTGCGGTGGCGGAGGAGCTGACTCCGGAGGCTCCGCTGGTGCTGGACGATGCCTTGGTGCGCTTTGACGATGTGCGCTTAGCCGCTGCTCTGGAGATTCTACGGGAGGAAGCGGAACAAAAGCAGGTAATCCTGTTTACTTGTCAGGGTCGGGAACAGGCCCTGCACGCAAAGGAGGAAGTATGATGAAACCCATTGTAACAACCAATGCCCCCAGCGCCATCGGCCCTTACAGCCAGGGTTATGCGGTAAACGGTCTGGTGTACACCTCTGGGCAGATAGCCATCGACCCGAAGACAGGTGAAATTCCTGTGGGCATTGCCGCCCAAACCCACCAAAGCTGTAAAAATGTGGGTGCGATTTTAGAGGCCGCCGGTGTGGATTTTACAAAAGTCTTTAAAACCACCTGTTTTTTGGCGGATATGGAGGATTTTGCAGAATTCAATGCCGTATACGCTCAATATTTTGTGTCCAAGCCGGCACGGAGCTGTGTGGCAGTGAAGAGCCTGCCCAAGGGTGTACTGTGTGAAATTGAGGCCATTGCGGCGGAATAATCCGGCAGGTTTGGCATAAGTATACCAAAAGGAGTGAGGAATATGGAGATTCGGGAAGTGACCTATTTGGCGGTCGCTCTGCGCATTTTTGCGGCAGTGGTGATTGGCGGACTTTTGGGTTTGGAGCGGGGCATGAAAAATCGCCCTGCCGGTATGCGAACCTATATGCTGGTGTGTATGGGTGCTTGTCTCGTCATGCTGACGAATCAGTATATCAACCAAGCCTTTGGTACTGGAGATCCGGTGCGGATGGGTGCGCAGGTGGTCAGCGGCATCGGCTTTTTGGGTGCGGGTACTATTGTGGTGACCCGTCGAAATCAAATTAAAGGTCTGACCACCGCCGCCGGTCTTTGGACTGCGGCCGCAGTGGGTCTGGCACTGGGTGTCGGCTTTTACGAGGCGGCCATTGCCGGCGGTATTGGGGTATTTGCGGTCATCACACTTTTACAGCGGATGGACAATAACATGCACCGGAAGAGCCGGCAGGTAGAGGTCTATATTGAGCTGTCACCGGAAATCAGCTTGGGTGATTTCCTGCGGACTGTACGGAACAGTGGTATTGAAATCGGCAACGTACAGCGGGAGCAGGGTGCGGACAGCGATACCGGCAACAGAGCCTACATTGCGACCCTCAAGGTAAAAAAGCGTAGCAGCCACGGCCAGATTTTGGAAATTGTTCAGGATATTCCCGGTGTGGCCTATTTGGAAGAACTGTGAACTGATTGTGATTTCGGTAAATGCGGAGGCCTTTTATGAGAGAGATACAATTGACACAGAAGAAATTGTCCGCATTTCTTCTGTCATTTGAGAAAAGCTTCTGATTGTTTACGATGTTAAAAAACGTGGGTGCGTATTCAACGCACCCACGTTTTTTATGAATTTTTCTGTTTTTGTAGAAAATGCCGAAGAAATACAGAAAAAGCTTACCGCATATGTTTTTCTGCTTGGAAGCTGAAGGGCAGAAGCTGGGCAAGGGTGACGGTATTGAAACTGCTGTCGCCACCGACCAAATAGATAACAAAATCATCCTTGCAGAATTCCCGCATTACCTGCCGACAGACGCCGCAGGGCGGAAAAGCGCCGGAGATATTGCCATCTTTGCCACCGCAGACGGCAATGGCGGTAAAGTCACGGTGGCCATCGTACACCGCTTTGAAGATGGCGGTGCGCTCGGCGCAGTTGGTGGGGCCGTAGGCGGCATTTTCAATGTTACAGCCTTGATATACGGTGCCGTCGGCACACAGCAGGGCGGCACCTACTTTGTAGCCGGAATAGGGCGCATAGGCGCGGAGCATAGCCTGCTTGGCCAGTTCAATGAGTTTTTCCGGGGTCATGGAAATTCCTCCGTTATTGTATTTTTATTTGCAAATCTCATTTGCAAAACTCTTGCCGGGGGTGGCAAGGGGGACGCCGAAAATATCCGCAACGGTGGCGGCAATGTCAGCAAAGCTCTCTCGGGTACCCAAATTCACAGGCTTTACCCCTTTGCCCAGCACCAGCAGAGGCACATACTCTCTTGTATGGTCGGTGGTGGCGGTGTAGGAGGGGTCACAGCCGTGGTCGGCGGTGATCATCACCAGATCTTCCGACCCCAGAGTGGGCAGGAATTCACCCAGCCAACGGTCAAATTCGCTCAAAGCCTTGGCATAGCCGTCCACATCCCGGCGGTGGCCGTAGTGCATATCAAAGTCCACAAGATTCACAAAGCACAGACCCTCAAAGTCCTGTGCGGCAAAGTTAGCTGTGTGGTTCATGCCGTCGGCGTTGCTTTTGTTGTAGATATGCTCACCAATACCCTTACCCACAAAGATATCATAGATTTTTCCCACGCCGATGGTGGCAAGACCGGCCTTCTGCAGGGCATCCAGCACCGTTTCCTCCGGCGGCTCCAGGGAAAAGTCATGGCGGTTGGCTGTGCGGGTAAAATTACCGGGTGTACCCACAAAGGGACGGGCAATGACCCGACCCACGCCGTGCTTGCCATGGAGGAGCTTTCTTGCTATCCGGCAGTACTCGTACAGCTGTTCCGGAGGTACGACCTCCTCGTGGGCGGCAATTTGGAACACGGAGTCGGCGGAGGTATAGACAATCAAAGCGCCGGTTTCCATGTGCTCCCGACCGTATTCCTCAATGACTGCCGTGCCGGACCAGGGGGCATTTGCCAGTACCTCTCTGCCGGTTGCCTGCCGGAACGGCTCCAAAATTTCCTCGGGGAAGCCCTGAGGATAGGTAGGTAGGGGGTGCTCCGACACGATACCGGCAATCTCCCAGTGACCGATGGTGGTGTCCTTTCCCTGAGATGCCTCTGCCAAGCGTGCCACCGCACCGGTGGGGTTGACAGTCTTGGGAAGGTAGGTGATGCCGTCGATATTGCCCAGGCCGGCGGCAATTAAATTAGGAATGTGCAACTCATGAGACCCACAGCAGGCGCCGAGGGTGTTGGCACCCGTATCTCCGAAGCTCTGGGCGTCAGGCATGGCACCAATGCCCAGAGAATCCAGTACAATTAAAAAAATTCGTTTCATAGAAAGCTCCTTATGACCGGGAAAGGGAAGGGCAAACACCCTCCCCCTTCGAGAATTTAATATGAACCGTCGTTTTTCATGCCCTTGGCAATCTTTACAATCCGGGAGGTACCAAGACGGGAGGCGCCCAGTGCGATAAACTTTTCCGCATCCTCCAAGCTGGAGATGCCGCCGGCGGCCTTGATTTTTACATCGGGACCGATGTGCTTGGCAAACAGCTCCACATCGTGGAAGGTGGCACCGGCGGTGGAGAAGCCGGTGGAGGTCTTGATATAGTCGGCTTTGGCATCGGTGACGCACTTGCACAGGGCGATTTTCTCCTCATCGGTGAGCAGGCAGGTCTCAATGATGACCTTCAGGAGCTTACCTTTGCAGGCAGCCTTGACGGCGGCGATTTCGGAAGTGAGCTCCGCCCATTTGCCTTCCTTGGCCCAGCCGATGTTGATGACCATATCCACCTCGTCAGCGCCGTTGTCCACGGCATCGGAGGCCATAAAGCACTTGGATTTTGTGGTGGCATAGCCGTTGGGGAAACCGATGACGGTGCAGATTGCCAAATTCTCGCCCACATATTCCTTGGCCTGCTTCACAAAGGAGGCGGGAATACATACGGAGGCGGTGCGATATTTTATGCCGTCATCGCAAATTGTTTTGATATCGTTCCATGTGGCGGCTTGATTCAACAGAGTGTGGTCGCACTTGGCGAGAATTTCAGAAAGTTCCATATTGATATCTCCTTATTCTTAGTCCTGCCTGTGGAGCTTGATGGTTTTGCGCTCCCGGACTCCGTTTACATAACATTTGTGACACATGGCGATATAGCTGTCCGGAAAAACGCTTTTGCATTTTTAATTTATGGGGGGACGGATATAGCGCTCATGGGAAACGGCGGCAGGGCGGGCATACACGCCGGATACCAGTCCCAGCATGGCATACAGAGAGACGATAGAGGTGGCACCGTAGCTGATAAAGGGCAGGGTTAGGCCGATAACCGGGCCGACACCTGTGCACATACCGATATTGATAAGTGTTTGGAAAATAAGAGCTGCAGCGGCACCGAAGCAAATCAGCCGTCGGGAGTATTCCTGACTCCGCAAGCCTACCCAAATGCATCGGCCGATAATGGCACTTAACAGCAGCAATACCAGCAGACAGCCCACATAGCCCAGTTCCTCGCCGATTACCGAGAGGATCCAGTCTGTGTGCTGGCCGGTAAACGCAGCATTTTGGGTGCGGTGGCCGTTGAACAGGCCTTGACCCAAAAGACCGCCGCCGGTGAGGGTACGCAGACTTAAGCTGGTCTGCCACAGAACACCGGTGCCGTTGGCATCCAGCTGGGGATTGAACAAAACCTCGATACGCAGTCGCTGATGGTCACTTAACAACGGCCAAAGCACGGGAAACGCCAGCGCAATACCACCGATGCCCGCGGCAAACCATAACAGATTCACGCCGCCTGTATAAGCCATGGCAACAAAAATAAAAACAAAAATCAGAGACACGCCCAGGTCGCTGGAGAGTCCCATGTTCATACCCACCAAAAGCAGTAGGTGAAAGCCTATATGCAGAATAGACTTCGCGGAGGAAATTTTTTCCTTATGGGCGTTCATAACCGAGGCCATAATAAGGATATAGGTAATTTTACAGATTTCCGCCACCTGTATATTAAAGGGAAGGAAAGGCAGTTGTACCCAGCTCTTGTTACCGCCGATGTTCACACCGAAGGGAATCAGCAGAGCCAAAAAGAAAATGTTGAAGACCATCAGCCAGATACGGCGCTCCAAAAAGAAGTCCACATCCACAGTGGAGATCAGCGTATACAGCAAAATGCCGATGAGGGCTCCTACAATCTGCATGCCTACATAACGAAAGGAATCTAGATAATTGGTGGCGCTGGCCACAATCAAACAGCCGAAGGCCGTGGTAACGGCGCACAATAGCAGCAGTACCCAGTCGCCCTTACGAAGGGCCAGCTTGAACTGCTGAAAATAGTATTTCATCGGGTCACCTCCTAGGTGCCTTTTATTGTAGCATTTTTCCCGGAAAAAGTAAAGAACCTACAAAACACCAAATATGGCCAAGAAAAATAAGGGCGTGTATTCCACACGCCCTTATTCTGCGGGAGTTTTCCGAAGAAGATTATGCCAGATAGATCGCCTTGCAGGCCAACATAGTCATATAGCAGTCCAGCTTGCTCACCAGCTCCATGGGTGCATGCATAGACAGCACAGGTACGCCGGCATCCACGGTGACGATGTTTCGGTTTGCCATATAGGCGGCTACCGTACCACCGCCGCCCTGGTCGACCTTACCCAGTGTTGCAATCTGCCACAGAACGCCGGCGTTGTCCAGCGTGGTGCGGACATGACCCATAGCCTCGGCAGAGGCGTCGGAAGCGCCGCCCTTACCGCGGGAGCCGGTGTACTTGCAGATAGAGATACCGTAGTTGAGCCTGCTGTTGTTCCGGCGGTCACAGGTTTCGGCGAAGTTGGGGTCAAAGGCGTTGGATACGTCGGCAGACAGGCAGAAAGAATTGGCAAAGCAGTGGGAGAGCTTCACACCTTGGGCGTCGCACAGCATTTCCATAAAGTACTCGAAGGCACGGCTCCGCATACCGGAAACACCCACGGAGCCGATTTCTTCCTTGTCAGCCAAAATGCATACAGCGGTGTGCTTGGGAGTGCCCATATTGAGCAGAGGCTCAATTTCTGCAAAGGCACATACCCGGTCGTCGTGTCCGTAGGCACCCAGCAGACTCCGGTCCAGACCCACCTCGCGGCACTTGCCAGCCGGCACCATGGTCAGCTCGGCAGACTGGAAATCCTGCTCAACAAGGCCGTACTTTTCGTTGAGCAGTTTCATAATGTGCAGTTTTACCAAATCGGAACCCTCACCGGAGAGAGGCTCGGTGCCCAAAATCACATTCAACTGCTCTCCTTCGATGACCTTGGCGGCAGTCTTCTGCATCTGGTCGGCAGACAGGTGAATGAGCAGGTCGGACACATAGAAAACGGGGTCGTTCTCGTCTTCGCCCACGGTGACGGTGACCATACTGCCGTCCTTGCGATATACGACGCCATGGATGGCCAGAGGAATGGTTGCCCACTGGTACTTCTTGATGCCGCCGTAGTAATGGGTCTTGAAGTAGGCAATTTCAGAATCCTCATACAGGGGATTGGGTTTTAAATCCATCCGGGGGGAATCCACATGGGCGGCACAGATATTGGCACCCTGCGCCAAGCTCTCGTTGCCGATGACAGCCAAAAGGATGCTCTTATCCCGGTTGTTGAAGTATACCTTGTCGCCGGGCTTGATGTCCTTGCCGGGTACCATTTCCTCAAAGCCGACCGCTTTGGCGGCGGCAACAGTCCAGGCGGTAGCCTCACGCTCGGTTTTGCAGGCGTCCATAAATGCGGCGTAGCGCTTGCAGTAGCTTTCCATCTCAGCTCTCTGCTCGTCGGTCAGCGCAGCATAGCCGTTCTTGGGGGCAAACAGCAGGTTGTTTCGCAATTCTTCCATAGTGATTTCTCCTTTTGGGTTTTACTCTATTATAAGCAGATTCCGGAAAAACACAAGGCATTTCTCCCGAAAAGACGTCTGTGTGTCGGTATTTTCCAAAACATAGTCGCATTTGTCCCGGAAATAGCATTCCGGCTTTTGGGCGCGGATTCGCAGCAGTGCCTGCTCCCGGGTAATCCCGTCCCGCACAATCAGCCGATTGATACGGTCTTCCTCCGGGGCGGTGACGGCAACGGTCACATCACAAAGCGTTCCCAAGCCGCCGTCAAACAATTCAATGGCATCAATGGCGATTAAGGAGGGAATGGGTGGCATTTGCTGCAAAAGGGTGTTCTTGACAGCTGTGTGGGTAATGTGGTTTAAGTCTAAAAGGGCCTGTTCGTCGGAAAAAACAATGCTACCTAGCTTTTTGCGATTCAGCACACCGCTTTCTACTGTGCCGGGGAAGCGGGTTTCGATGGCAGATAGCAGCCCGGTATCCTGCCGGAGCATGGTGTGGTAGACCTGATCGCAGTCATAAACTGTGCCGCCCAAGTCCCGGATGACCTGCAAAGCGGTGGTTTTTCCGCAACCGGTACCGCCGGTGATGCCGATGATGCAGGACTTTTCCCGGGCATTGACCCGATAAAAGCCGGCGGCCTTGCCCAGCCGGTTCTGCACAGCCAGCGCCTTTCCCGAACCTCTGGGGCAGCGGGCAAACACCGTGCCGATGCTGGGATCGTCAATCTCCCGGAGCGCGGCAAACAGACCGGCAAGGAGAGAATCCGGATCCTTTTCCTGCCCGTAAGTCAACGGCGAAAAGTCGGCGAAGGCCTCCAATTCCTCCTCAAAGCAGAGAACGCGGTTACCCTGCCGGAAATTTTTTCGGATGTAGCTGACAGCGGCGGGCAAATCTCCATCCACAATAATGACACGGCAAGCAGGGGCATAGTGCTTGTACTTCATGCCGGGAGCTTTTACCACCGCATCCTTATCCACAGAGGCGGTGACCGCTTTGTCGATGACAATATCCCCCAACACCTCACAAAGCTGCTCCGGAGTGATTCCGCCGGGGCGCAGCAGTCGAGGCATATCTCCTGTCAAATCCACAATGGTGCTCTCCACACCCACCCGACAGGGGCCGTCATCCACAATGAGAGGAATTTTGCCTTTGTGGTCATGGAGCACATGTTCTGCGGTGGTAGTGGAGGGTTTGCCGGAGAGATTGGCGGAGGGTGCGGCAATGGGCACACCGGAGAGCCGTATAATCTCCCGTGTGGCGGCGTTGTCCGGACAGCGGACAGCCACCGTGGGCAGATTGGCGCGGGTAGACAGGGGTACTACATCCCGGGAGGGCAGTACCATTGTCAGCGGTCCGGGCCAAAACTTTTCTGCCAAACGGTAGGCCTCTTGCGGGATGGAATGACAGAATTTCTCCATATCGGTCGCCTCTGCCACATGGAGAATTAAAGGGTTATCCTGCGGGCGGCCCTTGGCCAAGAAAATTTTGGCCACCGCTTCCGGATTCAGTCCGTCAGCGCCCAAGCCGTAAACTGTTTCGGTGGGAATGGCCACCAATTCGCCCGCTTTAATAAGCTTTGCCGCTGTTTTGGCCGTGTCCGGCCGGTTTGCAGGCAATACAAGGGTTTCCATAAAAATACCTCCCCGGGACGGGATTACAGTCCCATATCCCGCAATTGGGTGATGATGTGCAGGTAAAATTCCGCCGCCGCCTGCTGCTTCTTTTTGGTGCCGTACAGGTCAATCATTTGCAGGTGGTTGGGATTGCCGTCCACTTGCCCCGGTAATCCCTTGGGAATAAAAAGGAGCAGCTGCTCACTGCAGCTGCTCCGAAGGGTCTTTACATGGTGGGCTGGTTAGCTGCTTCGATAATCTGAACGAACTTCTCGGGCACCAAGGAGGCGCCGCCGATCAAGCCGCCGTCGATGTCGGGCTGAGCCAGCAGCTCGTATGCGTTCTTTTCGTTCATGCTGCCGCCGTACAGAATGGAGATAGCGCGAGCATTCTTGGAGGAGTACAGCTTGCGAACCACAGCACGGATCTCCTCACAGACCTCCTGTGCCTGCTCGGGAGTGGCGGTCAGGCCGGTGCCGATGGCCCAAATGGGCTCGTAGGCGATAACCACCTTACGAATCTTATCCTCGGGAACATTCTGCAGACCCAGCTTGATCTGCATGGCAATGTGCTCAAAGGTCACACCGCTCTGACGCTGTGCCAGGGTTTCACCGCAGCACATAATGGGAATCAAGCCTGCTTCCAAAGCGGCCAGAACCTTGGCGTTGACGGTGGCATCGGTCTCGCCGAACATCTCACGGCGTTCGGAGTGGCCGATAATTACATACTTACAGCCGGCATCTACCAGCATGTCGGTGGCAAGCTCGCCGGTATAGGCGCCCTTGGCGGCGGCATGGCAGTTCTCTGCACCGATGCCCACCCGGGTCTCACGCATAGCGCGGACAGCAGCGGGGATACACACGGCAGGAACGCACAGAGCTACATCACACCAACGGCCCTTGGGCATAATGGCCTTCAGCTGGGTCATAAACTCCTTGGTCTGGGAGGGGGTCTTGTTCATCTTCCAGTTACCGGCAATAACGGTCTTACGATACTTTCTGTTCATTTTATTCTCTCCTTATATATGTGCATCGCATAGCGATGAGTTATTTCAAAGTAATCCGGCCGGGTCATCCCCGGCCGGAGACAGGTCAAAGATGATTATTTATCTTGCAGACAGGCGATACCGGGCGTCGTCAAAGCAAGTATCATACCTTTCGTTTTGCCCCATAGGGTCAAAACTCACACATGATACTGCTTTTCCTCTTCCCCACAAAAGCATTCGCTTTTGCGTGGACCCCGAATTGCTCCGCTCTTACTTGTCTTGCAGACAAGCAATACCGGGCAATTCTAAGCCTTCCAGGAATTCCAAAGAGGCACCGCCGCCGGTGGAGATGTGGGTGATGGCATTGGCAAAGCCAAGCTGCTCGCAGGCTGCTGCGGAGTCGCCGCCGCCAACGATGGTCACGGCCTCGGAATCTGCCAGGGCCTGTGCAACAGCGATGGTACCCTTTGCCAAAGTGGGGTTCTCGAATACGCCCATAGGTCCGTTCCAAACCACGGTCTTGGCGGCCTTGGCAGCAGCGGCAAATTCTGCGCAAGCCTTGGGGCCGATGTCCAGACCCATTTGGTCAGCGGGAATAGCGGTGCAGTCCACATACTCTACGGGAATTTCAGCATCAATGGGAGAGGGGAAGGAAGCGGCGATAGCGGTATCGGAAGGCAGCAGGAGCTTGACGCCCTTTGCCTCTGCCTTGGCCATCATTTCCTTACAGTAGTCCAGCTTCTCGTTGTCAACCAGGCTCTTGCCTACGCTGTAGCCCTGAGCAGCCAGGAATGTGTAAGCCATGCCGCCGCCGATAATCAAGGTGTCGACCTTTTCCAAAAGGTTATTGATAACATTCAGCTTGTCGGAAACCTTGGCGCCGCCCAAAATAGCCACGAAGGGACGCTCGGGGTTGGCCAGAGCCTTACCCATGATGGAGACTTCCTTCTGAACCAGATAACCGGAAACGGCGGGCAGATAGTCAGCCACACCGGCGGTGGAAGAGTGTGCACGGTGTGCAGTGCCGAAGGCGTCGTTAACGAAAATGTCAGCCATGGAAGCCAGGTCCTTGCTCAGCTCGGGGTCGTTCTTGGTCTCACCCTTGATGTAACGGGTGTTCTCCAGCAGCATCACGTCGCCCTCTTTCAAGGCAGCGGCCTTTGCCTTGGCATCCTCACCGGCTACGTCGGCAGCCATGATGACTTCCTTGCCCAGCAACTCGCTCAGACGGGCAGCAACAACCTTCAGACTCAACTCGGGCTTCCACTCGCCCTTGGGCTTGCCCATGTGGGAGCACAGAATGACCTTTGCGCCCTTGTTTACCAAATACTCGATGGTGGGCAGAGCAGCCACAATTCTCTTGTCGGAAGTGATTTTTCCGTCCTTGGTGGGTACGTTGAAGTCACAGCGGCACAGAACGCGCTTGCCGGCTACTTCGATGTCTTCAATGGATTTCTTGTTGTAATTCATTTTTATTCCTCCATAATTTGGTTATTTACGCATTTTTCCAAAATCCTGCAGATGGGGAAAATCCAACTGCCGCAAAGCTTCAAATACGGTGATGGCCACCGCATTGCTCAGGTTCAGACTCCGGGCCTCCGGACGCATGGGGATGCGGACACAGCTGTCATAGTGCTCTGCGAGAAAGTCCTCGGGCAGGCCCTTGGTTTCCTTGCCGAAAAACAGGTAGCAATCCTCCTCGTAGGCCGCCTCGGTGTAGCTTTTCGGGGCCTTGGTGGACAGACACCACATCTGGCGCACATCGTTTTTGGAGAAAAATTCCTCCAAATTCTCATAATCCCGGACATTTACCAAATTCCAGTAGTCCAGTCCGGCGCGCTTGACCGCTTTTTCGGAAATATCAAAACCCAGTGGGCGAATCAGATGCAGATTGCAGCCGGTGGCTGCACAGGTACGGGCGATATTGCCACAATTTTGGGGAATTTCCGGCTCCACCAGCACAATGTTCAGCATTTTGCTCACCTCGGGTCATTTGTTTCCGGACACTGCCAACTATTGTATGACAAAAGGACTGTAAAATCAATGAAAAAATTGTAAAAAGTTCAACTTTTTATAGTATATACATAAAAAACCCCCTTTGGGCGACACTCCATAGGGCAACATTGCCTGTAAAGG